>NZ_FMCI01000114.1 GCF_900091845.1 Streptomyces sp. SolWspMP-5a-2
AGGGCGACGGCGGCCTCCGGGGACGCGGGCCGCCCCTCGGCGCGGGCCCCGCCGCCCGCGTCGGGCACGATCCGCACCAGGCTCAGCGCCCCGGCGAGGAGAACGCCCCCGACGAGGGCGAGCAGCACCTTGCGCGGCCGGGGCCGCCGATGCCGCCCCCGCGCCCGTCCCCTGCCCCGGGCCGACGCGGGAGGGGGAGGGGAAAGGGGAGGGGGAGAGGGAAGGACGGTGTCAGGTTCGGGATCGGGAGCGGGAGCGGCGGCGGGGGTGGCTGGGGGCTCCGGGACCGGTACCGGGACCGGGACGGTCGGCGCGGTGAGGGTGCCAGAGGCGCGAGAGACCTTTGGGGCGCCCGGGGTCTTCGTTTCGCCCGGGGTCTTCGTTTCGCCCGGGGTCTTCGAGTCGGCTGGGGTCTTTGCTTCGGCCGGGGTCTTCGAGTCGCCCGGGTTCTTCGAGTCGCCTGGGCGCTTCGTGGGTCCTGGGGCCTTCGAGGCGCCCGGGGCCGGTATGTGGGGTGGGGGGCTGTCGGGCGGGGGCGGGGTGTTCCGCGCAGGCGTCGGACCGGTCCGTGTCTCGCTCATGGCGTCCCCTCCCTGGTGCGCGGTGGCGGACGCACGCTATGCGGAGAGGCGGGGTCCGGGGCGGGCGAAGCGGGCGGACATCACTCGAACGAGATGCGCGGAGCGGCTGCGGGAACTGACGGCGCCGGCCGGTGCGCGACCGTCCCGGGCCCGGTCGCGTGGCCGAACGCCCTTTCCCGGCGCGGCCCCGGCTGCGATGATCGGGGCGGACAGTTAACCCGCGTTAACCGGAGGGCGTCATGAGTGAGGAACGGTTCGGGGAGTTCGTGGTCGTGCGGCGGCCCGGCGAGGGGCACGTCGCCGAGCTGGTCCTCGACCGGCCCAAGGCCATGAACGCCGTCTCGTCGGAGATGGCCCGGTCGATCGCCGGGGCCTGCGCCGCGCTCGCCGGGGACCAGGGGGTCCGGGTGGTCGTCCTGACGTCGACGCACGAGCGGGCCTTCTGCGTCGGCGCCGACCTCAAGGAGCGCAACTCCCTCACCGACGCCGAGCTGCTCAGGCAGCGGCCGGTCGCGCGCGCCGCCTACGGCGGGGTCCTCGCCCTGCCGGTGCCGACGATCGCCGCCGTGCACGGCTTCGCGCTGGGCGGCGGGTTCGAGCTGGCGCTCTCCTGCGACGTGATCGTGGCCGACGGGACGGCGGTCGTCGGGCTGCCCGAGGTCTCGGTCGGCGTGATCCCGGGCGGTGGCGGCACCCAGTTGCTGCCCCGCAGGGTCGGCGCAGCCCGCGCGGCCGAGCTGATCTTCACGGCGCGGCGCCTGGAGGCGGCGGAGGCGCGGGAGACGGGTCTGATCGACGTGCTGGTGGACACGGGCCGGGACCGGGAGGAGGCGCTGGCGCTGGCCGCGAGGATGGCCGCGAACTCCCCGGTCGGCCTGCGCGCCGCCAAGCGCGCGCTGCGGCTCGGGCACGGTCTCGACCTCGCCACGGGCCTTGAGGTCGAGGACGCGGCCTGGCGCACGGTGGCCTTCTCGGGAGACCGGGCGGAGGGCGTGGCGGCGTTCAACGAGAAGCGCCCACCGAGGTGGCCGGGGGAGTGACGGGGCTCGGGGGCTGACGGGGGCCTCCGGGGGTCCCCGGCCCGCCCCCGGCCCGTCCCGGTCGCGTGCCGTGGGTCACCCCAGCGCGCTCTCAATGTCCCCCGGTGGCCGAAAACTGCCTAGCCTGGGGCGATGGGTGAGGACAGGCGGCTCGCGGCCGTCGTCGCGTTGGCGCAGGCCATGGCTGCGGCCCACGGCTCGCACGAGGCCTGGCGGGCCGCCGCGCTCGGCGCCTGTCACGCGCTGGGCGGCACCTTCGCGGCGCTCTCCGTGTGGGAGCGGGAGCTGGGGCGGCTGCGGGTCCTCGCCAACGTCGGGGAGCGGACGGCCGGGGAGGCCGAGTTCCCCGAGGACGAGTCCTACCCGGTCCACCAGTTCCCGGAGATCACCGAGTTCCTGCACGAACGCTGGGCCGGGGGCGGCGAGCCCGACGCCTGGGTCGAGACGGCGGCGGGTCCGGCCGCGGGCGACCGGCCCGGCTACGTCCACGAGCGGGTCGCCGCGCTGCGCCGCCGCGGCCGGGGCTGCTGCGTGGTCGCGCCGATCGTGCTGCACGGCCGGGCGTGGGGCGAGCTGTACGTCGCCCGCCCGGCCGGTGCCCCCGTCTTCGGCCGGGCCGACGCCGACTTCGCCACCGTCCTGGCCTCCGTCGTCGCCGCCGGGATCTCCCAGACCGAGCGGCTGGAGGAGGCCAGACGGCTGGCCTACACCGACGCCCTGACCGGCCTCGCCAACCGCCGCGCCGTGGACGGCAGGCTGGACGAGGCCGTCGAACAGCACCGCCTCGACGGCTCCGTCGTCAGCCTCGTCGTCTGCGATCTGAACGGGCTCAAGCGGGTCAACGACACCCTCGGGCACGCCGTCGGTGACCGTCTCCTGGAGCGGTTCGGGTCGGTGCTCTCGCTGTGCGGGGCGATGCTGCCCGGGGCGCTCGCGGCGCGGCTCGGCGGGGACGAGTTCTGTCTGCTCGCGGTCGGCCCGCCGGCCGCCGACGTGGTCGCGGCGGCCGGTGAACTCTGCCGCCGTGCGGCCGAGTTGGAGCTGGGCGAGGGGGTGGCCTGCGGGGTCGCCAGCACCGGCGACCCGATCGGGCCCGTCCGCTCCGGCCGCCGTCTGTTCCGGCTCGCGGACGCCGCCCAGTACCGCGCGAAGGCGGTGCGCGCCGCGGGTCCCGTCGTCGCCGGGCGCGAGGGCCCGGACGATCCCGTGGTCCGGCTCGCCGACGAGCCGCCCCCGAAGAACGCCGACCGCGGCGAACGCCGCCGCTTCCGGGGCCGCCGCGGCTGAGACCGGCGGCCCTGCGGCAGCGGTCCTGCGGCAGCGGCCTTGCGGAGACGGCCCCGCGGCAGCAGCCCGTCGAACCCGAACCCCGCCTCACCCGTCGCCCCGCGTCCCCCTCGCCCCGCCGCACCCGAACCCCGCCCCGCCCGTCGCCCAGCCCCTCCCCGGTCGCCCCCCCGCCGTGCGCTGCGCAGCGCCCCGCCCCCGGTGTGACCAATCGGTAAGGGGCGTAGCCCCGGTCCACTGGTGACATCCTGGAATTCACTGCGTACGCTCCTGAATATGGATATGCACACTGTGGTGGTGGGGACGTCCGGGGTGACCGCGTCCGACGTGCTCGCCGTGGCCCGCGGCGGTGCCCGGGTCGAGCTTTCCGGGGAGGCGGTCACGGCCCTCGCCGCGGCCCGCGAGGTCGTGGAGGCGCTGGCCGCCAAGCCCGAGCCGGTCTACGGGGTCAGCACCGGCTTCGGCGCCCTCGCGACCCGGCACATCAGCCCCGAGCTGCGCGCCCGCCTCCAGCGCAACATCGTCCGCTCGCACGCGGCGGGCATGGGCCCGCGGGTCGAGCGCGAGGTCGTCAGGGCGCTGATGTTCCTGCGCCTGAAGACCGTCTGCTCCGGCCGCACCGGTGTGCGCCCCGAGGTCGCGCGGACCATGGCGGACGTCCTGAACGCGGGGATCACCCCGGTCGTGCACGAGTACGGCTCGCTCGGCTGCTCCGGCGACCTGGCCCCGCTCTCGCACTGCGCCCTGACGCTCATGGGCGAGGGCGACGCGGAGGGCCCCGACGGCACCGTCCGCCCCGCGCGCGACCTCCTCGCCGAGCACGGCATCGAGCCCGTCGAACTGCGCGAGAAGGAGGGGCTCGCGCTCCTCAACGGCACCGACGGCATGCTCGGCATGCTGGTCATGGCCCTCGCCGACCTCGACACCCTCTACAAGACCGCCGACGTCACCGCGGCCCTCTCCCTCGAAGCGCTGCTGGGCACCGACAAGGTGCTCGCCCCCGAGCTGCACGCCATCCGCCCGCACCCGGGGCAGGGCGCGGCAGCCGCCAACATGCTGGCCGTGCTGAAGGGTTCGGGCCTCACCGGGCACCACCAGGACGGCGCCCCGCGCGTCCAGGACGCCTACTCGGTGCGCTGCGCCCCGCAGGTCGCGGGCGCCGGACGGGACACGCTGGCGCACGCCCGGCTGGTCGCGGAGCGCGAGCTGGCCTCGGCCGTGGACAACCCGGTGATCCTGCCCGACGGGCGGGTGGAGTCCAACGGCAACTTCCACGGCGCCCCGGTGGCGTACGTCCTCGACTTCCTCGCCATCGCCGCCGCCGACCTGGCCTCCATCGCCGAGCGCCGCACCGACCGGCTGCTGGACAAGAACCGCAGCCACGGGCTGCCGCCGTTCCTCGCGGACGACGCCGGTGTCGACTCGGGCCTGATGATCGCCCAGTACACGCAGGCCGCGCTGGTCAGCGAGATGAAGCGGCTGGCCGTCCCGGCGTCCGCCGACTCCATCCCGTCCTCCGCCATGCAGGAGGACCACGTCTCGATGGGCTGGTCGGCGGCGCGCAAGCTGCGCACCTCCGTCGACAACCTGGCCCGGGTCCTCGCCGTGGAGCTGTACGCGGCGACCCGGGCGGTGGAGCTGCGCGAGGGGCTCGTCCCCGCGCCCGCCTCGCGGGCGGTCGTGGCTGCGGCCCGCGAGGCGGGCGTCGGCGGCCCCGGGCCGGACCGTTTCCTCGCCCCCGACCTGGCCGCGGCCGACGCCTTCGTGCGCGCCGGGGGCCCGGTGACCGCCGCCGAGACGGTGACCGGACCGCTGCTGTAGGCCGTGGCGGCCCGGTGCCGGAGGCGTACCGGGCTGCCGCCGACCGCCGTGCGCTACTTGAGCTTGCTCTCCTGGGCCGTGACGATCTCCTCCGGTATGGAGGTGTCGGCCTTCTTGCCCGCCAGGGCGGCCAGGTTGAGCGCGTAGTACGTGGCGACCGTCGAGCCGTGGCGGACCACCTCGGCGTTCACCGTCGTCTCGCCGCCGTCGGTCTTGCCGTCGATGGTGAACGCGGCCGACTCGTCGCCCGACCCGACGGGCTTCCCCGGCGCCACCTTCGTGAACTGCTGGGCCTCCTGGCCCTCGGCCGAGAAGGTGAAGCCCCCCGCGCAGCCGGAGACCGCGTCCTTGACGGCCTTCATGGTGCGCTGGGCGCCGTCCCCGTCGTAGGAGGAGAGCGAGACGATGGTGATGGTCGAGCCGAGCAGGTCCTTCGCGGCGTCCAGGTCGGCGTCCGAGCCCGCCGACGGCGCGGCCGTGGGCGCCGCCTGGGTGGCGACCCGGTTGACGAACGCCTTCTCGTCGCCGGGCGCGAACCCGGTCAGCACGTAGGCGAGCGGCTCGCAGGCCGCGTCCTTCACCGTCAGCGCGTCCTTCGACGGGACGATCTGCTGGGCCGCCCCGGCGGGCTTGACGTCGTAGCCCTCGACGTCGGCGGTGGCGACGATCAGCTTCTCCAGCTCGCCCTTGCCGATCGCCTCGGCCGTGGCGGCGGGCGCCGACGGCTTCCCCGCGGTGTCCTTCGTGTCCTTCGCGTCGGAATCCCCGCCGCACCCCGTGATGAGGACGAGCGACAGCGCGCTCACGGAGAACGTGGCGACTGCGCGGGTCCTCGATGATCTCTTCATGGGCGGACTATGAAGTTTCGGTCAAGGCCACGTCAAGTCGGTTCAAAAACCGAGCCGTTCGCGGCGCACCGAGTAGACGACGAACCCGGCACCGAGCGTGAGGAAGAGCGTGCCGCCGACGACGTACGGCGTGGTGTCGAAGCTGCCGGTGTCGGCCAGCCCGACGCCCTCGGCACCGGCCTCGCCGGCCGGGTCCGACGGCCCGGCCGACTCGTCCGACGTCTCCGACAGGGCCCTGGCCTGCGTCGTCGAGGTGCCCGACGGCTGATCTGCCGCTGGGTTCTCCTGGGACGCGTTGGCGGACGGGACGAACCACAGGGCACCGAGGAGGGTCCCCGCGGCGGTGGCGGTCAGCAACGGACGGCGAGCGGATGACACGGAATATCGATCCCCTTGTGGCGCTGGCGAATTGGCCGTGTGGGGCGATGTTAGTGAAAGGCGCGGGTCACGGGAAAGTCACGGGTGCGACGGGCCGTACTCTCCGGGCATGAGCAACGAAGAGACCTCGCGTTTTGTGCGGCTTCGCGTGGAAGTCGTCCTCGAAGTGAACGACGCGGACGCCGTCACCCGGGCCGCGCTCGACCGGATCACCGACGACGAAGGTGTACCCGACGGCGAGCGGGTACACGCACAGAGCGCTGTGACGGAAGACACCGCGGAGGCCCTGGCCTACCTCGTCGACCCGTTCGACCTGGTCAGTGAGGTGCCCGGGGTGGAACTCGCGCAGGCCAGCTGGTCGAGCGAGGAGATCGAGTACGACCCCGATGCGCCCGAGTGGGAGCTGGACGAGGATGATGAGGACGCGGAAGGCGCGCGTGACATGGAGGACGTGGTGGACGGCGTCCGCTGAGGCGGCGGGGGAAAAACCCGGCCCCGGGCGGCAACCGCCGTCCGGGGTTCTCGCGTCTCAGAGGTGCGCACCGACCGGCCGCCGCACCACGCCTCCCCGGCGACGTGGCGTGCCCCACACGTCCGCGGATCGTGGAACGGGATGAGCCGGTCGTAGCGTTGAAGTTCGTTAACGGGGACTGTTGGGGTTTCTGGGTTCGGCAACGATGGAGAAGCGTGTGATGACGGACAGTAAGCGGCGCAGGGGCCTGATGGCCGCGTCCGCTCTGCTCGGCGGTGTGCTGGTGCTCTCGGCGTGTTCGGGCAGCGACGACGCCTCGGGCGGCGGGAGCAAGGACGCCTCGCAGGCCCAGGCGGACGAGGCGGCGGCCAAGAAGACCTCGGCGGCCGATATCAAGATCACGCCGAAGGACGGCTCGGACAACGCCTCCATCAACAACTCGGCCACGGTCACGGTCAGCAAGGGCACGCTCACCAGCGTCGCCATGAAGACCGCCGACGGCGCCGCGGTCAGCGGCGAGCTGTCCGCCGACAAGACGAGCTGGAAGCCGACCACCCAGCTGGAGCGCTCGACCACCTACCGCGTGACGGCGGCGGCGAAGGACACGGAAGGCCGCGTCGCGCACGAGAACGCGTCGTTCACCACCGTCTCCCCGAGCAACAGCTTCATAGGCAACTTCACGCCGGAGAACGGGGCCACCGTCGGCGTGGGCATGCCGGTGTCGATCAACTTCGACAAGGCGATCACGAACAAGGCCGCGGTCCAGAAGGGCATCACGGTCACCTCCAGCAGCGGTCAGGAGGTCGTCGGCCACTGGTTCAACGCCAACCGCATCGACTTCCGCCCCGAGGAGTACTGGAAGGGCAACTCCACCGTCACGCTGAAGCTCGCGCTCGACGGTGTCGAGGGTGCCGACGGGGTCTTCGGCGTCCAGCAGAAGACGATCACCTTCCACGTGGCCCGCAACCAGGTCTCCTACGTCGACGCGAAGACCAAGCAGATGAAGGTCACGCAGGACGGCAACACCGTCAAGACCATCCCGATCTCGGCGGGTTCCCCGGACAACAAGACGTACGAGGGCATCATGGTGATGTCCGAGAAGTTCAAGGAGACGCGCATGAACGGCGCGACCGTGGGCTTCACCGACGACGACGGCAAGGGCGAGTACGACATCAAGGACGTGCCGCACGCCATCCGCCTCACCAACTCCGGCACCTTCATGCACGGCAACTACTGGGGCGCCAAGTCCATCTTCGGCAGCGTGAACACCAGCCACGGCTGTGTCGGCCTGTCCGACACCAAGGGCGCGAACGACACCGGTACCGCGGCCTACTGGATGTACAGCCACTCGCTGGTCGGTGACGTCGTGGTCGTGGAGAACACCGGCGACAAGACCGTCGCGCCGGACAACGGCCTCAACGGCTGGAACCTCAGCTGGGCCGACTGGAAGGCCGGTTCCGCCGCCTGACGCACCCTCACCCCACAGTCCTCCGATGCCGCCTCCAGGGGCGGCATCGGTGTTTCCGGGGCGCTCCACAGCCTTCTCATGCTTCTCTTATGCGGGCCTTATCGCATCGTCACGGTGCCTCCCTAGCTTGCGGCCATGTTCTTCACCTACCTGAGGCGCGAACTGCGCCGCCGCAGAAAGGCGGCCCTCGTCGTCGCCTCCGGTCTCGCACTGGGCATCGCGCTGGTCATCGTGGTCACGTCCGTGTCGTCCGGCATGGGCAGGGCACAGGACAAGGTCCTCCAGTCGCTCTACGGACTGGGCACGGACATGACGGTCACCAAGGCGGCGGCGCCCTCGACGAGCGCGTCCCAGCGCCCGCGCTTCCAGTTCGACGCGCAGGGCGACGACTCCGGCGAGGAGCAGAGCAGCGACCGCGTCATGGTGCAGGGCTTCCAGACCCTGTCGGCGGCGACGGTGACCAAGGTCGGCTCGCAGCAGGGCGTCTCGGCGGCGGCCGGCGGGCTGAGCCTCCAAGTCATCAAGATCAACGGCCAGTTCACCCGCGGTCAGTTCCAGCAGGACCAGAGCGGCGGCGGACGGCAGGGCGGCCCCGGCGGCGGCAGCGACCAGCCGCAGGGCGAAGTCCGGGGCGGCGGCGCCGACTTCGACGTCAACAACTACTCCGTCTACGGCACCGACGTCACCAAGCCCGCGCTCGGCCCGCTGACCTCGTCCAGGATCAGCAGCGGCCGCACCTTCACCACCTCCGAGACCGACGCGAAGGTCGCCGTGGTGGACTCCGCCTACGCCAAGGAGAAGAAGTACAAGGTCGGTTCGTCGATCACGATCAAGGGCACCGCGTTCAAGGTGATCGGCGTGGCGACCGCCGACAGCGGTGACGCGGCGGCCAACCTCTACATCCCGCTCGAGCGCGCGCAGACGCTCGGCGACGCGAAGGACAAGGTCACCACGGTCTACGTCAAGGCGACCGACTCGCAGCAGATCTCCCGCGTCAAGTCCGTGATCCAGAAGAACGTCTCGGGCACCACCGTCACCACCTCCGCCGACCTCGCCTCCACCGTCTCCGGGTCGCTCTCCACCGCCTCCTCGCTCGCCACCAGCGTCGGCAGGTGGCTGTCGATCGCGGTGCTGGTGGCCGCGTTCCTGGTGGCAGGACTGCTGACCTCCTCGGCGGTCTCCCGCCGGGTCCGCGAGTTCGGCACCCTCAAGGCGCTGGGCTGGAAGTCGGGCCGGGTGACCGGGCAGGTGGTCGGCGAGGCCGTGGTCAACGGCCTCCTCGGCGGCGCCCTGGGCATCGCCCTCGGCCTCGCGGGCGCCTACGCCGTCACGGCCGTCTCGCCCACCCTGAGCGCCCAGTTGGGTGGCGGTGGCGGTGGCGGTGGCGGCATGGGCGGACCCGGCGGCGGCGGTGGCGGCGGCTTCGGGGGCGGCGCCGGGCGGGCCGCCGCCAAGACCCTGGAGGTCACCCTGACCGCACCGGTGAGCGTGACGACGGTGCTGACCGCGGTGGGCCTCGCGGTGGCCGGCGGTCTGATCGCGGGCGCCTTCGGCGGCTGGCGGGCCTCGCGGCTGCGCCCGGCGGACGCCCTGCGCCGCGTCGAGTAGCCGTCAACTCCCCTCCCACCACAGCACCTTCCAGGAGTCACCGTGTACGAACTCAGAAGCGTCACCAAGCGCTACACCCGGGGCAAGGACACCGTCACCGCGCTCGACGGCGTCGACCTCACCATCGCCGACGGCGACCGGCTGGTCATCCAGGGCCCGACCGGCGGCGGCAAGTCCACCCTGCTCCAGATGCTCGGCGGCCTCGACCGGCCCACCTCGGGCGAAGTCGTCCTGGACGGGACCGACTTGGCCACGCTCTCCGAGGGCAGGCTCACCGCCGTGCGCAGCGCCCGCATCGGCTTCGTCTTCCAGTCGTTCAACCTGATCCCCACGCTCACCGCGCAGGAGAACGTGGAGACCGCGCTCGTCCCGCTCGGCGGGAAGGCGAAAGAGCGCCGCGAACGCGCCGCCGAGGCGCTGCGCTCGGTCGGTCTCGGCGAGCGGCTCGGGCATCTGCCGTCCGAGATGTCCGGCGGGCAGCAGCAGCGGGTGGCGATCGCCCGCGCGCTGGTGAAGCAGCCGAAGGTGCTGCTCGCCGACGAACCGACCGGAAACCTCGACGAGTCGATGCGTGACGAGATCATGGAGGTTCTGGAACGGATGTGGAAGGAGCTGGGTCTGACCTTCATCATGGTCACGCACGACTCCGCCATCGCGCGGAAGGCGCCGCGCCTGGCGACGATCCGCAAGGGCCGGATCACTGTCAAGGAGAACGCCGGAGCCTGATCCGGCGATCTTGTAACAGCGGCCGCGCGGTCGGGTAACAGTCGGCACGAACCCCCTCTTACCGTCCTCTCACCTCTTGAGACGGCTGATCGCCCCCCGGCATACTCCAGCTCCGGGGGCGATCGCGCATGTGTACGACACACCTCTCGGCCGGGTGAACGGGAGGACCGCACCCGGACCTTCGGCGAGGGGGAGTTTTGCGCAGAGAATTCAAGAGAGCGTGCGCGGGCACGATCGCCGCGGCAGCGGCCGTGGCCCTCGCGGCGGGCATGACCAGCCCGGCGCAGGCCACGGCGGACCGCGCGGCCGGGACACCGGCCGTCAACGGCAAGGCCAAGCACCGCGTCACCCTGATCACGGGGGACCGGGTCGCGATCGACGGCAAGGGCCGCGTCGTCGGCCTGGAACCGGCCGCGGGCCGGGCCCACATACCCGTCGAGATCCGCAGGGCCGGCGGCCACACCCTGGTCGTCCCGGCCGACGCCGCCCGCATGATCGCGACCGGCAAGGTCGACCGGCGGCTGTTCGACGTCACCGAGCTGAACAAGGCCGCCAACCGCAAGGCCCAGAAGCAGGGCCTGAACGTCATCGTCGGCTACCAGGGCACCGCCAGGACCGTGAAGGCCGAGGTGCGCGGCGCGGGCAAGGTCCGCCGCACCCTCACCGCCCTCAACGCGGACGCCGTGCAGACCCCGAAGAAGGACGCGGCCGACCTCTGGGCCGCGGTCACCGACGGCACCACCACCGCCTCCGGCATCGCGCACGTCTGGCTCGACGGCGTCCGCAGGGCGAGCCTCGACAAGTCGGTGCCGCAGATCGGCGCCCCGACCGCGTGGGCCTCCGGCTACGACGGCAAGGGCGTCAAGATCGCCGTCCTGGACACCGGCGTCGACGCGACCCACCCGGACCTCAAGGGCCAGGTCACCGCGGCGAAGAACTTCTCCACCTCCGCGTCCGCCACCGACAAGTACGGCCACGGCACGCACGTCGCGTCCATCGCGGCGGGCACCGGAGCCAAGTCGGGCGGCAAGTTCAAGGGCGTCGCCCCCGGCGCCAAGCTGCTCAACGGCAAGGTCCTCAGCGACGACGGCTACGGCGACGACTCCGGCATCATCGCGGGCATGGAGTGGGCGGCCGAACAGGGCGCCGACGTCATCAACCTGAGCCTCGGCGGCGCCGACGCCCCCGGCATCGACCCGCTGGAGGCCGAGGTGAACAAGCTGTCCGAGCAGAAGGGCATCCTGTTCGCCATCGCCGCGGGCAACGAGGGCGAACTCGGCGACTCCACCGTCGGCTCGCCCGGCAGCGCCGCCGCCGCCCTGACCGTCGGCGCCGTCGACGTCAAGGACAGGCTCGCCGAGTTCTCCAGCCGCGGCCCGACGGCCGACGGCTCCGTCAAGCCCGACGTGACCGCGCCCGGCGTCGACATCACCGCCGCCGCGGCCCCCGGCAGCGTCATCGACAAGGAGGTCGGCCAGAACCCGGCCGGCTACCTGACCATCTCCGGCACCTCGATGGCCACCCCGCACGTCGCGGGCGCCGCCGCGATCCTCAAGCAGCAGCACCCCGACTGGGGTTACGCCGAGCTGAAGGGCGCCCTCACCGGCTCCGCCAAGGGCGGCGCGTACACGCCGTTCGAGCAGGGCACCGGCCGCATCCAGGTCGACAGGGCCATCAAGCAGACGGTCGTCGCCGACCCGTCGTCCGTCGACTTCGGCACCCAGCAGTGGCCGCACACCGACGACACCCCGGTCATCCGCCAGGTGACCTACCGCAACCTCGGCACCGAGGACGTCACCCTGTCGCTCAAGGCGACCGGCACCAACCCCAAGGGCCAGGCCGCCCCGGCCGGGTTCTTCACCCTCGGCGCGAGCACCGTCACCGTCCGCGCGGGCGGCACCGCCTCGGTGGGCCTCACGGCCGACACCCGGCTCGGCGGCACCGTCGACGGCGCCTACTCCGCCTACGTGACGGCGACCGGCGGCGGGCAGAGCGTGCGCACCGCGGCCGCCGTGCAGCGCGAGGTCGAGTCCTACGACGTCACGCTGAAGTTCCTCGGGCGCGACGGCAGGCCGACCAAGAACTACGACGCCACCCTGTTCGGCATCGCCGGGCTCGCCACCGACGCGATGGTCTCGCCGTACGACCCCTCGGGGACCGTCAAGGCGCGGCTGCCCAAGGGCACGTACACCCTCAGCTCGTTCCTGCTCGTCAACCCCGACGACTGGAGCAAGGGCGCCGACTGGCTGGCCCAGCCCAAGCTGACCGTCGCGAAGAACCAGACGGTCACCCTGGACGCCCGCAAGGCCAAGCCGGTGAGCGTCACCGTGCCCGCCTCCGGCACCAAGCAGGTCCTCGCCGCCTCCGACTTCGGCGTCGAGACCCGCGACTCCGCCTACGGCTTCGGCTACGTCGCCGACAACTGGACCGGGTTCCGCAGCGCCCACCTCGGCCCGCAGGTCACCGACGGGTCCCTGACCCAGCAGTGGCAGACGGCCTTCACCAAGGGCGGCAAGGAGGAGTTCCAGACCACCGCGGGCGGCAGGGTCAAGCAGCTCGGCACCGGCTACACCAAGAAGTACAAGGCGTCCGAGCTGGCCACCGTGAAGGTCGGCCTCGGCGCCGCGGCGAGCGGCAAGAAGGCCTCGGTCGGCGCCCTCGGCTGGCTGCCCCAGGGCGACGGCGGCTGGTCGACGGCCATCCCGCAGGCCGCGCCCGGCACCCGCACCCTGCACCTGTCGACGCCGGGCGGCGTCAAGTGGTCCCTGGACTTCGAGCAGTACTCCGGGGTCGACGCCGACGGCTTCCCGGTCGCCGACGCCTTCTACACGATGGGCGAGCCGCAGACCTTCAAGGGCGGCAAGAGCTACAGCAAGACGTTCAACACCGCCGTCTTCGGACCGCACCTGAACGCCGAGTTCGGCCTCTACCGCGACGGCAACAGCGTCATGGGGTACGTCCCGCTGTTCGCCGACTCCAACACCCACGCGGGTTCGTCCGTCTTCACGTCGGCCACGACCACGCTCTACCGCAACGGCACCAAGGTCGGCTCTCACCACGACCCCCTCTTCGGCGAGGAGGAGTTCAAGGTCCCGGCCGGTGACGCCGAGTACCGGCTGACGACGTCGGTGAAGCGCAGCGCCAAGGTCGCGGCGGCCTCCACCCGCATCGACGCGGCCTGGACCTTCCGCTCCAAGAAGGTCTCCGGCATGACCAAGCTGCCCGCCTCCATGGCCCGCTTCAAGGCGGTCACCGGTCTGGACAGCAAGGTCGCGGCGGGCAGGACCGTCAGCATCCCGGTGGTCGTCGAGGGCGCCGCCAAGGGCAGCAACCTCAAGTCGCTCGCGGTGTACACCTCGTACGACGGCGGCAAGACCTGGAAGAAGGTCACCGTCTCGGGCGGCAAGATCAAGGTGAAGAACCCGGCGAAGGGGAAGTCGATCTCCTTCAAGGCGAAGATCACCGACAAGAAGAAGAACACCTCGACGGTCTCCGTCTACAACGCCTACTACGGCAAGTAGCCCGACCGGCGGACCGGTTCACGAAGCGGGGCCCGGCGGGAGCGAGACGCTCCCGCCGGGCCCCGCCCGCACGGCGGACACACCCAGGCCGGGACCCACCGGGCACCCGGCGCCGGCGCCGACCGCTCCTCCCGCGCCGACTGCGGCGGTTGCGGCCACGCGGACCGCGGCTACGAGGACTACGACGACTGCGCCGAGGACCCCGCCCGGGTCGCGTCCGTGCCCCAGCTCGCCAGCAGCCGCAGCGCCTCCGCCGACTCCGAGCCCGGGTCCGCGTGATACGTCACCAGCGTCTGCTCGTTGCCCTCGGCGAGGTGGAACGACTCGTAGTTCAGGGTCAGTTCGCCGACCAGCGGATGCCGCAGGTGCTTCACCCCGTACGTCTTCTCCCGGACGTCGTGGGTCGCCCACAGCCGCCGGAACTCCGGGCTCTTGACGGACAGTTCGCCCACCAGCGCGGAGAGCCTGGGGTCGTCCGGATGGCAGCCCGCGTCCATCCGCAGCACGCTGACGATGTCGCTCGCCTTCTGGTCCCACTCCACGAACAGCTCCTGGTAGCCCGGGTTCAGGAACACCAGCCGCGCCCAGTTGCGCTCCGCGGGCGGCAGTTCGGCCCAGTCGCCGAAGACCGCCGCCGCCATCCGGTTCCACGCGAGGATGTCCCCGCGCCGCCCGGTGAGGTACGCCGGGACCGACTCCATCGAGTCCAGGAGCTGCCGCAGCGCGCCCCGCGCCTGCTGCACCCGCGCGGTGTGCTTCTTGCGGTGCTGCTTCGGCTTCGCCAGGTGCGTCAGATGCGCCCGCTCGGCGTCGGTGAGCCGCAGCGCCCGCGCGATCGAGTCGAGGACCTCCGCCGACACGTTCCGCCCGTTGCCCTGTTCGAGGCGGGTGTAGTACGCCACCGACACCCCGGCGAGCTGCGCCAGCTCCTCGCGCCGCAGCCCCGGCACCCGCCGGTGCCGCCCGAAGTCGGGCAGCCCCACGTCCTCCGGCTTCAGCCGGGCCCGCCGGGTGCGCAGGAACTCGCTCAGCTCGGCCCTCCGGTCCAGCGAGGCCGACGAGGCGGCAGACACGTCATCCATACGACCAGTATTCACCGTCGTACGCGGGTCAGTCTGTCCCCGCCAGTGGTAGGCACAGCAGTCGTACGCAAAGGCGGGGGATGGGTGGGCGCCGCGTTCCGGAGCAGGCTGGAGCCAAGCCCGGCCGGCAGAAGCAGCCGGGTCCGTCCCCCCCCCACGAGGAGAGCCACGGCATGACCACCGTCGCCGCTTACGCCGCACCCGCCGCCAAGGCTCCGCTGGAGCGCACCACCATCGAGCGCCGGGCGGTCCGCGAGTCCGACGTCCTGATCGACATCGAGTTCGCCGGCATCTGCCACTCCGACATCCACCAGGCCCAGGAGGGCTGGGGCAAGGCCATCTTCCCGATGGTCCCCGGCCACGAGATCGCGGGCGTCGTCTCCGAGGTCGGCCCCGGAGTCACGAAGTTCCAGGTCGGCGACCGGGTGGGGGTCGGCTGCATGGTCGACTCCTGCCGCGTCTGCGAGAACTGCCTCAAGGGTCTCGAGCAGTACTGCCTGGACGGCAACACCGGCACCTACAACGCCGTCGGCCGGGACGGCGAGCCCACCTACGGCGGCTACTCGCAGAAGGTCGTCGTGGACGAGAACTTCGTCCTGCGCATCCCCGACGGCATCTCCCTCGACGTCGCCGCCCCGCTGCTCTGCGCCGGGATCACCACCTACTCCCCGCTGCGCCACTGGAACGCGGGCCCCGGCAAGAAGGTCGCCGTGGTCGGCTTCGGCGGCCTCGGCCACCTCGGCGTCAAGATCGCGCACGCGATGGGCGCCGAGGTCACCGTCCTCTCGCAGTCCCTGCGCAAGCAGGACGACGGCAAGAAGCTCGGCGCCGACCACTACTACGCCACCAGCGACCCGAAGACGTTCGAGGAGCTGCGCGGCAGCTTCGACCTGATCCTCTCCACCGTCTCCGCCCCGCTGGACCTCGGCGCGTTCCTGTCGCTGCTGCGCACCGACGGCGCCCTGGTCAACGTGGGCGCCCCGGAGGAGCCCGTCTCGCTGAACCTGTTCTCGGTGATCGGCGGCCGCAAGACCCTCGCCGGTTCCGGCATCGGCGGCATCCAGGAGACCCAGGAGATGCTGGACTTCTGCGCGGAGCACGGGATCGGCGCCGAGATCGAGCTGATCTCCGCCTCCGAGATCAACGAGGCGTACGAGCGGGTCCAGTCCAGCGACGTCCGCTACCGCTTCGTCATCGACACGGCGACGATCTGACGCCGCCCGGACGCGGCCTGGACCGGGCCCCTCAGACCTGCCGTCGGCCGCCGCGTCCCAGCAGCCACAGCAGGTAGGGCCCGCCCACCAGTGAGGTGAGGGCGCCGACCGGCACCTCGAGCGGAGGCACCAGCGTCCGCGCGGCCAGGTCGGCGCCCACCAGCACGACCGCCCCCGTCAGCGCCGAGCACACCAGCGGGAGCTGCGGGGTGCGGGTCAGCCGCCGGGCGAGCTGGGGCGCCGTCAGCGCGACGAACCCGATGGGTCCCGCGGCGCCGGTCGCGGTGGCGGCCAGCACCACCCCGAGCACGGTCAGACCGAGCCGGGTCCGGTCCACCCGCACGCCCAGCGCGGCGGCCGTCTCCGGGTCGAGCCCCAGCGGCCCGGCCGCCCGGCCCGCCCACACCAGCGCGGGCAGCGCCAGCAGCAGGACGACGGCCAGCGGGCCCGCCTGCTCCCAGCCCCGGCCGTTGAGGCTCCCGGTCAGCCAGAGCTTGACCTGCTCGGCGGCGGCCAGCTCGCTGTCGGTGAGATAGAGCTGCACGACGGCCGAGAGCGCGACCCCGACACCCACGCCGGTGAGCACGAACCGGCTCGGGCGCATGCCGTGCCGCCAGGCCAGCACGTACACGAGGGCGGCCGCGGCGAGCCCTCCGGCGACGGCCACCGGCGGCACCGCGCCCGGCGAGGCGACGGCGCCGGTGGCCAGCGCCAGCACGGTCGCGGCGGCGGCCCCGTGCCCGACACCGATCACGTCGGGGCTGGCGAGCGGGTTGCGGGTGACCGTCTGCACCAGGGCCCCGGCGAGCCCGAGCGCCGCGCCGACCAGCGCCCCCAGCACGATCCGGGGCACCCGCAGCTCGTTCACGACCAGGTCGTACGGGGTGCTCTCGCCCCGCACGGTCCGCCAGACCGCGCCGGGCGCCACGAAGGTCTGCCCGACGCAGGCGGCGAGCGCCATCAGCGCGGCCAGCCCCACGACCAGCACGGCGGCGACGCCCAGGGAACGCCGGTTCAGCAGGAGGGACAGCCCGGGGGAGGGCCGCAGCAGCAGGGAGTGCGGGGAGGGGAGGAGGGCGGGGCGGCCCGCGGCGCGTGCGGGGTGCGCGGGAGCGGGGGGTTCGGAGTCCGGGCGGGCGGGAGTGGAGTCCGGGCGGGCGGGAGCGGGTTCCGGGGCTGCGGCGGTCGGGCGCGCAGGGCCGGCCCCCTTCGCCCCCTCCACCGTTTCCTCCGGTCCCGGTCCTGGTCCCGGCGCCTGCCCCTGCCCCGGCCCCTGCCCCGGCCCCTGTCCCGGCGCCTGCCCCGGTCCCGGTCCTGGTCCCGGCCCCTGTCCCGGCGCCTGCCCCTGCCCCGGCCTCTGTCCCTGTTTCTGCCCAGGTCCCTGCCCGGACCCGGGCTCCCGTGTCCGCGTCTCCTCGGCCCCGTTCAACTCACCGCCCCCTTGCGCCGTACCAGCACCACCAGCACCGGTACGCCCACCAGCGCCGTCATCACCCCGGCCGGGACCTCCGCGGGGGCCCGCACCACGCGGCCCACCACGTCGGCGGCGAGCAGCAGGCCCGCGCCCAGCAGGGCGGAGAGCGGGAGCACCGCCCGGTACCCGCCCGAGGTCACCAGCCGCCGCGCGAGATGCGGCACCGCGAGGCCCACGAAGGCGATCGGCCCGGCGGCGGCCACCGCGGCGGCCGTCAGCAGGGTCGCGCCGGACGCGGCCGTCACCCGGACCAGCGCCACCCGGTGGCCGAGCGCGCGCGCCGTCTCGTCGCCGAGGGCCAGCGCGTCGAGGCCCCGGGCGCAGGCCAGCACCAGGACCGCCCCGGCCAGCAGGAACGGCAGCATCCGGCCGACCGTCCCGGCGTCCCGCCCGCTCAACGCGCCCACCTGCCAGAACCGGAACTGGTCCAGGGTGGCCGAGCTGGAGGTGAGGACGACGGTGGTGCCGCCCGCCGTCATCGCGGACAGCGCGGTCCCGGCCAGCGCCAGCTTCACCGGTGACGCCCCGCCCCGGCCGCGCGCGGCGATCCCGTACACCAGGCAGGCGGCGACGACGGCTCCGGCGAACGCGTACCAGACGTACCCGGCGAAGCCGCTCGCCAGGCCGAGCGCGATGGCGAGGACGACCCCGGCGGCGGCGCCCTGGCTCAGCCCGAGGATGCCCGGGTCGGCGAGCGGGTTGCGGGTGACGGCCTGGAGCGCGGCCCCGGCCACGCCGAGCGCGGCGCCCGCCGTCAGCCCGACCTCGGTGCGCGGCAGCCGCAGCGACCGCACCACCAGCGCGTCCGGTGAACTCCCGTCGTGCAGCAGGGCGTCCAGGACGGCGGCGGGCGGCACGGCGCGGGTGCCGACGGCGAGACTGAGCAGGGCGGCGACGGCGACGGCGAGCACCGCCAGCGGCCAGGCGAGGCGCCGGCTCACGTGCCCAGGTGCTCGGCGAGCTGCCGGACGACGAGGCGGGCGGCGGTGGGCCCGGCGTTGAGGTACCAGGGGTCGTCGTCGACCTTGACGGCGTGTCCGGCGGTGACCGCCTTCATCGACTTCCACAGCGGCCCGGCCAGCACGCTCGCCGCGTCGGTCCTGGACGCGTCGCCCTGGACCGAGTAGAAGATCCAGTCGCCGTCGGCGGTGTCGACGCTCTCCGGTCCGATGTCCTGCGAGATCGCCGTGAACCGCTGGGACGCGGGGCGCGCGAGGCCCATGTCGACGGCGAGGGAGCCGGTGAAGGAGGAGACACCGAACATCCGGGTGCGGTCCGGGGTGAACCGCACCATGGAGACGGTCGTGCCGCCGAGGCCCGCGCCCTTGTCACCGGCGTCGGTGACGATGTCGTCGAGCAGCTTCCGGGCCGCCTCGCCCTTGCCGACCGCGTCGCCGACCAGCAGCAGGTCGCGCTTCCAGTTGACGCCGTTGCCCGCGGTGATCACGGTCGGGGCGATCTTCGACAGCTTGGGGTACAGGTCGCCGAGCGAGTCGTTGGCCAGGATCAGGTCGGGCTCGGCGGCGGCGAGGGTCTCCAGGTTGGGCGCCTGCCGGGTGCCCGCGTCGGTCATCCCGGCGAGCCGGTCCTTGTACCGCGGGAAGGCGTCGGCGAGGTACCCGGGCACGAGCCCCGCGTTGTCGGCGCGGGTGGTGGCGGCCGGGACGACACCGAGGGAGAGCAGGTCGTCGAGCTGGCCGGTGCTGAGCGCGGCGATCTTCAGGGGCGCGGAGGTGACGGTGGTGCTGCCCTCGAAGTGCGTGACGGTCCGGGGAAACGTTCCGTCCTTCGCCTCGCTCGACCCCATCCCGGCGGCCAGGTCGCTGGGCGCGGCGGACGGGCCCTCGTCGGCCCCGATGACCTGGTTCCGTCCGGCGGCGGCCTTGCCCGAGCCCTCGGTGCCGCTGCCGCCGTCCGAGGACGAGCAGCCGACCAGCAGCCCTCCGGCGACCACGACGGCCAGGCCGGCCTTCACACCCACACCACGCACGACGACTCCGATCATTGAATAAGGCAAGCCTTACCTTAACCGGAGCCGCGTGTTCGATTTGTCGGGGGCCGGTGCTCGGCCGGGCGCGCGGGGTCGCGCGATCCGCTCACCGCACCGCGAAGGACTCGCCCGCCCGATGGGACCGCACCCGCACCGACCCGTCCCCGTCCGCCGCCGGACGCACCGAGTGGGCGCGCCCGAGCCCCGCCACCCGGGCCGTCCCGTCCGCGCCCACCTCCACCAGCGTGTTCTCGTCGACGGCGACCGCGTGCCGGAGCCCGAACCGGGCCACGGCCGCGGTGAGCCGGGCCAGGGTGCCCCACTGGGCCGCGTGCACGTCCACCGCGAACGGGACCAGGCCGAGCCCGTCCCGCACCTCGATCTCCGCCAGGTCCTCGGCGCTGTCCGCCGGGCACACCGGCGTCCCGCCGTCCAGCCACCCGCCGACGACCGCCCGCCGCGCGGCGACGGCGGCCCCGGCCGAGAACCCGGCGTACGGGAGCCCCGACTCCCGCACCCACCGCCCGACGCCGGAGCCCGCCAGCGCCTCCTGGTAGGCGGGCGTCAGACCGCCGCACACCAGCAGCCCGTCCAGCCCCCGCGCCCGACCCGCGTCGAACCGCCCGCCCAGCGGCACCGGCAGCGGCACGGGCGCGCAGGAGCCGACCGCGCGCAGGACGGCGTCGTACCGCGCGAACTGCTCGGCGCCGTCCCCCTCGTCGACCAGCACGCACCCGATCCGCGGCACCCCCGTGCCCCGGGCCGCCCCGGCCGCCCGCAGGAAGGGCCCGTGGACGGCCGCCGCGGCACCGGGGTCCCAGCCGCCCCCGACCAGGAACACCGGCCCGGCGCTCACGCTCCCGCCTCCGCCCGCGCGCCCAGCCGGGACGACACGTCGTCCGGAAGGGGATAGGGGCGTTCGGGCGGCAGCAGCCGGGCCGCCGCGCCGAGGTCGTCGGCGCGGACGCGCGCGTGCACCTCCCGGGCCAGCGGCGTGACGTCACGGATGCCGACCGTCCACTCGTCGGCGTACCGGCGGACGGCCTCACCGCGGAGCCCGAGCTGCAACGACCGGTACGGCAGCGCCGCCAGCCGCAGATCGCGCTCGGGGTCCCACTGCACGCGGGCCGGTGAGCGCTTCGACTCCCGCTGCCAGGAGGCGAGATCGGCGTGCACACCGGGCACCCGGCTCGACAGGCAGGCGTGCCGCAGCGCCCACTCGAACCCCTCCCGGGTGATCTCGACGGCGAGCACGGTCTCCTGCCCCTCCTTGGCGGCCCAGCCGCAGCGGTACATCATCCAGAGGAAGGACGGCTTGATCCACGTCATCCGCTCCCGCTTCCACGCCGCCGGGAACCGCCCGTCGCGCGCGGCCGGGACGCCGATGTGCGGCGGGTAGGCCTGATAGACGGTCACGGTGGACCCGGTGCGGACGGCGCGCACCTCGCGCCGGGGTGTCTCCATGCCGACCAGGGTGCGGCCGAAGTGCCCCGCGCGGCCACCGGATTACCGCCGCGGAGCGCGCGCGGGCCGCCCCCGCCGCCGGACGCGGAGCCCCGGCCGCCGGGGCATCGTCCGAGTGGATGTGCGCGGCGGCCATTGCTGGCTAGAGTCGTCAGGTCACACCTGGTTGTGGGGACAGCCACGGTGGTTTCTGACGGTGAACGTCCGGGGGAGGGCCTGCACGCATGAGTCGTCGCTCAAGTGGTTCTGTCGGGGTGTGGGCTGACATGCAGCGGCAGCAGCAGCGTCAGCTGGAGGCCGAGGCCAGGCAGCGCAGGCAGCGCGAGCAACAGGCGCGGGCCTACCAGCGGCGGGCCGCCCAGAGCCACCGCGAGTACCGGCAGGCCGAGGCGCTGCGGCGCACCGAGGAACTGGACGCGCAGGTCGCCTCCCTGCAAGGGCTCCTCGCCGCCGGGTGCCGCGCCCCCGCCTTCCGCGCCTCCTCCCTGATGAGGCAGCAGCAGGTGCAGCCCTTCGCCCCGGGACCGCTGGCCCAGCCGGTGCCGATGCCCGTCCTCGCCCACTACCAGGCGCAGGGCGGCTGGACGGCCAACCGGCGGGCCCAGGCCCAGGCCGAGGCGCGGGCCCGCTTCGAGCGCGACTGGCGGGCGGCCCAGGCCGCGGAGACCCAGCGGCAGCGCCAACTGGCCTCCTACCAGCGGGAGTACCAGCAGTGGGTCGACGGTCAACTGGCCGAGGTGCGACGGCACAACGCGGGCGTCACCGCGACCACCGAAGGGGTGGCCCGCCGGGACCCCGACTCCGTGGTCGAGTACTTCTCCGCCGCGCTCTACGCCTCCACCGCCTGGCCCGAGGGCTTCCCGCGCCAGGTGACGGCGGCCTACGACCCGGGCGCCGGGCAACTCGTCCTGGACTGGGAGCTGCCCGGCTACGACGTCGTCCCCGAGGCCAAGGCGGTCCGCTACCTGTCCACGGCCGACCAGGACAAGGAGACCCCGCGCCCGGTGAGCCAGCGCCGCGCCCTGTACCGGGAGGTCCTCGCCCAGTGCGTGCTGCTCGTCCTGCACGAGCTGTTCGCCGCCGACGAGGCGGGCGCCCTGGACTCGGTGACCCTGAACGGCTTCGTCGACGGGCACGACCCCACGACGGGACGGCCCGGCCAGATCGTCCTCGCCACCGTCATGGCCGCGCGCTCCTCGTTCCGCGAACTGCACCTGGCGCAGGTGGACGCGGGCAGTTGCCTCGCCGACGCGCTGCACGGACAGCTCTCGGTGCGACCGGACCAGCTCACCCCGGTCCGCCCCAGCAGACGGCCGCAGGACGTCGGCAACCGCGTCGTCTCGCACGATGACGACGACGAACCCGACCTGCTGGCCATGGACCCGATCGCCTTCGAGAACCTCGTCGCCGACCTCTTCCGCGCGATGGGCATGCAGGCGGTGACCACCCAGCGCTCCAACGACGGCGGCGTCGACGTCGACGCCCTCGACCCGGCGCCGATCCGCGGCGGCAAGATCGTCGTCCAGGTCAAGCGCTACCGCAACACCGTGCCGCCCACCGCGGTGCGCGACCTCTACGGGACCGTGCAGGACGCGGGCGCCAACAAGGGCGTCCTCGTGACGACTTCGGGGTTCGGGCCCGGCTCGCACACCTTCGCCAACGGCAAGCCGCTCGAACTCATCACCGGCACCGCGCTCGTCGACCTCCTCCACCGGCACGGGCTGCGCGGGCGGCTCGGCGACGGCCGCCGGGCACCGGCCGCGCCGACCCCCACGGTGCCGGACACCCGGCTGCCGGACGACTACAACGTGCTGGGCATGTCCTGGACCGGAGACGTCGCCCTGGACGTCTGCGCCCTCGTCTGCCGCGGCAACCGGGTGCTCAGCGACGACCACTTCGTCTTCTTCAACAACACGCGCACACCGGACGGTTCGGTGCGCGCCCTGCCCGCCACCGCCCCGGACCGGGCCGCGATCTGCGTCTCCTTCGACGCCCTGCCCGCCGAGGCCGACCGGCTCGTCCTGGTGGCGGCCACCGACCCGGAGGCCGACCCGCACGCCGACCTCGCCGGTTTCACGGACGCCTTCATCCGCCTCCTCGACCCGGGGATGACCGAGCTGGGACGCCTGGAGGTCTCCGACGGCCGGGCCCGCGAGACCGCCCTGGTCCTCGGCTCCTTCCGCCGCAGGGCCAACGGCGACTGGGACTTCGTCCTGGGCGGCAAGGGCTACGAGTCCGGCCTGGGCCAACTCGTCGAGGACTTCGGCATCGAGGTGGAGTAGGGGAGCGGAGGGGAGCGACTCGGCGCGGCGCGGTGGGGGAGTGGCGCGGTGGGGATCGGTGCGGGGCGGTGGGGGAGTGGTGCGGGAGCGGTGTGGTGGGGTGGGAGTGGTGCGGTGGGGGTGGTGCGGCGTGGTGGGAGTCGTGCGGGAGCGGTGTGGCGTGGTGGGAGTCGTGCGGTGGGCGGTCCCGGCCTCGCGCACACCGGCTCAGCGCCTGGTTCCGGGCCCGGCCCGGCTCGGCCTTGCTCGGCTTGGCCCTGCCCGGCCTGGCTCTGCCCGGCCCAACTTGGCCTGGCCCGCCCCGCCTAGAGCCCTGCCCCCTGCCCCTGCCCGGCCCAACTTGGCCTGGCGCGCCGTGCCTAGGGCCCAGCCCCAACCCCTGTCCCTGTCCCGGGGATTCTCCGTACCCGGTGCGTCCGTCGTGGTCCGCGTGTGAGCATGGCGCATGCTCTTCGTCGTCCTCGTCCTGCCCACCGGGCTGGTGCTCGCCGCGATGGTGCTCAAGCTCGTCCTGCACGCCGTGCGGCGGGTGCGCGAAGGGGGACGGCCGCGCCTGGCGAGCCCCCGGCCCCTCGCGCTCGTCAGCGGATGCGCCGCCGCCGTCGCGCTCCTGGCCTACAGCCACGCCGACCTCATGTACTCCCCGGGTCTGTTCCCGGAAGGGACCTGCCTGCTCAGGGCGGGCTACAAGGTCGGGCCGCAGGCGCACAGCGCCTTTCCGCTCAGCACGGTCTGCGAAGGCGTGGAGATCGTCCCGACCTGGGTCAACCCGACGGTCACCGCACTGCTCGCCCTCGCGGCGGTGACCCTTCTGGCGGTGCCGTTCGCCCACCGGGTGCAGCGGGCGCGGGGGACGGCGGCGGTCTGACCGGCGGCCCGCCCCGCGGCCCCCGCGTCTGGGCAGGCGCCGTCGGTCGTCGTCAGTGCGGCAGCGACGCCGGGTTGCCGCCGTTCGCCTCGTAGCCCGCCACCGCCAGGGCCCGGTACACCGCGAACTCCGCCGCCGGGTCCGGGGACAGGGTCCACGGCAGGGCGCCGACATGGCCGTCGATGTGCACGAGCTGGCTCATCGCCTCGGACCAGCGCTCCGCGCGGACCAGGAAGAAGACCAGGAGATGGCGGACGTGCGCCAGCATCGGATCGTCCGCGCGGGCGGCGTGCACCGCGAACAGCGCGCCATGGATCGCCTTGCGCACCACCTCGCTCTGGTAGAACCCGCTGACCAGGTTCACCTCCGGCAGATGCTCGAAGACCGCGAACAACGGCATCGCGGCCAGCAGGGAACCCTGCGGTGCGCGGGCGGCGGCCGCCTCCGCGAAGGAGTTCGCCAGCTCCCGCGAGCCGTGCCACTTCTCGCACCAGTAGTGCAGCGCCGCCAGATGCGCCCCCATGTGCGCGGGCGCGCGGTCCAGGATCTTCAGCCAGACCTGCTCGAACTCCTCACGCGGGTAGGCCAGTCCGCGCGCCACCGACAGCTCCACGATGTACGGGACCGGGTCACCGGGGGCGAGCAGCGCCGCGTCACCGCACGCGGACCTGGCCTCCTCCATGATGATCCGGAAGTCGTCGGTGCCCGGTGTCGCCGTCCGCCACGCCTGCTGGACCAGGAACTCCGCGTGCACGGCCGCGCCCCCGGCGTCCTTCGGCTGCTCGGCGCGCCACACTCGCAGCCACTGCCCGCCCGGCGACTCGTCGACCCCGCCGGGGCGCTGCGCCAGTTCGAGCGAGGCGGCGCCCGCGAACGCCTGCACGCGCTGCCAGCGCAGCTCGCCCGCCGCCTCGGTGCCCGCCAGCAGCTGGGCGGCGGCCCGGTAGTCCTGGGTGCGCTGCACCAGGTCGAGCACGTCCAGCAGGTCCTGGTCGGGGCCCGGCATCCGGACGTCCAGCTCCTCCTGCGGCGTGAAGCCGTAGTTCGCCGGGTCCGCCGCGTCCGGGTGGCCGGGCGGGACCTGCTCGATCATGCCCCGGCGGCGCCGCATGACCGGCAGCAGCACGAAGCCGATCATGACCAACGCGATCAGGACCCACAGAATCTCCATGCGACAAGCGTTCCAGACACCGCCGACAATTGGCCAACCCGGTCCCCGAACCTGTGGAAAACTCCGCGCGGGACCCGCCCGGACCCTGGGGACGACCGTCGTCCGGCGCCCTCCCCGCCCGCGGCGGGTGGCCGGACCTCGCGTGCGGTCCGGCACCACCCTCTCCGGCACACTACGCTCGGTGCCCATGAGCGACAGGTACACCAGTCAGCACTTCGAGACGTTGGCGATCCACGCGGGCAACACCGCCGATCCCCTGACCGGCGCGGTCGTCCCGCCGATCTACCAGGTCTCGACGTACAAGCAGGACGGCGTCGGCGGTCTGCGCGGCGGCTACGAGTACAGCCGCAGCGCCAACCCGACCAGGACCGCCCTGGAGGAGAACCTCGCGGCCCTCGAAGGCGGCCGCCGCGGTCTCGCGTTCGCGTCCGGACTGGCGGCCGAGGACTGCCTGCTGCGTACGCTGCTCAGCCCCGGCGACCACGTGGTCATCCCGAACGACGCCTACGGCGGCACGTTCCGCCTCTTCGCGAAGGTCGTCGCCCGCTGGGGCGTGGAGTGGTCGGTCGCCGACACCAGCGACCCCGCCTCCGTGCGGGCCGCCCTCACCCCGAGGACCAAGGTCGTCTGGGTGGAGACCCCCTCCAACCCGCTGCTCGGCATCACCGACGTCGCGGCCGTCGCCCAGATCGCCCGTGAGGCGGGCGCCCGGCTGGTCGTCGACAACACCTTCGCCACCCCCTACCTCCAGCAGCCGCTGGCGCTGGGCGCGGACGTCGTCGTGCACTCCCTGACCAAGTACATGGGCGGCCACTCCGACGTCGTCGGCGGCGCACTCATCGTCGCCGACCAGGAACTCGGCGAGGAGCTGGCCTACCACCAGAACGCGATGGGCGCGGTCGCCGGGCCGTTCGACTCCTGGCTGGTGCTGCGCGGCACCAAGACGCTCTCCGTGCGCATGGACCGGCACAGCGAGAACGCCGGGAAGGTCGCCGACATGCTCACCCGCCACGCGCGCGTGACGCACGTGCTCTACCCCGGCCTGCCCGACCACCCCGGGCACGAGGTCGCCGCCAAGCAGATGCGCGCCTTCGGCGGCATGGTGTCGTTCCGCGTCCAGGGCGGCGAGGAGGCGGCCGTCGAGGTCTGCAACCGCGCCCAGGTCTTCACCCTCGGCGAGTCCCTGGGCGGTGTCGAGTCCCTGATCGAGCACCCCGGCCGGATGACGCACGCGTCCGCCGCGGGCTCCGCGCTGGAGGTGCCCGGCGACCTCGTCCGCCTCTCCGTGGGCATCGAGAACGTCGACGACCTGCTCTCGGATATCCAGCAGGCGCTCGGCTGAGCCGTCCCCGCGCTCACCAGCCGGTGAGCGGTGGAGTCGTCTGCGAGGGCGGCTCCACCCAGGGGCGCGCGGTCAGCGCCCACAGAGTGAAGGCCAGCGCCGCGGCCAGCAGGAACAGCCACAGCAGCCGCCGCGCGGCCCTGCGGCGGCGCAGCATCCGCCCGCCGCGCCGCACCGCGTCGCCGCACAGCTCCGACGGGACCGGGGGCGCCGGGCGCTCCATGATCTGCCGCGCGGCGGCCTCGCGCCCGGCCCGGTTCACGGATGGCCCACGCGGGCTGCCGCCGTCCTCATGACGCCGCCGCCCCGGCCGCCGTCCTGGGCCGCTCCCCGGGCGGGTGCAGCAGGGTGGCCGTCGCCCGGTCGCAGACCGTGCGGACGCGCTCCAGGGGGAGTCCGAGCAGCGCCGCCGTCTGCTGTTCGGCGACGCCCTCGTAGAGCCTCAGCACCAGGACCAGGCGCTCCTGCGGGGTGAGCAGGGCCAGTGGACCGGCCGGGCGGGTGCGGAAGGGGACCACCCCGCCGTACTGGTGCCAGGCACCGCGCGCGAAGCGGTCGGCCAGGTACCGGCGGGCCCGGTCGTAGGGGTCCTCGCCGCGCGCGCGGTCCCAGTACGCGTACGTGTGCGCGAGGGCGAGCGTCAGCAGCCGACGCGCGCGCGGGTTGCCGTCCGGGGGCTCGGCGGTGAGCAGTGTCGCCGTCTGCAGCAGCCGTCCGGCGGCCCCCGCCACGAACGCCTCGAACTCCCGGGTCCTGCGGGCGTCCAGGACCGCCTGCCGTGCCCGCACCGCGCCTCCCTCCCGACGCGCCCGGCGGCCCCCACGGCGGTCTCCGGGTCCTAGGAGGACGTCGGACGCCGGTCCGCGGGCGACGACAGGCGCAGGTCTTCATATGAGGACAGCGGCGGCCCCCGGTCAAGAGCCGGGCGCGCGGGGAGGCGGTCCTACGAGGCGGACGGCGTCTCGTCCGGCCCCGGGGCGCCCTGGGCCGACATCCGCGCGGAGAGTCCGGTGTTGAAGCGGGTCAGCAGCGCGCAGAACACCTCCCGTTCCTCCGGTGCCCAGCCCTGGGTCAGCTCCGCCATCAACTGGCGCCTGGAGGACCGCACTTCGTCCAGGCGGGCCAGCCCGCGCGGGGAGAGCTGGAGCACCACCGCGCGGCCGTCCTCGGGGTGCGAGGTCCGCTTGACGAGGCCGGTGTCCACCAGCGGCGCCACCTGCCGGGTGACCGTGGAGGAGTCGATGCCCATGCTCGCCGCGAGCGCCTTGACGCCCATCGGGCCCTCCTTGTCGAGCCGGTTGAGCAGCAGGTACGCGGCGCGGTCCATGGAGTTGCGCACCTGGCCGACCCCGCCGAGCCGGGTCTGTTCGGCACGGCGCGCGAAGACCGCCACCTCGTGCTGCAACGTGTCGAGGAGAGCGGTGTCACCGAGGGTCGTCATGTCCATCGACATTTCAGGCGTTGTGGGCATGGCCGGAAGCTCGCTTCATGAAGGGGCTGCTGGGATGGGGGACAGGGTACGCGGCCGGGGCGCGGGCCGTACCGGCGCTGCGCAAACCAGTCTCGGGGACTGGTCACCCGGGCGCCGTCCGCGGCCCGGCTGCGATGCTGGACCCATGAGCTACAGCACGGCCGACCCCCTGCGCTCCGTGACCCTGGACGACGTGCGGGGCGCGCGGAAGATGCTCGCGGGCGTGGCGCGGGTGACGGCGATGGAGGGCAGCAGGCACCTGTCCCAGCTGGTCGGGGCGCCGGTCCACCTCAAATGCGAGAACCTCCAGCGGACCGGCTCCTTCAAGCTGCGCGGCGCCTACGTGCGGATCGCCGGGCTGCTGCCCGAGGAGCGGGCCGCCGGGGTGGTCGCGGCGAGCGCGGGCAACCACGCGCAGGGCGTCGCCCTCGCCTCCGCGCTGCTGGGCGTCCGGGCGACCGTGTTCATGCCCATCGGGGCGCCCCTCCCCAAGATCAGCGCCACCCGCGACTACGGCGCCGAGGTGCGCCTGCACGGCCAGGTCGTCGACGAGACGCTGGCCGCGGCCCAGGAGTACGCGGCGGCGACGGGCGCGGTGTTCATCCACCCCTTCGACCACCCGGACGTCATCGCCGGTCAGGGCACGGTCGGCCTGGAGATCCTGGACCAGTGCCCGGAGCTGCGCACCCTCGTGGTCGGTGTCGGCGGCGGCGGGCTCGCCGCCGGTATCGCGGTCGCCGTCAAGGAGCTGCGGCCCGACGTGCGGATCGTGGGCGTCCAGGCGGAGGGCGCGGCCGCGTACCCGCCTTCACTGTCGGCGGGCCGCCCGGTGTCGATCGCGGCCCCGGCGACGATGGCCGACGGCATCAAGGTGGGCCGGCCGGGCGAGGTGCCGTTCCGGATCGTCGCCGACCTGGTGGACGAGGTCCGCACGGTCGGCGAGGACGAGCTGTCCGCCGCGCTGCTGCTCTGCCTGGAGCGGGCCAAGCTGGTGGTGGAACCGGCCGGGGCGAGCCCGGTGGCGGCGCTGCTCGCCCGGCCCCGGGAGTTCGAGGGGCCGGTGGTCGCCGTGCTGTCAGGCGGCAACGTCGACCCGCTGCTGATGCAGCGCATCCTGCGCCACGGCATGGTCGCGCAGGGCCGCTACCTGGCCGTCCGGCTGCGCCTGACCGACCGTCCCGGGGCGCTGGCCTCGCTCCTCGGGGCGCTGTCGGCGGCCGACGCCAACGTCGTCGACGTGAGCCATGTGCGGACCGACTCGCGGCTCGGGCTCACCGAGGCGGAGGTGGAGCTGCACCTGGAGACGAAGGGCCCCGAGCACTGCGCCGAGGTGGGCCGCGCCTTGGGCGAGGCGGGTTACACGGTCATCGACTGAGGCCGCGCGGCGGCCGTCGCCACTAGGTGTCGGCGGGGGCGTCGGCAGGGCGGGAGCGGGGGCGGGGAGGGTGGCCGACCGGCTCCCCGCGGCCTCGTCACTCGTTCGGGAAAATCCGTTGAGGGACGCGATACATCGCGTTATGGTGTGTCGCGTGTCACTCGCGTGCCGTCCGCTCGTATGTCACCCGTGTGCGGACCGATCGGGGTGAGCCCATGCTTTCCCCAGTATCCCCGACGAAACCGACCACCCGACGACGTGGAGACAGATATGCCGGGCGCCATCTATGCCGAGGCTCTGGTCAAGACCTTCGGCGACGTAAGGGCTCTGGACGGCGTCGACCTCGATGTCCCCGAAGGCACGGTCCTCGGTCTGCTCGGGCCCAACGGCGCGGGCAAGACGACCGCCGTCCGCTGCCTGACGACCCTGCTGCGGCCGGACAGTGGCCGGGCCCTCGTCGCCGGTCTCGACGTCCTGCGCCACCCGAACGAGGTGCGCCGCTCGATCGGCCTCTCCGGCCAGTTCGCCGCCGTCGACGAGTACCTCACCGGCCGCGAGAACCTCCAGATGGTCGGCCAGCTCTACCAGATGCGGTCCAGGGCGGCGAAGGCGCGCGCCGTCGAACTCCTCGACCAGTTCAGCCTCACCGACGCCGCCGACCGCCCCGCCAAGACCTACTCCGGCGGGATGCGCCGCCGTCTCGACCTCGCGGCGGCCCTCGTCGTCTCCCCGCCCGTCATGTTCATGGACGAACCCACCACCGGGCTCGACCCGCGCAACCGGCAACTGCTGTGGGAGGTCATCAAGGGCCTCGTCTCCGGCGGCACCACCCTGCTGCTGACCACGCAGTACCTGGAGGAGGCCGACCAGCTCGCCCACGACATCGCGGTCGTCGACCACGGCCGGGTCATCGCCCGCGGCACATCGGACGACCTCAAGGCCCGCACCGGCGGCGAGCGCGTCGAGGTCGTGGTGCACGCCCGCGAACACCTGACGGCCGCCGCCGAGATCCTCGGCGGCTACGGCAAGGGCGCCGTCTCCGTCGAGCGGCACACCCGCAGGCTGACCGTGCCCGTCACCGGGGGCCCGAAGCTCCTCGCCGAGGTCATCCGCGACCTGGACGGACGCGGCATCGAGATGGACGACGTCGGGCTGCGCCGCCCGACCCTCGACGACGTCTTCCTCTCCCTCACCGGTCACGCCACCGAGGACGCGGACACCGCGACCGACCCGGCGGACGGGACCGGTGAGGACCCCAAGGCCCGCAGACGCGGCCGCGGCAAGGACCGCGGCCGGCAGAAGGAGGCAGACCAGTGAGCGCCGTCACCGACCCCGCACCCACCCCCGCGCCCCCGCCCACCGGCACCGTCGGCGCGCTCGGCCAGTCGGTCCGCGACTCGCTGGTCGTCGCCCGGCGCAACCTGATCCGCATGTCCAGGATCCCCGAGATGCTGCTCTTCGCGGTCATCCAGCCGGTGATGTTCGTGGTCCTGTTCACGTACGTCTTCGGCGGCTCGATCCAGGTCGGCGGCTCCACCAGCCCGGACGTCTACAAGAACTTCCTGATGGCCGGGATCTTCGCCCAGACCGTCACCTTCGCCACCGCGGGCGCGGGCGCCGGCATCGCCGACGACATGCACAAGGGCCTCATCGACCGGTTCCGCTCGCTGCCGATGGCGCGCGGCGCCGTCCTCACCGGGCGCACGGTCGCCGACCTCGTCCAGACCTCCATCACGCTGGCCGTCCTCGCGGTCGTCGCGCTGATCGTGGGCTGGCGCCCCGGCTACGCGGAGCCGACCGGCATCGGGAAGGTCCTCGGCGGCTTCGGCCTGCTGCTCCTGCTGGGGTACGCCTTCACCTGGATCGGCGCGCTGATCGGCCTCTCGGTGCGCACCCCGGAGGCGGCGACCTCCGGCGGCCTGGTCTGGCTCTTCCCGGTGACGTTCATCTCCAACGCCTTCGTGGACTCCAGCCGGATGACGCCCTGGCTGCGGCACATCGCCGACTGGAACCCGTTCAGCGCGACGGTGCAGGCGTGCCGCACCCTCTTCGGCGATCCCGGGGTCTCCGCCTCGACGGCCTGGCCGATGCAGCACCCGGTGTGGGCGTCGCTGATCTACTCGGTCCTGATCGTGGCCGTCTTCCGGACGCTGGCGGTCCGCAAGTACCGCTCCGCCACCGCCTGATCCCGCGCCGCCCTCCCGTCGGCATGACGAGACCCCCGGCGTCCGGGACACCGGGGGTCTCGTCAGAGGCGTGCTGGGCGGCGGCCCCCGGAGGGCCGGGCGCGGTCAGCCGTTGTACGGCTCGGCCTTGATGATCTTCACGGAGGCCTTCTTGCCGTTCGGCAGCTCGTACTCCGCGTCCTCGCCGACCTTGTGGCCGATCACGCCGGAGCCGAGCGGGGACTGCGGCGAGTAGGTCTCGATGTCGGAGCTGGCGTACTCGCGGGAGGCGAGAAGGAAGGAGAGGGTGTCGTCCTCGTCGCCGTCGAAGGCGATCGTGACGACCATGCCCGGCGCGACGGCGCCGTCGGCGGAGGCCGGGGCCTCACCGACCTTGGCGTTCTCCAGGAGCTGGGTCAGCTGGCGCACCCGGAGCTCCTGCTTGCCCTGCTCCTCCTTCGCCGCGTGGTACCCGCCGTTCTCGCGCAGGTCCCCTTCCTCGCGCGCGGCTGCGATCTTCCCGGCGATCTCCGTGCGCGCGGGACCAGACAGGTACTCCAGCTCTGCCTTGAGCTGGTTGTACGCCTCCTGGGTCAGCCAGGTGACGTTGTCGCTGGTCTGGGTCACAGGTGCTCCTCGTAGGTACTGGGAATACAAAGCATCGCCCTACCCAGAAGGATGTTCCTTCATGGAAGGGCGAAACCACGAGCCTAACAATTCACCGGCCGAAGGGGGAGGACATAAGCCGTCAGAAACCCGTCAGCGCAGGTCAGCGGTGATGTATTGGAGCGGGGGCGGGCCGCGTCAGTCGGCGTGGCAGCCGAGCAGCTCCGCCGTCGTCCCCGGGGAGGTGGTGCGCAGGGTGACCACCTCGTCGATGCGGGTCGCGTCCCCGCCGAAGCGGAAGTCGGCCCGGCCCACCTCGGCGCCGTCCCGCGACTGGGAGCGGACGGTGCAGTAGCCGCTCGCACCGGCGTCCTTGCGGACCTCCAGATGCACCTTCACCGCGTGCTCGCCCACGTCGAAGGTGATCACCTCGCCGCTGATCTTGTTCTGCGCGACGTAGTGGTAGGCGAAGTAGCCGATCAGCGCCACCAGCAGCGCCCCGAGCACGGCACCGACGACCTTGAGCGTGCGGTCGGCCCGCTCGTCCGAGGAACGGCCGTAGCGGCCGTCGGGCCGACGCGTGCTCACGGCGCTCATGATCGGTCCTCTCGCGCGGTGCGGGACCGCGGTCCCGAAAGGGGCCCCAGGTGCGGACCCCGGAATTATTCGCCCTCCGATTCGGTCACTATAGAAGCCGCCGATCGCACCCCCGCCCGCGGGGGCGCCGACTGACTGAGGAATGAGTCTTGACTGACCAGCTGCGACTGATGGCCGTGCACGCCCACCCCGACGACGAGTCGAGCAAGGGCGCGGCGACCATGGCGAAGTACGTGTCCGAGGGGGTGGACGTGCTGGTCGTGACCTGCACGGGCGGGGAGCGCGGCTCCATCCTCAACCCGAAGCTCCAGGGCGACGCGTACATCGAGGAGCACATCCACGAGGTCCGCAAGAAGGAGATGGACGAGGCCCGCGCGATCCTCGGGATCAAGCAGGAGTGGCTGGGCTTCGTCGACTCCGGGCTCCCCGAGGGCGACCCGCTGCCCCCGCTCCCCGACGGCTGCTTCGCCCTGGAGGACGTCGACAAGGCGGCCGGCGAGCTGGTGAAGCAGATCCGCTCGTTCCGCCCGCAGGTGATCACCACCTACGACGAGAACGGCGGCTACCCGCACCCCGACCACATCATGACCCACAAGATCACGATGGTCGCCTTCGACGGTGCCACCGACACCGAGAAGTACCCGGAGGCGGAGTTCGGCCCGGCGTTCCAGCCGCGGAAGCTCTACTACAACCAGGGCTTCAACCGCCCCCGCACCGAGGCCCTGCACCACGCGATGCTGGACCGCGGCCTGGAGTCGCCGTACGGGGACTGGCTCAAGCGGTGGGCCGAGTTCGCGCGGGTCGAGCGCACCCTGACCACGCACGTCCCGTGCGCGGACTTCTACGAGGTCCGCGACAAGGCGCTGCTCGCCCACGCCACCCAGATCGACCCCGACGGCGGCTGGTTCCGGGTCCCGCTCGACCTCCAGAAGGCGGTCTGGCCGACCGAGGAGTACGAGCTGGCGAAGTCCCTCGTGGACACCTCCCTCCCCGAGGACGACCTCTTCGCGGGCATCCGCGACAATGCATGACATGAGTGCAAGCGTGAGCGTGGCAATGGCGCACCTCGTCCCCCTCGCCCAGGAGGTGGACGAGAACAAGGTCACCCCCGGCGTCCTCGGCTTCGTCGTCTTCGCGGCGATGGCCGTGGCCGTCTGGGGGCTGATGAAGTCGATGAGCCGGCACATGAACCGGGTCGACTTCAAGGAACCCGGGGCCGAGCGGGAGCCGCAGGCCGCCGAGCGGACCGAAGCCGACCGGAGCACGGCCGGGAACCGCGAACCACGGAGCTGACGCCCGCGCGCGCGGGTCCGGACGGCGGCCGGCGAGCCCGCACCCCGCCCACCCCTGTCCGGACGACGGCCCCATCGGGGCGGACGCGACCGGTCCCGGGGCGGACGGCCCCGGCAGGGGCGGGACGTCCCGCCCCCGGGCCTCACCGCGCCGCGTCGGCGACGGGCACCCCCATCACCTCGCGCGCGTGGCGGCTCGGGACCATGCCCAGGCGCCACGCCTGCCAGCCCGCGTCCAGGTCCACGCCGCGCTCCAGCAGGAGCCGGTAGGCCGCCGCGTACTCGGTCAGCTTCTCGTCCCGCAGCGGATGGGACGTACGGGACAGCTGGGCCAGCTCCTCCTGGGCGACCGCCGTCCCCACCTCCGTGCCGCCGGGCGCCGCGTACGGCAGCAGCGTGCAGCGCAGGAAACGCGCCCAGTCCTCACCGCGCCGGTCACCGTACGACGCGAACAGCGTCGCCGCCTCGTCGCACAGCGCGAGCGCCTGCTGCGCGCGCCCGTTGCCCGCGTCCACCACCACCAGTTCCAGACACGTCCACGCCTCGCCGTGGGCGACGCCGATGCGCTGGAAGTCGGCGCGCGCGTCGACCAGGAGCTGGCGGGCGAACCCGGAGTTGCGCAGCGAGCCGGTCTGGGCCGCCCGCTGGTCGCGGGTCACCCGGGCCGAGTGGTGCCGGGCGCAGGCCAGCCCGTACACGTCCCGCATCCGGGAGAACATCGTGCGGGAGCGCTCCAGCTCCCGCACCGCCCGGTCCAGGTCGCCGGTCTCCTCCAGGGCCTGGCCCAGGTAGTACACCGTCCACGCCTCACCGCGCGCGTCCTCGTTCTCCCGGTGCCGCGCGGCGGCCTGGCGCAGCTCGTCCACGGCGGGCGAGGCGTCCCCGTCCAGGAGCCGGGCGCGGGCGAGCTGGGTCAGCGCCCACGCCTCGCCGCGCGCGTCCCGGGTGCGGCCGTACCGTTCGAGGGCCGCGCGCAGCTCTTGGTCCGCGCGCGGCACGTCCCCCATCCGCAGGGCGAGCTGCCCCAACTGGAAGTGCGCCCACGCCTCCCCGTGCACGGACTCGCCCGCGCGGTGCAGGACCAGCGAGTCGGTGAGCAGCGTCAGCGCCTCCGCGAGATGCGACCGGTCGCGCTCCACCGCCGCGAGGGCGTGCATCGTCCAGGCCCGGTCCGTCGCCAGCTCCGGCGGCGCCTGGAGGTCGAGGGCCTCCCGCAGCTTCGCCGCCGCCTCGGTGAGACTGCCCTGGTGGTGCAGCGTGATCCCGAGGGAGCACAGGGCGCGCGCCACCCCCGCGTCGTGATGGGCGTCCCGGTACAGGTCGACGACGGACGTCAGGGTCGCCCGCGCCTTGTCCAGCTCGCCCAGTTGACGGGCCGCGATGCCGGTGCGCCACTGCACCGAGCGGACCAGCAGCCCCTGGTCGACGGCCTGCGCCAACTCGCTGATCTCGCCCAGGCGGTAGAGGTCGCCGCGCAGCAGGCAGTAGTCGCACAGGGCGCCCAGCAGGTTCAGCACGGACGCCTGGTTGACGCCCTCGGCGTGCCGCAGGGTGGAGGTGATGAAGCTGGACTCGTCGTCCAGCCAGCGCAGCGCCTCGTCCAGGGAGGTGAAGCCGTGCGGGCTGAACCGGTCGGAGCGGGTCGACATGTTGCCGTCGACCAGCCGCAGCACCGAGTCCGCCAGCTCGGCGTAGTTCACGATCAGCCGCTCCTGCGCCGCCGTCCGCTCCGTCTGCTCCTCCTCGTCGAGGAGCCGGGCGTGCGCGAACGCCCTTACCAGGTCGTGGAGTCGGTAGCGGCTGCCGCGCACATGGTCGATGAGCCCGGCCCGGGAGAGCGCGGCCAGATGGCGTCTGGCCTCCGTCTCGTCGGTGGACAGCAGCGCGGCGGCCGCCGCGGCGCCCAGCGACGCCCGCCCGGCCAGCGCGAGACGGCGCAGCAGCCGCCTGGCCGGGTCGGACTGGTCGGTGTAGCGCAGCCACAGCGCCCGCTCCACCGGCTCCACCGGCCCGTACACCCCGAGATCCGTGGCGAGCCGGCGCGGTGAGCGGGGGCCGAGCGCCGAGCCCGCGACGCTCAGCGCCAGCGGCAGCCCGCCGCACAACTCCCTGATCCGCTCGGCGGATTCGGCGTCGTAGGGTCCGGTGCTGTCCTGCGCGGCCGCCTCCAGCAGCTCCTCGGAGCCCGCCGCGTCCAGCGCCGTCACCGGCAACTGGTGGACGTCGCCCGGGAGATCGGCCGGGTCGAGCGGTCGCGCGGCGGTGACGAGGACCAGGCTGTCGGACCGCTCCGGGATCAGCGCGCGCACCTGCGCCGGATCCGACGCGTCGTCCAGGACGACGGTGACGGCGACCCGGGTCAGATGCTGCTGGTACAGCTCGCTCAACCGCTTGACCTGCTGGTCGGGGGAGGAGCGCTCACGGAACAGGAGCTGCTCGCGGGGTGCGCCGAGGCGGTTCAGCAGGTGCAGCAGGGCGTCCCGGGTGGGCAGCGGCGGCTCCTCGGGGCTGCCGCCGCGCAGGTCGACGACGCAGGCGCCCCGGAAGTGGTCCCGCAGCTCGTGCGCGGCCCGTACGGCGAGGGTGGTGCGGCCGCTGCCGGGCGCTCCGTGCAGCACGACGACCGTCGGACGGGTGGTGGTGCTGGCCCGCGACGCCTGCACCCACTGCCTGATGCGGCCCATCTCGACCCGCCGTCCCGCGAACACGCCCTCGATGTCCGGCAGTTGCGCGAACGACTGGGCCAGCACGCTGCGTCCGCGGGCCGCGCCGCTCTTGTCCGCGCCGCGCAGTTGCGGCCCGGTCTTCTTCGGGCCCGTGGACGCGGCCAGCACCCGCTGCTGGTCGAGGAAGGGGCGGATGCCGCGCACCTCCAGGGCGGTCAGCCACTGGAGCCGCAACTGCTCGGGCCCGCCCGGCTGGCTCGCGGCTCCGGCGCGGTGGTGGGCGGCCGGCAGATGGGAACCGGCCACCTTGACCACCGTCGCCGCGGCGCCCACCACCCCGACGGTCAGGCCCACGCCCAGCGCGGTCTGGGTGTCGGTGCCGACCACCAGGTCGGAGACGGCGGCCGCGACCGCGGCGACGGCCGCCACCAGCAGCGGGGTCCCGGCGCCCTCGCGCGCGTACCGCTGCGCGAAGCTGAGGCGCCCGGCCTCCGCCTCGTCCAGCGCGTGCGTGTACGCACCGTACTCCTCGGCGGCCGACTCCGCCATGGTGTCCAGCGCGCCCCGGGCCCTGGAGAGCAGCACGTTCCCGTCGCTGCGTCCGCCCGACCGCCGCACCTCTTCCTCCACGGCTCGGGCCAGCACCCGCTCGGCGTCCGTGCGATGACCGTCGCGCATGTCCCGTCCCCCTCCGGCGTCAACTCCTGTGCCTACGAGTGTCCTTCGGGCGGCGCGGGAGCGCGAGGGGGCGGAGATCGCGGGATTGGGCGACGGCCGGGCCGCGGGACACCAACTCGGCCCTCTTGCAGCCCTGTTGGCGCTCGTCGGTCCGGCCGTCCCGGAGCCCTTCCGGTGTCGCCGTCCGTCAGCGGTCGTCGGGGGTGCCGGTGCGCAGGATCTCCGGGAGGGACTCCGCCCGCCAGCGGCGCAGGAGTTCGTGGAAGGCGACCGCGCCGTGCGGGTAGGCGGTGGGGCCGTTGGGGCGGCCGCGGCCCTCGGCGTTGTAGTAGCCGGGGGTGCACTCGGCGTGGAACCACTCGTGGTCGGCGGCGCCGTCGGCCAGCACGGCGAGCCACGCGTCCTCGGCCTGCCGGGTCGGCTCGATCCGGGCGCCCGCCGTCTCCGCGGCGGCGATCAGGGCCGCGGCGTGGACGGCCTGCTCGTCCAGGATGTGCGTGTAGTTGACGCTGCTCGCGTTGTGCAGCGACCCCATCCGCACCAGGTTCGGGAAGCCGTTGCTGGTGAAGCCGTGCAGCGAGCGCGGACCCTGCCGGGCCCAGGCGTCGAGCAGCCGGACGCCGTCGCGGCCGTGGACGGGGAGCCTGCCCGAGAGGATGCCCGAGGTGCCGACGGAGAAGCCCGTGGCGAAGATCAGGCAGTCCAGTTCGTAGCTGGTCCCGCCGACCACCACCCCGTTCTCGGTGACGCGCTCGATGCCGTGGGTGTCCGCCGTGTCGACGAGGGTGACGTTGGCGCGGTTGAACGCCGGGTAGTACAGGTCGGAGAAGGTGGGGCGCTTGCAGGCGTACCGGTACCAGGGCTTGAGCGCCTCCGCGGTCCGCGGGTCGCCGACGATCTCCTCGACGCGGGCCCGCAGTTCGTCCATCTTGACGGCGTCGGCGGCCTCGTAGGCGTCCTCGAACCCGGTGCGGTCCAGCGGCCTGCGGAAGCTCGGCAGCAGCTTCTCCAGCAGGGCGGCCGAGGCGGTCCAGCGGTCGGCGACGAGATCCTCGTCGACCGGCTCCCCGGAGACGATGCGGAGGTAGTTCTCGCGGCGCGCGCGGGCCCAGCCGTCCCGGTCGGCGCCGACGTCCTCGGCGGTGGTGCGCCGGTTGCCGCGCACGTCCACGGTGGAGGGGGTGCGCTGGAAGACGTACACGTGCCCGGCGTCCTCGGCCAGCATCGGGATGAGCTGGACGCCCGTCGCGCCGGTGCCGACGACCCCCACCCGACGGTCGGCGAGGCCGGTCAGACCGCCGTCCGGGCCGCCCCCGGTGTAGCCGAAGTCCCAGCGCGAGGTGTGGAAGGTGTGGCCCTTGAAGTCCGCGATGCCGGGTATCCCCGGGAGCTTCGGCTCGGAGAGCGTGCCGGTGGCGGTGACCACGTAGGTGGCCCGGAACGCGTCGCCCTTGTCGGTGGCCACGAGCCAGGTGCCGGACGGCTCGTCCCAGGTCAGCGAGGTGACCTGGGTGCTGAACAGGGCGTGCTCGTAGAGGCCGAACCGCTCGGCGACGCGCACCGCGTGGCGCCGGATCTCCTCGCCGGGCGCGTACTTCCACTCCGGGACGTACCCGGTCTCGTCCAGCATCGGCAGGTAGACGTGCGACTCGATGTCGCAGTGGATGCCGGGGTAGCGGTTCCAGTACCAGGTGCCGCCGAAGTCGCCGCCCTGCTCGACGATCCGGACCCGCTCCACGCCCTCCTGGCGCAGCCGCGCCCCGGCCAGGATGCCGCCGAAGCCGCCGCCGACCACGGCGACGTCGACGGTGTCGGTGAGCGGCGCGCGCTCGGTCGCCTCGGTGTACGGGTCGGCCGCGTAGTAGCCGAACTCCGCGTCGGTGGACAGGTATTGCTTGGCGCCGTCGGGCCTGACCCGGCGCTCGCGTTCGAGGCGGTAGCGCTCCCGCAGCTCGGCGAGTCCGCGGGGGTCGGGGGCGTGCGGGGTCGTCACGTGGGGGGCCTCGATCCTGTGGGTGCGTCGACACGTGGGCCGCTCGGGCGGCCGGGTCGTCGGCTACCGTAGCAACTACCGGACAACACTGTCCGGTTGGAGTGCGGGCGTACCGCAGCATCCGGCCACCGCGTCCGCCCCACCGACGCGCAGGCCACCGGAAGGCCGCGCCCGCGGACAGGAGGAGTGATCCCCCCTATGCGACGACTTCCGATCCGAACCCTCGCCGCCCTCGCCGCGACCGGCGCGCTGACCCTCACCGGCTGCGGCACGCAGACCGCCGGCACCGGGACGGAGGGCCCCGCGGACCAGGGCAGGACCATCACGGCCAAGAAGGTGATGCGGCTGACGACGACACACCGGGAGACCGGGATGACGCTGCTGGAGGGCCCGACCTTCGGCGGCGACGGCGGCCTGTTCGTCGTCGACGTCACCGCGCCCGCGGGTGAGCCGAAGGTGCTGCGCGTCGACGTCGCCCGCAAGACCTCCCGCGCGGTCCACACCGATGCCCGAGGGGCCTACACCTCGGCCCAGTTCAGCCCGTACGACGGGCGGCTCTACCTGTCCGACTACGCGCACGGGGAGATCGTCAGCATGACCCCGGACGGCGGCGACGTCCGGACGTTCTTCTCCGGCGAGGTCGACGGCGCGCGCATGAACCCCGACGACATCGCCTTCGACCGGGACGGCAACCTGTACGTCAGCGACTCCCGCGGGCTCTCCGAGGGCGAGGCGCGCGGCCGGGTGGTGCGGATCGACCGCGCGGGGGAGCGGACCGACGTCCTCGCGGACGGGCTCGCCGCCACCAACGGCATCTCGTTCGACCGGAGTTACCAAGGTCTGTGGATCAGCGAACTCACCGAGAACCGGATCTCCCACCTCGCCCTCGACGCGGACGGCCGTGTGACGGCCCGGCACACCGCGATCCGGGTCGACGGCGGGCTCGCCCAGACCGACTCCATCGCGGTGGACGCCGACGGCAACCTCTACCAGGGGCTGCACGGCCGCGCCGCGATGATCGTCTACGACCAGTACGGCGAGCGCCTCGCCACGGTCCGGCTCCCCGCCCGCACGGAGGGACTCGAATCGGCGACGAACGTGGCGATCGCCCCCGGCACCCGGACGGCGTACATGACGGTCAGCGGCCCGGCGGGCGGCTACCTCTACACCTTCGACGCGCTGGCGGAGGGGGTTCGGCAGTCCAACGGGGGCTGAGCGGAGGGTGATCGGGGCGGGTGACGTGCGGGGGGCGGGTCAACGCGGTGACTGGTGACGGGGGTTGGTGAGCGACGGAGGTCTGCCCACCGGCGACGGGCTGCACCGCTCGGCTCCGTTCGACGGCGATGCCGGCGCCGCGTCGGCCCGCTCACCGGCGACGCCCGCGCCCCGCGGCTCAGCTCACCGGCGATGTCAGCGCCGCGCGGACCCGCTCAACGGGGTCTGCCGTGGGGCTCGTTCACTCCTCGTGGGGGCGCACCGGGTCCGCCTCGACGCCGAGCAGGTGCCAGGCGACCCGTGCGCGCCGCTCGCGCTCCTCGCGGGTGGGCCCGGTGACGGCGCCGGAGACCATGGCGACGGCGAGCATGAGGTCGCCCGTGGTGTGCAGCCGCCCGCCGTAGGGGGCGTGCCCCCGCAGGGCGCGCTCCACCCGCTCGGAGAGCGCCAGCGCGTGCGGCGCCGTACCGCGCGGGCTGATCGCGCTGTCGGCGTGCAGCAGGCCGATGAAGGCCGCCGACTCCGTCAGGTGCCAGGTCAGCACGCCGAGGACGGTGGCGGCGGTGGCGCCCTCGGCGGCGGCGGCCTGCTCGACCTGGCGGACGTTCTCCTCCAGGACCGCGGCGGCGATGGCGGCCCGGTCGGGGAAGTGCCGGTACAGGACGCCCTGCCCGACCCCCGCCCGCCGGGCGATCGCGGAGAGCGGGGCGGCCAGGCCGTGCTGGGCGTATATCTCGCGGGCGGCGCCGACCAGGGCGGCCCGGTTGCGGGCGGCGGCCCTGGGGCCCTCGTTCGCCCGGCGCACGGCGTCCGGCGCTGGGTGCTCTGTCACCCGGGAAGGGTACCGCCGGGGGCGTGGGGGCGTGGGGGCGCGGAGGACGGGTGACCGCACGACGGAACGAACGCGGCAGAGGCGAGGGCGCGGGCGGAGCGGAACCCGCAGAGCCACCGGGCGCGGGAAATCCGAGGGAGGACACCCGGATAGGGAAATTCCCTCATGCCGGACGGAATGCTCGGATTCGGAGGGCTTTCTCTCGCCATGCCGATGTCTTCCGGGCGGAGTTCTGCATACCGGGACATGGGGGCGGCCGCCTGTGAAAATCCGGTCCGGGTCCGGGCGGGTGTGATTTCCCGGCGCATTGACAGGGTCGGCCGGAAGCCGCTTCACTGCTGCATCGAGCCAGAGGCACCGCTCCTCTGCGCCGAAGAGGTGCGCCCATCCGGTAGCGAATCGAGAACGAGTTCGGAGCCCGGACCGAGTCGCCAGGACGTGTCGAACACCGTCCGAGGCGGGGACGCACCCACGATCTCTCGGAGATCCCGTATGAAGGACAACGCGATCAGCGTTCTGCACCGATGTCTGGTGCTGGCCGTCGTGCTGGCGGCCGCGTTCGTCGCCTGGCCCACACCGTCCGAGGCGGCGTCGGCCAAGACGCTGCCCCCGGCCGCGGGCAGCTTCGACTACCAGATCGGCGGCCCCTACACACCCGCCGCCGGAGTCAAGATCGTCAGCCGCGACCACACGGCGACGCCCGCGGCCGGCCTGTACAACATCTGCTACGTCAACGCCTTCCAGACCCAGCCCGGCGCGAGTTCCGAATGGGCGGCGGACCTCCTGCTGCGCGACGCGAACGGCAAGCTGGTGGAGGACAAGGAGTGGCCCGGCGAGTACATGCTCGACGTGCGCACGGACGCCAAGCGCGCGGCCATTCTCCAGAAGGTCGGGGGATGGATCGACGAATGCGCGACGAAGGGATTCGACGCCGTCGAGCCGGACAACTACGACCACTACACGCGTTCCAAGGGCCTGATCGACCCGAGCGACTCGAAGAAGTACATGAAGCTGCTCGTCGACCGGGCGCACGCGAAGAACCTGGCGATCGCCCAGAAGAACACCCTCGAACTCGCCGGTGACGCCGCCTCGCTCGGCATCGACTTCGCCGTCGTCGAGGAGTGCGGCGTGATCTGGCCGGACGCCACCGCGCCCGAATGCCCCGAGTACTACGCGGCGTTCGGCAACCGCATGATCGACATCGAGTACACCGACGCCGGCCTGAAGCGGGCCTGCACCGCGTACGCGGGTGTCTTCAGCATCGTGCAGCGCGACGTCTCCGTCACCCCCAACGGCCCCCGCAAGACCTGCTCCACCCGCTGACCCCGGACCCACCCGGTCCGCGCGCCCGGACGCCGGCACTTCCCTGCGGGGGAGGCCGGTGTCCGGGCGCACCCGGGGTTCTCACCGGCGGGGTCCGCGCGGGCCGCCCGGCGCAGCCGGCGTGCGCCGTGCGGGTTCCACGGGTGAGGTGGCCGCTGTGAGAGCCTGGATCGTATGAACCGGCTCGCTGGTGTGACCTCCCCTTACCTCCAACAGCACGCTGACAACCCCGTCGACTGGTGGCCCTGGGAGCAGGGCGCCTTCGAGGAGGCACGGCGGCGGGGGGTGCCCGTGCTGCTGTCCGTCGGGTATTCCGCGTGCCACTGGTGTCACGTCATGGCCCACGAGTCCTTCGAGGACGACGTCACCGCCGCCTACCTGAACGAGCACTTCGTCAGTGTCAAGGTGGACCGCGAGGAGCGGCCGGACGTCGACGCCGTGTACATGGAGGCCGTGCAGGCGGCCACCGGGCAGGGCGGCTGGCCCATGACCGTGTTCCTCACCCCGGACGCCGAGCCCTTCTACTTCGGCACCTACTTCCCGCCCGAGGCGCGGCCCGGCATGCCGTCCTTCCGGCAGGTGCTGGAGGGCGTGAGCACCGCGTGGAGGGACCGGCGGGACGAGGTCGCCGAGGTCGCCGGGAAGATCGTCAAGGATCTCTCCGAACGCGAGATCGCCTTCGGCACCGGCACCGCCCCCGGTGACCAGGAGACCGCGCAGGCCCTGCTGGAACTCACCCGCGCCTACGACCCGCAGCGCGGCGGATTCGGGGGCGCTCCCAAGTTCCCGCCGTCCATGGTCCTGGAGTTCCTGCTGCGCCACCACGCGCGCACCGGTGCCGAGGGCGCCCTCCAGATGGCCCAGGACACCTGCGAGCGGATGGCCAGGGGCGGGATCTACGACCAGCTCGGCGGCGGGTTCGCCCGGTACTCGGTCGACCGGGACTGGATCGTGCCGCACTTCGAGAAGATGCTCTACGACAACGCGCTGCTGTGCCGGGTGTACGCGCACCTGTGGCGGGCCACCGGCTCCGAGCAGGCCCGCCGGATCGCCCTGGAGACCGCCGACTTCATGGTCCGCGAACTGCGCACCGAACAGGGCGGGTTCGCCTCCGCGCTGGACGCCGACAGCGACGACGGCACCGGGCGCCACGTCGAGGGCGCCTACTACGCCTGGACCCCCGCGCAGTTGACCGAGACGCTCGGCGCGGACGACGCCCGGATCGCCGCCCACTACTTCGGCGTCACCGACGAGGGCACCTTCGAGCACGGTGCCTCGGTGCTGCAACTCCCGCAGCAGGAGAGCGTGTTCGACGCCGGGAAGATCGACTCGATCCGGCAGCGGCTGCTCGCCGCGCGCGCCGGGCGCCCGGCACCCGGCCGGGACGACAAGGTGGTCGCCGCCTGGAACGGCCTCGCCGTCGCCGCCCTCGCCGAGACCGGCGCCTACTTCGACCGCCCCGACCTGGTGGACGCGGCCGTCGGCGCCGCCGACCTCCTCGTCCGGCTCCACCTCGACGAGCAGGCACGCCTCGCCCGCACCAGCAAGGACGGCAAGGCCGGCGCCAACGCGGGGGTGCTGGAGGACTACGCCGACGTCGCCGAAGGCTTCCTCACGCTCGCGTCGGTCACCGGCGAGGGCGTCTGGCTGGAGTTCGCCGGGTTCCTGCTCGACCACGTCCTGGCCCGGTTCACCGACCCGGACACCGGCGCCCTCTTCGACACCGCCGCCGACGCCGAGCGGCTCATCCGCCGTCCGCAGGACCCGACCGACAACGCCACCCCGTCCGGCTGGACCGCCGCCGCGGGCGCGCTGCTCGGGTACGCGGCGCAGACCGGCTCCGCGCCGCACCGTGCCGCCGCCGAAAGGGCGCTGGGCGTGGTGCGGACGCTCGGCCCGCGGGTGCCCCGGTTCGTCGGCTGGGGTCTCGCGGTCGCCGAGGCGCTCCTCGACGGGCCGCGTGAGGTCGCCGTGGTGGCGTCGGCGGCCGACGACACCGCCTCGAAGGCCCTGCACCGCACGGCGCTGCTGGGGCTCGCGCCCGGCGCCGTGGTCGCCTACGGGACCGCCGGGAGCGACGAGTTCCCGCTGCTCGCCGACCGGCCGCTGGTCGACGGCGGCCCGGCCGCGTACGTCTGCCGCCACTTCACCTGCGACGCCCCCACCACCGACCCCGTCAAGTTGCGCACCACGCTGAGCAGTTGAGAGGGGCCCCGCCCAGCGGTGGGCCGGATCAGCGCGCGAACTGCGCCAGGGCGCGCGTCACGATCGTCTCCAACTGCTCGTGGTGGGCGCCCTTCCAGTAGGCGCGACCGCAGTCCCCGCAGCGGGCGAAGACGTCGACGGTGCGGCGGGTGCCGCCCGCGAGCTGGTCGGCGACCTCCGCCTTGGTGGCCGGGCGCAGCGGGCCGTTGCAGGCGGTGCAGCGGGTCCAGGGCGTGAGCTCCGGGCGGAACCGGTCGAGCACGTCGTCGAGTTGGGCGTCGGGAGCGGTGGAGTACACGAAGGCGCCCGCCCACAGCTCGCGCCGGTGCAGCAGGCCGCGGTCGCGGCTGAGCAGGACCCGGCGCTCTGCGGCCGAGCGGGCGGCGAGCGCCGGGTCGCCGATGTCCGTCGACTCGTAGGCGGCGTCCACCCCGAGCAGCCGCAGCCTGCGGGCGAGGGTGCCGAGATGGACGTCGAGGAGGAAGCGCAGCGGGGCGCCCGGCACCCGCTGGGGGCGTTCGACCGGCCGGACGGTGACGGACTCGCCGTCGGCCGGGACGTGTCCCGCGGCCACCTCACGGCCGTCCACGACCAGCGCGCCCACCTCCGTCAGCGGGACCCCGAGGGACTCCACGACATGGCCGAGGGTCGCCTTGCCGTCGACACGCAGGGCGGTGGGTCCGGCGCGGCGGACCCGCGGCACGAACAGGGTCAGCCCGGGGGCGACGTCCACCTGGATCTCGGGTCCGTTCACCCGGTCAGGATGGCACGGGCCGAGGTCGGCGGCTCAGGGATTTCCGGCGGCCGGGCGGGGCGCGCGGTCGTCGAGGGCGCGGTCCACGAGGTCGGCGAGGTCCCCCTGGAAGCCGTGCTCCGCCCAGTACAGCGGGACCTCCAGCAGGCCGCCGAGCAGGGACATCGTGAAGACCCTGACCTCCAGGTCGTCCGGGTCGAGCCCGGCGCGTTCGGCGGCGGCCCCGCACAGCAGGCGGCCGGTGGCGGACACCGTCTCCTGGAGCCGGGCGCGGACGGCGGGGACCTCGGCCAGCAGACGGCCGCGCAGCCGGGCCACGTCCGGGCCGTCCGCGGTGCCGAGGTCGACGGCCGCGCGCACCACGTGCCGCACCGACGTCCGCCAGGGCTCGTCGGCCGGGCGGCGCCGCAGCGCGTCGAGGAGACGCGCGGTGTCCTCGTCGGGCAGGACGATGTCCTCCTTGGCGGTGAAGTACCGCGACACCGTCGACGGGGAGACCTCGGCCCGGTCGGCGATCTGCTCGATCGTCGTGGCGTCGTAGCCCTGCCGTGCGATCAGGGTGTGGGCCGCGGCGCGGATCGCTCCCCGGGTCCTGGCCTTCTTCCGCTCCCGCAGGCCCGGCCGGGGTCGGTCGGCCGAGGGCGCGGGACGTGCGGTGGTCATGGGCTCATTGTCGGGCATCGGCCGCCCGTCCGTACCGCCCGCGGGCACGCGAAAGGCCACGGCCGGACGGCCGTGGCCCTGGGCGGACGCGGTCAGGCGTGCTGGTAGGCCACCAGCGAGATGCCGACGTAGTGGACGACGAAGGCGGCCAGCGTCAGCGAGTGGAAGACCTCGTGGAAGCCGAACCAGCGCGGTGAGGGGTTGGGCCGCTTGATGCCGTAGACGACGCCGCCCACGCTGTAGAGCAGCCCGCCCACGACCACCAGGACCAGGACGGCGATGCCGCCGGTGCGCATGAAGTCCGGCAGGAAGAAGACGGCGGCCCAGCCCATCGCGATGTAGCAGGGGGTGTAGAGCCAGCGCGGGGCGCCGACCCAGAAGACCCGGAAGACGATCCCGGCCGCCGCCGCGGCCCAGATGCCCCAGAGCAGCCACTGCCCCTTCGCGCCCGGCAGCAGCAGCATCGTCAGCGGGGTGTAGGTGCCCGCGATGATCAGGAAGATGTTGGCGTGATCCAGACGGCGCAGGACGCCGTCCATCCGCGGACTCCAGTCGCCCCGGTGGTACAGCGCGCTCACACCGAAGAGCAGGCACGCCGTGAGGACGTAGATCCCGCAGGCGATCCGCCCGCGGGAGGAGTCGGCCAGGGCGGTCAGCACCAGTCCGGCGACCAGAACGGCCGGAAACATACCCAGGTGGAGCCAGCCACGGAGCTTGGGCTTCACCGGGTGCGGCAGGGAGAGCGCGGTGGGACCGCGGCCGACGGGCGGCTGGTCCGTGGGCGCGTCAGGGGCGGACGCAGTCATGTCGGCATCGTACCTACGGAACCGTAAGTTACGGGTCAACAACGGCCGGGGCCGACGAAGAGTGGCCATCGTCTCACGGCAGTTGGCGCGGGCGGTGGGCGGTGGGCGGTGGGCGGCGGGCGGCGGGTGCCGGGTGGTCGGCGGTGAGTGGTGCCGGGTGGTGAGTGGTGCCGGGTGGTGAGTGGTGCCGGGTGGTGAGTGGTGCCGGGCGGTGCCAAGGGGGCTTCAGGTGAACGCCACGCGCACGCAAAGAAACGCCGCGAAACGTCGGCATACGTGGCGATCCTCACTCCGCTCAAGTGTGAGGCCCTCTGGACAGATGGGCGCGAGCGTCGGATGATCAAATGAGTGCGGTCGGCACCGGATGAGCGCAGGGTTCTCGTGCAAGGAACCCGGCGCGGTGGCATCCGGGTCGCAGCCCCCACGGGGCCTCCAACAAAAAATCCCTCATCTAGGAGCAATCGTGGCGCGCGACAACGCGGCTCCCTCCGCCGTTCCCACCCACCACAAGGAACTGATCTCGTGGGTCAACGAGATCGTCGAGCTGACCCAGCCGGACCGCGTGGTCTGGTGCGACGGGTCGGAGGCCGAGTACGAGCGCCTGTGCGGGGAGCTCGTCACCAAGGGCACCTTCAAACGGCTCGACCCGGTCAAGCGCCCCAACTCCTACTACGCCGCGTCCGACCCCACCGACGTCGCGCGGGTCGAGGACCGGACGTTCATCTGCTCCGCCCGGGAGGAGGACGCGGGCCCGACCAACCACTGGAAGGACCCCGCCGAGATGCGGGAGGTCTTCCAGGGCAAGGAGGGGCGCGGCGGCGTCTTCCGCGGCTCGATGCGCGGCCGGACGATGTACGTCGTCCCGTTCTGCATGGGCCCCCTCGGCTCGCCGCTCTCCGCGCTCGGCGTCGAGATCACCGACTCGGCCTACGTCGCCGTCTCCATGCGCACCATGACCCGCATGGGCCAGGCCGTCCTGGACGAGCTGGGCGACGACGGCTTCTTCGTGAAGGCCGTCCACACCCTCGGCGCCCCCCTCCAGGAGGGCGAGGCCGACGTGCCGTGGCCCTGCAACCCGACCAAGTACATCTCGCACTTCCCCGAGAGCCGCGAGATCTGGTCCTACGGCTCCGGCTACGGCGGCAACGCCCTGCTCGGCAAGAAGTGCTACGCCCTGCGCATCGCCTCCGTCATGGCCCGCGACGAGGGCTGGCTCGCCGAGCACATGCTCATCCTCAAGCTGACCCCGCCGAGCGGCGAGTCGAAGTACGTCGCCGCCGCCTTCCCGAGCGCCTGCGGCAAGACCAACCTCGCCATGCTGGAGCCCACCGTCCCCGGCTGGACCGTCGAGACGATCGGCGACGACATCGCCTGGATGCGGTTCGGCGAGGACGGCCGCCTCTACGCCATCAACCCCGAGGCGGGGTTCTTCGGCGTCGCGCCCGGCACCGGTGAGCACACCAACGCCAACGCGATGAAGACGCTCTGGGGCAACTCGGTCTTCACCAACGTCGCCCTCACCGACGACAACGACATCTGGTGGGAGGGCATGACGGAGCAGACCCCGCAGCACCTCACCGACTGGAAGGGCGCGGACTGGACGCCCGAGGCCGGTGCCCCGGCCGCCCACCCCAACGCCCGCTTCACCGTCCCCGCCGCCCAGTGCCCGATCATCGCGCCCGAGTGGGAGGACCCCCGGGGCGTGCCGATCTCCGCGATCCTCTTCGGCGGGCGCCGCGCCTCCGCCGTCCCGCTGGTCACCGAGTCCTTCGACTGGAACCACGGCGTCTTCCTCGGCGCCAACGTGGCCTCCGAGAAGACCGCGGCCGCCGAGGGCAAGGTCGGCGAGCTGCGCCGCGACCCGTTCGCCATGCTGCCGTTCTGCGGCTACAACATGGGCGACTACATGGGCCACTGGGTCGACGTCGCCAAGGGCAGGGACCAGGCGAAGCTCCCGAAGATCTACTACGTCAACTGGTTCCGCAAGAACGACGCCGGACAGTTCGTGTGGCCCGGCTTCGGCGAGAACAGCCGCGTCCTGAAGTGGATCGTGGACCGCCTCGACGGCCGCGCCGAGGGCGTCGAGACCCCGATCGGCGTGCTGCCCGCCCCGGGCGCCCTGGACACCGACGGCCTCGAACTCGCCGACGCCGACCTGGAGTTCCTGCTCACCGTGGACAAGGAGATCTGGCGCGAGGAGGCGTCCCTGATCCCCTCGCACCTCGACACCTTCGGCGAGCACACCCCGAAGGAGCTGTGGGACGAGTACCGCGCGCTGGTCCAGCGCCTGGGCTGATCCCGTCCGAGAGACTCCGCGGCCGGCCCGGATGTGCCCTGACCAGCGATCGTCACGGCCGGCCGCGGTGCACCACCCGAAGGCCCGCGCGGGCCCCAGGGTCCGCGCCCGCGTCACCCGATGACCGGCGAGGCCCCGTACAACGGCGTACGGGGCCCGGGTCCGTCGCCGGGACCGCCGTCCGCCCCGACGGCACCCCGGCGACGGACCTTCGCCCGCAGAGGACCATGACCCGGGCCGGGCCCGCGACCCGTACCCGCGGCCCGCGACCCGCGGCCGTGCCGTGCCCATGTCCGGGCCCGTGAACTGAGCCCGCTTCCTTTCCGTCCCGCCTCCGTTCAGGCGCCGCGTCCGCGGTCCTCCAGGTAGCGGGTGTGCGACTCCTGGCGGCGGGCCTCGGTCTCCCGCAGTGAGGCGGCCAGCCGGTCCGCCTCCTCGTGCAGCAGGGTCAACTGCCGTTCCAGATGGCGCTCCGGCGGTTCCTGCCCCGGCGCCATCCGGTTCCACCACCGCGTCCGCACGAACGCGTCGACGGCCTCCGGCACGTCCTGGCGCACCGCGCGGGCCAGCGCGTGCACACCCTCCGGGTCCAGGGCGAGCACCTCCGCGACCCAGCCCGGATCGAGCAGCGCGGCCAGCAGCTCCGTCAGCTCGACGAGCCTCCCGGCTGCGGCGGGCGGCAGGTCGACACCGTCGAGGTACTCCGTCAGCCGCGCGAAGTCCTCGCGCAGCGCGTCGAGTTGGGCCGACGGGTCGGGGAAGTCGGGCGGCGCCGGCCGCTCCGGCGGCGCGATCAGCGCGCCCGCGCCGTACAGCCCGGCGACCACGACCGGCCAGTACGCCCCCGCCACCCCGGCGAAGGTCAGCGCCACCCCGGCCAGCCCGCAGGCGCTGCCGGTGAGGTTCTTGCGGGACTCCAGGGCGCGCAGGACCCTACTGGTAGCCACGGATCTCCTCGAAGGCGCCGTCCAGGGAGCCCTGCCGGGCGTCGAAGAGGCGGCCGCCGGTCAGGTCGGCGATGTGGGTGAGTTCGGCGCGGTCGGAGTCGCCGAACAGGATGGGGAAGACCGGGATCTCCCGCTGCCGCCCGTCGAGCCCGCGGTAGAAGGCGTCGAATTCGGCCGGGCGCGCGCCGGTGGTGTTCTCGCCGTCCGTCATCAGCACGATCGACGTGAACGTGTCGCCGCCGGAGCCCAGATGCCCGTACGCCGCCTCCAGCGAGGTGTAGATCGCCGTGTCGCCGTCGGCTTCCAGGGCCCGGGTGTCGGCGCGGATGCCGTCGAGGCCGCGTTCGGGGTCGGCCGGTTCGACGACGTGCGTGCGCACGCTCTTGACCCCGGAACCGAACGGCATCAGCGTCACCTCCTCGCGCTCCCTGAAGTCCCCGGTGAGACCGGTGAGCGCGGTCTTCAGCCGGGCGATGCGCTCGCCGCGCATGGAGCCGGAGGTGTCCAGCACGTACACCGTGCGCGACGGGCGGCGCAGCTCGTTCTCGTACGCGTCGAGCAGCCCGTCCGCCACCGAACGGCTGCCGGGGAAGGGGAGTTCGCGGCGGCGCGCGGTGTCGAGCCCGGCGGCGGGCGGCACCGAGGCGACCACCGGACGGCGGTGGGTGCGCTCGGTGATCAGCCGCTGGATTGGGGCGCTGCGCAGCGCCGCGGTGAGCCTGCGGACGTCCTCGCGGGTCGTGGCGGAGGTACCGGCGAGGGAGGAGAGCGGGTAGTCGGCGGTGACCACGCCGTCCTTGGGCCGGATCACGGTCAGGCCCGGGATGCCCTTGAGGACGGACTCGTAGTTCAGGAGCGCCTCGACGTTCCCGCGCCGCCGGTAGGCGGCCGCCAGCCAGCCCGACGAACCCGACGTCAGCTTCTGCCCGGCGAAGAACTCCTTCAGCCGGGGCGTCGCCTTCGCCACGTCCGCGTCGGTGAGCGCCGACTGGGCGCCGGAGAGCGCCGAGGCGACCGAGACGAGGGTGGCGAAACCGGAGTTGGAGCGCGCCGGGTCGGTCATGCCGTAGCCGATCTCGCCGTCCCGCACGGACTGTTCGACCTGGGACCAGGTGACGTCGGCCGGGCTCCAGCCGAGCGCCCGCACGGTCTCCGTGCGCACCCCGACCGCCACCGGGCTCGACATGATCGGCGTCTCCGAGACGACCCGCTTCGCCGCCTCGGGCCGCAGCCGCAGCCAGTCGTCCGACGACAGCCACACCGCGTCGTAGTGCCCCTCGGCCCCGCCCTTGGCGAGCAGGTCCACGGCGTCCAGGGTGCCCAGGTAGGTGGGCCGGACGGTGATCCCGGTCTCCTCGCGGACCCGGTCGAGGACCGGCGTCATGTCGGCCAGCTCGCTGGAGGCGAGGACACGCAGGGTGCCGGGGGCCGCGGACGCCGGGTCGGCCGGGGTGTCCCGGGCCGCGGTGCAGGCGCTCAGCAGGGCGGCGGCGGTCGCGGCCAGCGCGATCACGCGTCTCACGCGGTGCCCCCGTCCAGCGCGCCCCGGGACCGGCTGCGCTCCAGGTAGACGCTGGCGGACTCCAGTTCGGAGGTGAGGGACTCGACGGTGGTCGCCATCACCTCGGTGGCGCGCACCTTGTAGGTGTCGATCGCGTCCAGGGTGCGGTAGATCTGCTGGAACGCGGCCCGCAGCGTCTCGGCGCCCACCGCGGGGTCGGCGGCGATCCGCTGGATCTCCCCGCTCTGCGTGGCCAGCATCTCCGCGTTGCCCCTGATCAGGTCCTCGGTGGTGGAGCGCAGCGCGTTGACCTGCTCGACGACCTTGCGCTGGTTGTCCAGCGCGGACGCCAGCATCACCGCGATCCGCAGCGCGGAGACCGTGGTGGTGGCGGCCCGGTCGACGCCCTTGATCAGCTCGTCGTTGTTGCGGCGCACCACGTCCATGGCGAGGTAGCCCTGCGCGCAGACCGCGAGCTGGGTGAGCAGGTCCTGCTGCTTCTGCCGGACCGGGAAGAGCACGTCGGCCCGGAGCGCGTCCGCCTGCTGCGGATCGGTCGCCTCGACGCCGGTGAGGTGCTGTTCGACGGCGGTGTCGAGGGCCTCGGTGAGCACCACGTACTCCTGGAGCTTGCCCATGGTCTCCCACAGCCGCACCCGCTCCGTCTGCAACGCCGCGTTGTCGCGCCGCAGTTCGTCCTGGCCGCCGCGCAGCGAACCGACAATCTTGTTCAACGTGCCCTGCGCGGACGCGTACTTGGCGACGTGGTCGCGCAGCCTGTTGCCGCCGGGCAGCCGGGACAGCAGGCGGCGGCCCCGGTTCGCGGGCAGGTCGCGGGGGTCCAGGTCCCCGACCACGCGCCGCAGTTCGACCAGGGACCCGGCGACCTGGCTCTGCGCGTCGCCTCCCCGGTCGGGCAGCGCGCGCACGGTCCGCTCCAGCATCCGGTTGGACTGCGCGGCCGCGCTGCGCATCTCGCCGCCGCCCAGCGCGGTGATCTCGCCGACCTTGCCCGCGAACGCGGGGGAGCGGGCGTCGAGCGCCGCGAGGTCGGCGACGTAGCCCGCGGCCTTCTCGGCCAGACCGGCCCTGACCGTCTCGTCGACGGGCACCAGCCCGCCGGCCTTCTCCCGCGGCACCGGGGCGACGGCCTCGGGCGGGGTGAGCGTGAACGTCTCGTCGGTCATCGGTGGGTCCCCCGTCATCCCCGGGCCCGGCGTGCCATGTCGCGCAGCACCGCGTAGGTGGGCACGGGAGCCTGCCGGACACCGGTCAGTGTCTGGTTGAGGTAGTCGGCGTGGGCGGCGGTGGCCGCCTCGAACTCGGAGGTCGCGCCCTGCGGACGGAACCCGTGGCGCACCGCGAGCCGCCGCAGCGCCGGGTCGGTGCTGAGCAGTTCGCCGAGGGCGCGGCCGTCGTCGGTGAGCGGGACGACCGTGTGGTCGCTGGTCGCGGTGGTGTCCGGGTAGAGCACCACCAGGTCGTCGCCCGCCTGCCCGGCCGCGAGCAGCGAGGCCACCTGTGACTCGTAGACCAGCACCAGCGGGTTCCCGGCGCCGCTGACGAAGTCACGGAACGCCGCGTCGCTGCTGGACTGCTGGGCGCCCTGGACGCTGATCAGCTTGCGCATCAGGGGCGCGGTCCGCCCGACGTCCGCGGCGTTCGCGGCGACCTTGCCGCCCGCGGCGACGTAGGAGGCGGCGGCGAGGTAGAGGGCGCCGGAGTTGGAACTCTCCGGGTCGGTGCTGGTGATGGCCAGCGTGCCGGTCAACTCCCCGTGCTTGTCCGCCCCCTTGAGCTGCTGCCAGGTCCGGTCGTGCCGGGCGGCGTCGAGGTAGGCGGCCATCCGCAGGGTGCCGCGGTGGCCCGTGACGTCGGCGAGGCCGTTGCCGGCGAGCACCCCGGCCGCGGCGCGGTGCGCCACCACCACGAGCGGTGAGTAGAAGGGGCGCGGCAGCGGCTCCCGCACCCGGAACTTCGCGGCCAGCGCGTCGGCCGGCGCCTGACTGGACGGGAACGCGAAGTCGTACCCCTTGAGGTCGAGTCCCTCCATGGCCCAGGACCCGGAGGTCTCGGCCTTCACGGTCCAGCCCTCGGTGGCGAGGGCCTTCACCACGTCGGGGTCGGCGAAGAACTCGGCCTTCTCCGACCCGATCACTCCTCGCACGGTCTTCGTTGCCGTGCCTGTGTCCCCTGAGTCCCGGCCCGCCACGACGGCTGCCACCACGCCGCCGACCAGCAGCACCGCGAGGACGATTCCCGCGATACGTCTCACAGGAGGGAGCCTGCTCGCGGAAACCCACGTTCCGGTGCGAGTGGGATGAACGGGGAGTGAAGCGGGCGTCCCGTTATCCAACGCGGGGTGGAGAAAGGGCGGTTGAGAGGGCGTCATCGCAGCCGGAGCCGACATCGCCGTCCACACCGGCATCCGGCACCGGGCTGAGCGTCTCCGGACTGCCGGACTGCCGGACTGCCGGACTGCCGGACTGCCGGACCGCCGGACCGCCGGACCGCGGGATCACGGGACCGCGTGGTCGCGGGACCGCCGGACAGGGGCGGGTCGGGTCCGTGGTCGGTGGCGCCCGGTCCGCGTGCGTCTTGGGCGCGCGGACCGGGGCCGTCTGTGGGGCCCCGGTCCGGTCAGCGGGCGGCGAGGGCGTGCGGGCGCAGGGCCGCCGTGTGGGCGTCGATGCGCTCGGCGGACAGGATCGCCGCCGCCGTGTCCGCCCGGGACGCCGCCACGACCAGGGCCCGTCCGGCGAGCGCCTGGGCCCGCTGGTGGAGCGCGGCCGGGTCGGAGCCGGGGACGGTGGCGGAGAGCCGGGCCGGGGCGGACCCGCCGCGCAGCCGGGCCACCTGGTCGGCGAGCCGCCGCGCCGCCGCGTCCAGCTCGGCGGACGGGACGGTCGCGCGCAGCTCGTCGGTGACGGCGAGCAGGGCCGCGAGATGGCCCGCGAGCTGGATGTCCAGCTCCTCCTCGCGGGACCGGTGGGGGAAGTCGGAGGGCGTGCCGGTCATCGTGCTGTGGACCGACTTGGTGCGGATCGGTTCGTACATGGGACGGCCTCCCGTGCGGTGACAGGAAACCATCCTAGCTTAGATCTCGTCTAAAGTTGTGCGCGTCACAAAACAGGACCTTCTACCTACTGTGGGTGAGGGTCACGGCTGGCCGTAGCCGTCGAGGAAGTGGGCGATCCGCCCGACCGCGTCCCGCAGGTCCCCGACGGACGGCAGGGTGACGACCCGGAAATGGTCGGGTTCCGGCCAGTTGAAGCCGGTGCCCTGGACGACCATGATCTTCTCGCGGCGCAGCAGGTCGAGCGCCATCCGCCGGTCGTCCTTGATCTTGAACGTCTTCGGGTCGAGCCGCGGGAAGAGGTACAGCGCGCCCTTCGGCCGGACGCAGGTCACGCCCGGGATCTGGGTCAGCAGCTCGTAGGCGGTGTCGATCTGCTCCTTCAGCCGCCCGCCGGGCAGCACCAGCTCGCCGATGGTCTGGCGGCCGCTGAGCGCGGCGACCACGCCGTGCTGGCCCGGCATGTTCGCGCACAGGCGCATGTTCGCCAGGATCGTCAGGCCCTCGATGTAGGAGTCGGCGTGCGCGCGCGGTCCCGAGATGGCCATCCAGCCGACCCGGTACCCGGCCACCCGGTACGCCTTCGACATGCCGTTGAAGGTGAGGGTGAGCAGGTCGGGGGCGACCTTGGCGGTCGGGATGTGGGTGGCGCCGTCGTAGAGGATCTTGTCGTAGATCTCGTCGGAGCAGACCAGCAGGTTGTGGCGGCGGGCGATGTCGGTGAGCCCCTTGAGCACCGCCTCGTCGTACACCGCGCCCGTGGGGTTGTTCGGGTTGATGACGACGATCGCCTTGGTGCGGTCGGTGACCTTGCGCTCCACGTCGGCGAGGTCGGGCATCCAGTCGGACTGCTCGTCGCACCGGTAGTGCACGGCGGTGCCGCCGGAGAGCGAGACGGCGGCCGTCCACAGGGGGTAGTCGGGGGCGGGCACGAGGACCTCGTCGCCGTCGTCGAGCAGGCCCTGCATGGCCATGACGATCAGCTCGGAGACGCCGTTGCCGATGAAGACGTGCTCGACGTCGGTCTCGATGCCGAGGGTCTGGTTGTGCATGACGACCGCGCGCCGGGCCGCCAGCAGCCCCTTCGCGTCGCCGTAGCCGTGGGCCGTGGAGACGTTGCGGAGGATGTCCTCCAGGATCTCCGGCGGGCACTCGAAGCCGAACGCGGCCGGGTTGCCGGTGTTCAGCTTGAGGATGCGGTGACCGGCCGCTTCCAGCCGCATCGCCTCCTCGAGGACCGGCCCGCGGATCTCGTAACAGACGTTGGAGAGCTTGGTCGACTGGATCACCTGCATGTCTGGGAGCTTACGGCCCGGTAACGGACCGCGCGTGGTGTTTTCCGCCACGCGTGCGCGCACCCGGTGCCTGCGCCGGTCCCCGCGCCCGGACCCGCCGCCTTCACGGCGGCCGTATGACCGGAAACCGCTCCTTGTTCCGTCCCCTCCGCCCCACAACAATGCACATGACAATTTCGAGAGCGGGCGGACGATCTCCGGCCGCTCGCGTCCACGAGGGGACCCCACATGAGAAAGCCTCTCCTTGCCGCGCTCGCGACCCTGGCCATCGCCGGGACCGGGGTGGCACCCGCGGTCGCCGCGCCGCAGGCCGCGGCCGTGACCGTCGACTTCGCGGGCATCGTCTCGCTCAGCAACTGTTCCGGCTCGGTCGTCCGCTTCCCCGGCTCGACGGACACCGCCCCCGCGCTGGTGATGACCAACGGGCACTGCCTGGAGACCGGCTTCCCGAGCCCCGGCCAGGTCATCACGGGCCAGTCCTCCAGCCGCACCTTCGGGCTGCTGAACTCGGCCGGGACCACCGTCGCCACGCTCCGCGCCAACCAGGTCCTCTACTCGACCATGACCGACACGGACGTGACGATCTACCGCACGACCACCACCTACGCGGCGATCAAGAGCGCGTACGGGATCAGCCCGCTCACCCTCAGCGCCTCGCACCCCACCGCGGGAACCGCCATCAAGGTCGTCTCCGGGTACTGGAAGACGATCTACAGCTGCAACATCGACGGCTTCGTGTACCGCCTCAAGGAGGGGAGCTGGACCTGGAAGGACTCGGTCCGCTACACCTCCGCCTGCAACACCATCGGCGGCACCTCGGGCTCCCCGGTGATCGACACCAGCACCGGGCAGGTCGTCGCCGTCAACAACACGGGCAACGAGGACGGCGCGAGCTGCACCGTCAACAACCCGTGCGAGGTCGACGCGAACGGCACGGTGACCGTCCGCAAGGGCATCAACTACGCCGAGGAGACCTACAACATCCCGGCCTGCTTCACCTCGGCCAACGTGCTGAACCTCAGCGCCGCCGCCTGCACCCTGCCCAAGCCCTAACGCCCTGACCGGAAGGGCTCACCGGCTCGCGATGCCCGGCCCGGCCCGGCACTAGACCTGTCCGCGGCGGACCGAGCGGCCCGCCAGGACGTCGGTGCGGCGGCCGTCCTCGATCACCGGACGGCCGTCCACCAGGACGTGCGGGATGCCCACGGGCAGGGCGCGCGGCCGCTCGAAGGTGGACCCCGCCGCGACCGTCGCCGGATCGAACAGGACCAGGTCGGCCCGGTACCCCTCGCGCACCAGACCCCGGTCGGGCAGCCGCAGCCTGGCCGCGGGCCGCGCGGTCAGGTGGGCCACGCACTCCTCCAGCGACAGCACGCCCAACTCCCGCACGTACCGGCCGAGATAGTGCGGGAAGGTGCCGTACGCGCGCGGGTGCGGCTTGCTGCCCTGGAGGATGCCGTCCGAGCCGCCCGTGTGCACCGGGTGGCGCATGATCGTGCGGACGTTCTCCTCGTGGCCGACGTGCTGGAGGATCGTCGGGGCGAGCCGGTCCTCAAGGAGCAGCCGCCGCGCCGTCGTCCACGGGGTCTCGCCGCGCAGGTCCGCCGACTCCTGGACGGTGCGGCCGACGTACTCCGCGAGCGCCGCCGAGTTGACGCCGGAGATCTCGATGGTGTCCCACTCGACCGGCACGCCGTGGCAGCCGTCGGCGCCGGTCACCTCCAGGTGGTGGCGGACGCGCTCGGCCGTCGCGTCGTCGGCCAGCCGCCGCAGCACCGCCTCGGGACCGCCCTCGCCCGCCCAACTGGGCAGCACCGCCACCAGGGTGGTGCAGCCCGGGGTGTACGGGTAGGTGTCCAGGGTGATGTCGGCGCCCGCCGCGAGGGCGGTGTCGAGGAGGTCGAGGAGGGCGGGGGCGCGGCCCTCGTTCACCCCGAAGTTCATGGTGGCGTGCGCCAGATGGAGCGCGCAGCCCGCCTCCCGGGTGAGCGCCACCATCTCCTCGTACGCCTCCAGGGCGCCCGCCCCGTAGGAGCGGTGGTGCGGGCAGTAGTAGCCGCCGTAGGACGCCACCACCCGGCACAGCTCGGTGAGTTCGGCGTCCCGGGCGTACATGCCGGGGGTGTACGTCAGCCCCGACGACAGGCCGACCGCGCCCTGTTCGAGGCCCTCCGCGACCAGCCGCCGCATCCGCTCCAGCTCGGCCGGGGTCGCCGCGCGGTCCTCCCAGCCGACGGCCAGCATCCGGACCGTGCCCTGCGGGACCAGGTAGGCGGCGTTCACCGCGATGCCCCGGTCCAGGCGGTCCAGGTACTCGCCGACCGAGCGCCAGTCGAAGTCGATGTCGTCGCCCGTGCCGTTCCAGCCGGTGATCGCGGAGCGCACCTCGGCGAGGGTGCGGTCGTCGACCGGCGCGTACGACAGGCCGTCCTGGCCGAGGACTTCGAGGGTGACGCCCTGCGCGGCCTTGGCGCTGTGGTCGGGGTCGCGCAGCAGGGCGAGGTCGCTGTGCGCGTGCATGTCGATGAAGCCGGGCGCCAGGACGAGGCCCGCCGCGTCCAACTCCCTTCGCGCTGTGGGGCGCTGGCAGCCCGCGGCCGCCGCCTCCTGGACGATCGAGACGATCCTGCCGCCGTCGACCACCACGTCGGCGCGGTACGACGGGCCCCCGGAGCCGTCCACCACGTCCGCGTCCCGGATGACGAGTTCCTCCACGGCGGGCCTCCTCTAGAAGAACGTGCGGACGTAGTCGACGACCGTGCCGTCGGCCTCGGCGACCGGGATCAGCTGCCACTTGTCGAAGGACGTGCACGGGTGGGACAGGCCGAGGCCGACCCAGTCGCCGACGTCGAGCCGCGCGCCGGGGCCGGTGCGCAGCCAGGCGTGCTGGTCCGAGAGGCCGGTGACCTCGATGCCGTCGGCCGCCTCCTCGGCGCCGTCCCTGCGGACCACCTGCGCGACGGGCAGGTCCAGGTCGTAGGCGGCGTCCCGCTTGCCCGCGTTGGTGAACGCCTGCTCGGCGGAGGGCCGGGACACCACCTGCGTCCAGAGCCGGAACGCCGGTTCCAGCGCGCCCTCCTCGGGCACCCGGTTGAACGGGGTGAGCCTGCGGTAGTGGCCGTCGTCGTGGGACACGTAGGCGCCCGAGCGCAGCAGCTTCAGCACCGGCAGGGAGAGCCCGGGGATCTCCGCGAAGACCTCGGCGACCGCGTCGAACCAGGCGCTGCCGCCCGCGCTCACCACGATCTCCTCGGCGTCCGCGAACCGGCCCGCCCGGTCGAAGCCGGTCGCCAGCGCCACCAGACGGCGCAGATAGGCGCCCACCCGCTCCGGGTCCGCCCCCGGCACCTCGCCCTCGTAGCCCGCCACACCGGTCAGCCGCAGCGTGCGGGTGGCGGCGACGGCGTCGGCGACGGCCGCGCAGTCGGCCTCGGTCCGCGCCCCGGTGCGGGCGCCCTCGCCCGCGGCCAGCTCCACGACGACGTCCAGCGGGCGGGCCGCGCCGGTCAGCGCCGCGTCCATCAGCTCGACGCCGCGCACCGAGTCGACGTAGCAGACCAGCCGGAAGTCCGGGTCGGCGTCCTGCTCGGCGGCGATCCAGGCGAGGGCGGCCGGGTCGACGAGTTCGTTGGCGAGGAACACCCGCCGCACCCCGAACGCGCGGGCCACCCGCACCTGGTGGGGGACGGCCAGGGTGATGCCCCAGGCCCCGTGCTCGATCTGCCGCCGGAACAGGTCGGGTGCCATGGAGGTCTTGCCGTGCGGCGCGAACAGCAGGCCGTGGCGGGCCGCGTACTCCTCCATGAGCGCCAGGTTGTGTTCGAGGCGCTCGGCGGACAGGGCCAGCACGGGGGTGGTGAAGCCGCCGGTGAACAGGTTGCGGCGCTGGGCGGTCAGCTCGCCCACGGTCAGCCCCTCGGCGTCCGGCGGGAGGCCCTTGAAGCGGTGGTCGACGCGTTCCCCGTCGAGCCGGTCGAGCGCCTCGGCACCCATGGAGCCTCCCTGGAGACGTCTGTTGCATCTTCTGCAACGTTCATTGCGTATGTCGCTCACCGCTGTCTAACATCCCAGCCAACCCCGGGTCAACGGAGACGACCGAGACCCGCGAGCACGAGGAGCCACGACCATCGTGACCACCGCCGGACACCCCACCGCCGCCCCCGACGTGGTCGACGTGGTGACGCTCGGCGAGTCCATGGTCACCTTCCTGCCCACCCGGCCGGGCCGCCTCGCCGACGTCCCCTCTTTCGACCGCGCCATCGGCGGCGCCGAGTCCAACGTCGCCTGCGCCCTGGCCGCCGCGGGACACACCGTCCGCTGGGTCAGCCGGGTCGGCGCCGACGGCTTCGGCGACCACCTCGTCGAACGGATCTCCGCCTGCGGCGTCGACACCCGCGCCGTCCGCCGCGACCCCGCCCGCCCCACCGGCGTCTACTTCCGCACCGCCGGGGACCGCGCCGACGACACCCACGAGGTCGCCTACTACCGGGCCGGGTCCGCCGCCTCCGCCATGCGCGCCGACACCCTCGACCTCGCCGCCGCCCGCGCCGCCCGCGTCCTGCACCTCACCGGCATCACCGCCGCCCTCTCCGCCGGCTGCCGCGCCCTGCTGCACGACCTCACCGCGCCCGCCGCCGGACGCCCGCTGCTCTCCTTCGACGTCAACCACCGCCCCGGCCTGTGGTCCGACCCCGCCGAGGCCGGACCCGTCCTGCTCGGCCTCGCCCGCCGCTGCGACGTCGTCTTCGTCGGCGACGACGAGGCCCGCGACGCCTGGGGCGTGGAAGGGCCCGACGCCGTCCGCCAGGCCCTGCCCGAACCCCGCACCCTCGTCGTCAAGGAGGGCGCCCGCGGCGCCACCGTCTTCCACGACGGCGGCGTCACCTCCGTGCCCGCCCCGCGCGTCGACGTGGTCGCCGCCGTCGGCGCGGGCGACGCCTTCGCCGCCGGGTTCCTCTCCGCCACCCTGCGCGGCCTGCCCGTCCGCGACCGCCTCCGGCACGGCCACCTGAGCGCCGCCGCCGCCCTCACCGTCCCCGGCGACCTCGCGCCCCCGCCCGCCCGCGACCACGCCGACCGGCTGGCCGCCCTCGACGACACCGCGTGGGGGACACTTCGACTCGGCCCCGGCTGGACCACCGCAGCCGACGACGACCGGGCCGACCAGGAGGTACGTACGCCATGAGCCAGACCGTCGACCGCGCGCTCAGCATCCTGCCGCTGCTCGCCGAGGGCCCCGCCGACCTCGGCCGGGTCGCCGACCGGCTCGGCGTGCACAAGTCCACCGCCCTGCGGCTGCTGCGCACCCTGCACGAACACGGCCTGGTCTACCGGCAGTCCGACCAGCGCTACCGGCTCGGCGCCCGGCTCATCTCCCTCGCCCAGGAGGCGATGGAGAACCTCGACATCCGCGAGATCGCCCACCCCCACCTCGTCCGCCTCAACGAGCAGTGCGGACACACCGTCCATCTCGCCGTCCACGAGGAGGACGAGGTCCTCTACATCGACAAGGTGGAGAGCCGCTACCCGGTGCGGATGTACTCCCGGATCGGCAAACCGGTCGCGATCACCGTCGCCGCCGTCGCCAAGCTCCTCCTCGCCGACCTCCCCGAGCCCGAACGCCGGGCCCGCGCCGAGCAGTTCGACTACCCCCTGTACACCGCCCGCTCCACCCCCAACGCCCCCGCCTTCCTGCGGGAGCTGGAGAAGGTGCGGGACCAGGGCTGGGCCACCGACCTCGGCGGCCACGAGGAGTCCATCAACTGCGTCGGCGCCCCCATCCGCGGCGCCGACGGCAGGGTCGCCGCCGCCATGTCGGTCTCCGCGCCCAACGTCGTCGTCACCGCCGACGAACTCCTCACCCTGCTCCCGCTGGTGCGCCGCACGGCCGACGCCATCAGCGGCGAGTACTCGGGCCGCACCCCGGTCACCGACCCGGCCCACCCCGACCACCGCAGTGCCCGAACCCCGACGAAGGACCCGGTATGACCGACAAGACCGCCCTCACCCCCGCGACCCACACCACCCCGCCCGCCGCGTTCTCGCACGGCGTGCGCAAGGGGAACATCCTCCAGGTCGCCGGACAGGTCGGCTTCCTGCCCGCCGAGGAGGGCAAGGCCCCCACCCCGGCGGGACCCACCCTGCGCGAGCAGACCCTCCAGACCCTCGCCAACGTCAAGGCGATCCTGGAGGAGGGCGGCGCGAGCTGGGACGACGTGATGATGATCCGCGTCTACCTCACCGACGTCGACCACTTCGCCGAGATGAACGCCCTCTACAACGCCTACTTCGAGGAGCAGGCGCTCACCGCCCCGCCGGCCGCCCGCACCACCGTCTACGTCGGCCTCCCGGCGGGCCTGCTCATCGAGATCGACGCCCTCGCCGTCCTCGGCTGAGAGCCGCACCACCGAGCTGACGATCCGTCAACTTTAGCTGTCCGCACGTCGTCACGGCACGGCCCCGCACCATCCCAGCGCGGGGCCGTGCCGCGATCCCCCCTGCCCGAAAGCCGCATGCCCCGACGAAGAGGCCCCCCATGTCCCTCCCGCTCGCCGCGTCCGCCACCCCCGACGCCCCACCCCACACCGGTGGACTGCTCCTCCTCATCGACGGCACCGCCGGTCTGCTGACCGTCGCCGCCCTCGGCATCGCCCTGCTGCTCCTGCTCATCATCAAGGCCCGGCTCCAGCCGTTCGTCGCGCTGCTCGCCGTCTCCATAGCCGTCGGCCTGATGGCCGGACTCTCCGTCACCGAACTCTTCGGCACCGTCCAGCGCTCCGACGCCGTCTCCACCATCGAGTCCGGCATGGGCGGCATCCTCGGCCATGTCGCGATCATCATCGGCCTCGGCACCATGCTCGGCGCGATCCTCGAAGTCAGCGGCGGCGCCGAGGTGCTGGCCTCCCGGCTGCTGCGCCTCTTCGGCGAGAAACGCGCCCCCCTCGCCATGGGCGTCACCGGCATCGTCTTCGGCATCCCGGTCTTCTTCGACGTCGGCATCTTCGTCCTCGCGCCGATCGTCTACGCGGCCGCCAAGCGCTCCGGCAGGTCCGTCCTGCTGTACTGCCTGCCGCTGCTCGCCGGACTCTCCATGACCCACGCCTTCCTGCCCCCGCACCCCGGCCCGGTCGCCGCCGCAGGACTGCTCCACGTGGACCTCGGCTGGGTCATCCTCATGGGCGTCGTCTGCGGCATCCCCGCCGTCCTCGCGGCCTGGGCGTTCTCCGCCTGGGTCGGCCGCCGCATCTTCGTCCCCGTGCCGCAGGACATGGTCGAGGCCGCCGACGAGGCCAAGGAGGCCGTCCTGGCCGAGCAGCGCGCCGCCGGGACCGAGCCCGGCGAGCGGCCCGTACCGCTCGGCACGGTCCTCGGCATCATCGGCACGCCCCTGGTGCTGATCCTCGCCGCCACCTTCTCCTCGATCGCCCTCGACCCCTCCACCGGCCGCTCGGTCGTCGAGTTCTTCGGTCACCCCTTCGTGGCCCTGACGATCGCCCTGCTGCTCGCCTACTACCTGCTGGGCGTGCGGCGCGGCTGGTCCCGCGCCTCCCTGGAGAAGGTGTCCACCTCGTCCCTGAAGCCGGTCGGCAACATCCTGCTGGTGGTCGGCGCGGGCGGGGTCTTCGGCGCCGTCCTCAAGGCGAGCGGGGTGGCCCAGGCGCTCTCGGACACCTTCCACGACGTCGGCCTGCCGGTGCTGGTCCTCGCCTACCTGATCTCCCTGGTGCTGCGGGTCGCCCAGGGCTCGGCGACGGTCGCGATCGTCACCACGGCGGGCATCGTGGCCCCGCTGCTCGCGGCGGGCGACCACTCCCAGGCGTTCGTCGCCCTCGTCATCATGGCGATCTCGGCGGGGTCCATCTTCGCCTCGCACGTCAACGACGGCGGCTTCTGGATGGTCGCCAAGTACTTCGGCATCAGCGAGCGCGACACTCTCAGGACCTGGACGGTCCTGGAGTCGGTGCTGTCGGTCGCCGGGTTCGCGGTGGCGGCCGTGCTCAGCCTCTTCGTGTAGGGCGCGGCGGGCCCGGGGGCGCCGTGTAGGCGTCTGATAACGAAGTCGGGGGCGAGTGTGCCCGGCACAGGATCTTGGACCATACTGCCCGCTGTGGAGCAGCGCACAGGTTCGAGCAGCCAGCCCCTGGAGGGCGCCGGATTCGACCCGGCCTTCATCCCCGGGCTCACGTCGCCCCCGTCCGCCGCGCAGGCGACGGGGAAGCCGACGGAGGCCGAGACCGAAGCCGAGGCCGCACAGGACACGGAGGAGGAACGCGCCGAGCACGGGAGTACCGGGGACGGGAGTCCCGAGCGGGACGCCCCGGCCGCCGAGGAGCCCGGGGACAGCGGGCCGGGCGACGACGAGGCCGGCGACGACGAGGCCGTGGAGGGGCCCGCCTTCGAGGCGGCCGACCGCCGCGCGCGGATCGTCGCCGACCACCGGGGCGTCCGGCTCTCCCTCGACGACCAGGCCTGCGAGTTCCGCTGGGACGAGATCGGCGCGGTCGAGACGGAGTCGCCGCGCTTCGGCAAGCGCTTCACGATCACCGTCCACACCCCGGACCGCCGCTGGTACCCGATCGAGATCGAGGCGAAGTCCCGCTCCAGCTTCGAGGAGTGGGAACGGGAGCTGGACGCCGTCCTCGACACGTACTTCGAGGACGGCGCCGGCGAGCCCGGCGACGCGGAGGCCGACGCCGACGCCGACGCCGACGCCGACATCGAGGACGGGAAGGCCGTCGACGCCGCCGACACCGGGGACGCCGAGGACGCGGCCGGGACCGGAGTCGAGGCCGAGGACGCGCCCGAGGTCGAGGACAAGGCCAAGGGCAAGGTCAAGAGCGAGGCCGAGGGCAAGGTGGAGGTCGACGACAAGGCCGGGGCCGAGGCCGCGAAGAAGGAGTAGCCGACCGCGGTATCGGGCCGTCCTGCCGACGGCCCGGTACCGGCGGTCGACGTTCTCCGGGAGTCGGGGGACGGCGTCCCCGGTGCGGGCGGTCTCCCGCTCTTTCGCCTCGTCGGGCGGGCGGAACCGACCCCTGGCCGCCCGAGCGCGGGTGCGCCGCGAAGGTGTACGAGAAGATCCGGTGCGGTCCCGCTTGTGGCCCATTTGTGGCATGAGCAGGTCAGGTCGCTTTCCGGAAGGGGCCGGTCCACGCCCCCTTGTCCGGCCGAGACCTTTGCTGTTACTTAACCCGGATGGCGGACACCACGGGACACCCCACAGACACCGAGGCCCCCTTAGACCTCAACCCCACCCCACGCAAGTCGAGTTGGAAGTACATCGGGCCAGGAATCGTGGTCGCGGCGACCGGCGTCGGCGCCGGAGACCTGGTGGCCACGCTCATCGCCGGCAGCAACTTCGGCTACACCCTGCTCTGGGCGGCGGTCGTCGGCTGCCTGGTCAAGATCTCCCTCGCCGAGGCGGCCGGCCGCTGGCACCTCGCCACCGGCCGCACCCTCTTCGACGGCTGGGCGAGCCTCGGCCGCTGGACCACCTGGTTCTTCTGCGTCTACGTCGTGGTCTGGGGCTTCGTCTACGGCGCCGCGGCGATGTCGTCGAGCGCCCTGCCCCTCCAGGCGCTGTTCCCGGGCGTGATGGACCTCAAGGCGTGGGCCGTCGCCTGCGGTCTGGTCGGCCTGGTCTTCGTCTGGTTCAACAAGTACGCGGTCTTCGAGAAGGTCATGACGGTCCTGGTGGGCGTCATGTTCGTGGTGACCGTCTACCTCGCGATCAGGGTCACCCCGCATCTCGGCCAGGCCCTGGCGGGCCTGCTGCCGGTGCTGCCGGACGAGAAGGACTCGATCCTCAACACCCTCGGTCTGATCGGCGGGGTGGGCGGCACCGTCACCCTCGCCGCCTACGGCTACTGGGTCAACGCCAAGGGATGGACCGACACCGGCTGGATGCGGGTGATGCGCCTCGACAACCGGGTCGCCTACCTCACCACCGGCATCTTCGTCGTCGCCATGCTCTTCGTCGGCGCCGAACTGCTGCACTCCGCGAACGTGGCCATCTCCAACGGCGACAAGGGGCTGATCCAGCTCGGCGACATCCTCGCCCACGAGTACGGCACGGCCACCGCGAAGTTCTTCCTGATCGGCTTCTTCGCCACCTCGTTCACCTCGCTGATCGGTGTCTGGCACGGCGTCAGCCTGATGTTCGCCGACTTCGTCGCCCGCACCCGGGACCGGTCCGCGGCGGGCGGCGCCGAGGTCGCGTCCGGCGCCCGCGAGCGCTCCTGGCCGTTCCGCGCCTACCTGCTGTGGCTGACCTTCCCGCCGATCGTGCTGCTCTTCCAGGGCCAGCCGTTCCGCCTGATCATCCTCTACGGCGTGCTGGGCGCGGCCTTCCTGCCGTTCCTCGCGCTGACCCTGCTCCGCCTCCTCAACTCCGCGCGCACGCCCGCCGCCTGGCGCAACGGCCCGTTCAGCAACGCCATGCTGGCGCTGTCCGGGGCGCTGTTCCTGGTGCTGTGCGTGAAACAGGTCTGGGACCAGCCCTGGGCCGACTTCTTCTAGCCGCGCGCACCGGCCGGAACGGCCGCGCCCCCGCCGGGTGACCTGGCGGGGGCGCGGGCGGCGGCGAGTGCGCCGCGGGTCGGTCGGGGTGTCGCGGTCCGCCCTACGGCAGCGCGTGCACGTGCGGGCCGACGCTGTTCGACCAGGCGTTGCCCGCCGACGCGTCCCAGTTGGTGGACCAGGTCATCGCGCCGCGCAGACCGGGATAGGTCTTGGACGGCTTGAACGAGCCGCACCCGGTGCCCTTGGTCAGGCAGTCCAGGGCGTTGTTGACGACCGCGGGGGAGACGTACCCGCTGCCGGCGCCGCTGGTCGAGGCGGGCAGGCCGAGGCCGACCTGGGACGGGGCGAGCCCGCCCTCCAGCTGGATGCAGGCGAGCGCGGTGAGGAAGTCCACCGAGCCCTGCGAGTACACCTTGCCGTCGCAGCCCAGCATCGAACCGCTGTTGTAGTACTGCATGTTGACGACCGTGAGGATGTCCTTGATGTTCAGGGCCGTCTGGAAGTAGGAGTTCGACGTCGACTGCATGTCGATGGTCTGCGGCGCCATCGTGATGATCAGCGAGGAGCCCGCCCTGGCCGACAGGGACCGCAGCGCCTGCGTCATGTACGTGGCGTTGAGACCGTTCTCCAGGTCGATGTCGACGCCGTCGAAGCCGTACGTCTGCATCAGGGAGTAGACGGAGTTGGCGAAGTTCGCGGCCGAGGTCGCGTCGCTCACCGAGACCGTGCCGTTCTGGCCGCCGATGGAGATGACGACCTTCTTGCCCGCCGCCTGCTTGGCCTTGATGTCGGCCTTGAACTGGTCGGTGGTGTAGCCCTTCAGACCGGCCGAGTCGAGGGTGAAGGAGACCGCGCCCGGCGTCGTCGTCGCGTCGGCGAAGGCCACCGCGACGATGTCGTACTGGGCCTGGACGTCGGAGAGCTTCTGCACGGTCGCGCCGTTGTTGAAGTTCTGCCAGTACCCGGTCACCGCGTGCTTGGCGAGGGTGGTCCCGCCGCCGCCCCCGCCGGTCGCGGCCGTGGTGCCGGTCACGGTGGCCGACTTGGCCGACTCGCCGGCCGCGTTGGTCGCGGTGACCTGGAAGGAGTACGCCGTGGAGGCGGCGAGCCCGGTCACCGTCGCCGAGGTGCCCGTCACCGCCGTCACCTTGGTGCCGTTGCGGTAGACGCTGTAGCCGGTCGCGCCGGAGACCGCGTTCCAGGCCAGCGAGACGGACGAGGAGGTGGTGCCCGAGACCGCGAGGCCGCCCGGGGCCGCCGGGACGGTCGGGGCCGGGTCGCCGCCCCCGCCGCCGTCGGGGCCGAGGACCGACAGGTCGTCCGCGTAGTACGCGGCCTGCCCGTACCAACCGTGCGTGTAGACGGTGACCGAGGTGGTGGCGGAGCCGGTCGTGAACGTCGTGGAGAGCTGCTTCCAGCTCGCCGTGTCCGGCGTCCAGGTGGAGACGTCCGTGGTGCCGGTGCCCGTCACGCCCAGGTAGCTGTACCCGCCCTGCACCCAGGCGCTGAGCGTGTACGTGGAGCCGGGCCTGACGGCCACGGTCTGGGTGCACTGGGCGTTGTCCTGCCCGGCCGGGGTCGCCTTCAGCGCGGAAGTGCCGCCGTGGACGGGGGAGTTGACGGTCGTCCCGCTGTTCGCGGAGCACGTCCAGTTGCTGAGGCCGGACTCGAATCCGGCGTTCTTGGCGTTGTTGACGTCCGCGGCGGACGCCTGGCCCGCGCCCGCGAGGGAGAGCGCGAGGGCGGCGGTGACGGCTCCCGACCAGAGCCGTGCCGATCTGCTGTGTGGGGACATGACAATAAGTTGGTCCAGACCAATCGCACTGTCAAGAGGTCCAGACCAACTTGTCGAGCAGCAGCCCCGCCGCGCACCCCGCCAGCAGCACCGCCGTCGACATCCACAGGGCCGTGCCCGCCGGTGCGGGGGAGTGCGGACGCAGGGCGAGCGCGAGCGCCAGGGCCGCCGCGGGCACCGCGCAGGCCGCCGCCGCGTGCCGCACCGGATCGCGCCGGACCGGCTCCGGGTGGACACGGGCCGCCGCCCAGCTCGCCAGGGTCACGCAGACCAGGTCCGGCAGGTGGACGAGGGCCAGCGCCGCCCCGAACGAGCCGACGCCCTCCGGGTCCGTCAGGTAGGTGCGCACCAGCGAGGTCAGGACGCGCTCGGTGAGCACCAGTACCACGAGTCCGACCGCCCACGACCTGGCGAGCGCCATCAGCCGCCCCCCAGCACCCCGCGCACGAGCACCGCGGTGAACCCGGCCGCCGCGAGCCCGAAGCCCGACGTCAGCGCCAGCGTCCGCAGCACCGGCGGCCAGTCGCCCCGGCCCGCCACCGCCGCCGTCCCGGCCGGGTCGCGCGGGTCGTAGGTGACGGCGACCGGGGTGCCCTCCTCGGTGGACCGGCGCACCAGGTCCTCGAACTCGACCCGGGTGCCGTCGGTGGTGTGGAAGGCGAAGAAGTGCCGTACGCCCTCGGGGCGTTGGTACGGCTCGGTCTCCACCCGCACGCACTCGCCGCCGGTGCGCACCCCGCGCCGCAGCACCCGGGTGACCGTCACCAGGCGGCGCGCGTACCGGACCGCGACCGCCCCCGAGGCCACGACCAGCAGGACGAGGACGGCGTACCAGAACCCCGGGACCCGCACGGTCAACCCACCGCCACGGGGGCGTCGGCCGGTCGCGGGCCCGCGGCGGACGGCGGGCGGGTGGTCGGGGGTGCGGGGCGGCACGTCATCGGCGGCGGCTGTCCCTCTCGGTCGGTCCGTGCGAAAGCGGTAGGGCACATGGTGACGATCGTTCCCCCGTGCGGCGCCGGGGAACTGCGCGAGGTCGTACGGCTCTGTCTGTTCGCCCATCTGTTCGGCTGTGAGCGTAGGCGCGCGGGGCCGGTCGCGCGTGGGCCCGGGGGCCCAAACGGGGGCCCAGCGCGGCGTTCCGCCCGGTGGGGCAGGAACGGGGTCCGCGACCGGATTCACCGGACCCGGCCGCGTCACCGGACGGCGAGATGCTCAACCTGCCCCGGTTTGGCGTGACTTGTGACACGGGAGTTCCCCAGGAGCTGAGCAATCGCTGTTCTCCGGTCACAGTGGCGTGGATACAGTGCTGAGGTAGTCACGCAGTGAAGTCATTTCGATGCGCCGGAGCCACCCCGGTGGACCGACGGACGCAACACGGGGAGCTGCGCGTGCCCACTGCCATCGCCGTGACGAGCGCCGACATGGCGCTGCCGCCGCAGGACGAACGCACCCTGCCCGCGGTGGTCCTCCAGGGCCTGGACCGGCAGCCGCTCGACGAGGCGCTGACGGCCGTCCAGACCCTTCTCGACCAGCACGGACATCTCGTCGTGGTCTCCTCGCAGGCGGCGCCCCGGGCAGTCACCCGGCGCCTGCACACCATCAGGTCCCTCCTGGAGAGCGACCGCATCGCGCTGTTCCGGCCGGAGCTGCCGCCGCTCGGACTCGCCGTCCTCGCCCGGCAGTTGCGTCAACTCGCCTCCTGCGACCTCAGCCCAGGAGTGCTCGCCTCCGCCGGGCGGCTGCTCACCCACTACATCCACTGCGGGGCGCTGCTCGGCTCGGTGGCCCGCCTCGACCGGGTCCCCGTGGGCCTCACCTCGCACGCCAGGTCCTGGGTCCCCGGCAGCCAGTTCGGCGTCGTCGCGCACCCCGAACCGCAAGTGGTCAGGATCGGCCCTGAAGCCACCCTGACCGGGCCCGAGTTCGGCACCTGGATGCTCGTCGCGAAGGCGCAGCCGCCCTCCGACTGGGTCACCGCGACCCTCGCCGAGCAGTGGGGCGTCCAGGGGCTGCGGGAGGTCCCGCCGCCCGAGGAGTCCACCACCTGGTGGGGCACCGGCAAGCTGGTCGAGTTCGCCGCGTACCTGCCCGACCTCTCCGTCCTGTACCAGCTCGTGACGTCCGTGCGGCAGGGCGTCTGCCACTGGTGCGGCATCGACGTCATCGGCGACCGCTGCGTCTTCTGCTCGGCCGTGCCGCCCTTCCACGAGAACCAGATCACCGCCCGATGAGTCCTGGACGACAGGGTTCGCGACCACTTCCGCCGATGTCCGCTCGACCGAGTATCCCCACGATGAGGTTGTACGGTTCATGAACTCACGTCAGCGCCGAGGCGTGCTCCTGCTGCTGCTCTCGGTCATCTGCGCCCTCGGCGCGTTCGCCGGTGTCCTCTCCGTGATCAGCGACGTCAAGTCGAAGGTCGGGCCCGAGGTCACGGCGTACCGGCTCAAGAAGAGCGTGGCGCCCTACACCACCCTGACCACGGACCAGTTCGAGAAGATAGAGATGCCGGAGCGGTGGCTCTCGCCCACCGCGGTGACCAGCCTCAGCCAGATCCGCGGCAAGATCGCCGTCACCACCCTGCGCGAGGGCTCGCTGCTCCAGACCGACATGATCGTCGAACAGCCCGCGCTCCAGCCGGGCCAGCAGGAGGTCGCGATCATGATCGACGCGGCCACCGGGGTGGCGGGCAAGATCACCCCGGGCGCGACCGTCAACGTCTACGCCACCTTCGCGGGCGAACGGGACGGCGACCCCGCCCAGTCGAAGATCATCGTGACGAACGCCAAGGTCCTCGACGTCGGCAAGATCACCGCACTCGACCCGGGCGAGAGCAGCAGGACCCAGCGGCCCACCGACGCCGTCCCGATCACGTTCGCCCTCTCCGCGCTCGACGCCCAGCGCATCACCTACGCCGAGTCCTTCGCCCAGCGGGTACGGCTGGCCCTGGTCGCGCCGGGCGGCGACACTACGGTCCCGGAGAAGGACCGCACGTACCAACTAGCGAAGGACAAGTGAGAGGCCCGCATGCCCACGAGGATCCTTCCGGCCGTCGGTGACGTGGACGCGGTCCGCTCCCTGACCACGCTGCTCAGCCAGCTCCCGGACGCCGAGCCGGTCGCCCCGGTCGTCGACTCGACGCAGCTCGTCGACACCCTCGCGCGCCTCGCCGCGGAGTCGGTCGACGAACTGCCCGAGGTGGTCGTCGTCCACGAGCGCATCGGCCCCGTCCCGGCCCTTGAACTCATCCGTGAGGTGGCCCTGCGCTTCCCGGCCGTCGGCGTCATCCTCGTCACCACCGACGCCAGCCCCGGCCTCTTCCAGGCGGCCATGGACTACGGCGCCCGCGGCCTGGTCTCCATGCCGCTCGGCTACGAGGAACTCGCCAGCCGGGTCCAGGCGGTGGCCCAGTGGTCGGTCGGCGTCCGGCGCCATCTGGGCCACAGCGGCGACGTGTTCACCGGCGCCGGCGGCACGGTCGTCACCGTCAGCGGCGCCAAGGGCGGGGTCGGCGCCACCCTCACCGCCGTCCAACTGGCCCTCGCCGCCCAGGCGTCGGGGCGGTCCGCGGTCCTCGTCGACATGGACCTCCAGTCCGGGGACGTCGCCTCCTACCTGGACGTCCAGTTCCGCCGCTCGGTGGTCGACCTCGCCGCCATCACCGACATCTCGCCCCGCGTCCTCGCCGACGCCGTCTTCCGCCACGACACCGGACTCGCCCTGCTCCTCGCCCCCGGCGAGGGCGAACGCGGCGAGGAGGTCTCCGACCGGGCCGCCCGCCAGATCGTCTCCGCGCTGCGCTCCCGCTACGAGATCGTCGTCGTCGACTGCGGCGCCCAGCTCGGCGGGGCGGGCGCGGCGGCGGTGGAGATGGCCGACACCGCGCTCCTCGTCACCACCCCGGACGTCGTCGCCGTGCGCGGCGCCAAGCGGACCGTGCGGATGTGGGACCGGCTGCAGATCCGCAAGGCCGAGGAGACCACCGTCGTCGTCAACCGGCACACCCGGGGCACCGAGATCCAGCCGCCGCTGATCCAGCGGATCACCGGCACGGCGGTCGCGGGCACCACCGTCCCCGCCAACTTCAAGGAACTGCAGGGCGCGGTCGACGCGGGCCGGGTCCACGAACTCGACAGCAAGGGCGCGGTGCGGCAGGCGCTGTGGGCGCTGGCCGGGGAACTCGGCCTGGTCAAGGCCGCCGAAGGCGCCCAGAAGGGCGGCCGGGCCCGCGGCGACCGGGGCTCGGTGAGCCTGTTCAGACGACGGGACGGAGGGGGATAGCGATGCGCAGACCACCCCAGGACGGCGCCCACCGGCGGGACGGGGGGCAGGTCACCGTCGAGTTCCTCGGGATGACGCCGACGATCCTGGTCACGCTGGTCGTCCTGTGGCAGCTCGTGCTCGTGGGGTACACGTTCACGCTCGCGGGGAATGCTGCCGACGAGGCGGTCCGCGCGGGCACGGCGGCCGAGGGCGACGCGCAGGGCGCCTGCCGGAGCAAGGGGGAGGAGACACTGCCGTCCGCGTGGCAGCGCACGGTCACCTGCGGCCCCGGCGCGGCCGGTTACTTCACGGCCGACGTCCGCCTCAAGGTGCCCGTCCTGTTCCCGGGCACGGTCGACTTCCCGTTCCGGGTGCACGGTCACGCCGGAGCCGTACAGGAGGCGGGGCGATGAGACGGCGGCACACGGACGGCGGCCTCGGCGACGGAAGCGGGGGCCTCGGTGGCGGGAACGGCGGCCGCGTTGACGGAAGCGGCGGCCCCGGCGGGAGCGGGAGACCGGCCGGGCGGGACGGCCGGGGCGGCCGGGTCCCGCGCGGCGGGGGTGGCGGGCGGCGCCGTGCGCGAGCGCACCGCGACCGCGGGCAGGCCGCCCTGGAGTATCTCGGCTTCCTGCCCGTCCTGCTGCTGGTCGGGATGGCCGCCGTACAGCTCGGCCTGATCGCCTACACCGCACAGCAGGCGGGCACCGCCGCCCGCGCGGGCGCCCGCAGCGCCTCCCTCGACCGCTCGGCGGCCGAGGGCTGCGCCCAGGCGGTGAGCGGCTGGCTCGCCGGACGCACCGGCTGCGCCTCGTCGTTCGGCGACGACGAGGTCACCGTCACCGCCGACGTCGGCATCCCGTCCGTCGTCCCGTTCTGGGACTTCGGCCCGGCCCACAGGACGGCGACGATGCCGCTCGACCGCTGAGGACGGACGACCGGCACACCGAGGAACCAGGAACGAGCGAGGAGCACCGGAGCCATGAGCCTGCGGGCACGCATCAACTCCCCCGAGGAGAACGGCGGCAGGGGCGAGGACGGCCACATGGTCGCGTCGTACCGGGCCAAGCTCCTGGAGGAGATCGACCTCGCGGAGATGAGCGCGCTCGCCGCCGCCGAGCGCCGGGCCCGGCTGGAACGGGTGCTCGGCCACATCATCAGCCGCGAGGGCCCGGTCCTCTCCACGGTCGAACGCTCCCAGCTGATCCGCCGGGTCGTCGACGAGGCCCTCGGACTCGGCATCCTCGAACCGCTCCTGGAGGACGCGTCCATCACCGAGATCATGGTGAACGGACCCGACGCGATCTTCGTCGAGCGCAGCGGCCGGGTCGAACAGCTCCCGCTGCGCTTCCCCTCCCACGACCAGCTCATGCAGACCATCGAGCGGATCGTGTCGACCGTCAACCGCCGGGTGGACGAGTCCAATCCGATGGTCGACGCCCGCCTCCCGTCCGGCGAGCGCGTCAACGTGATCATCCCGCCGCTGTCCCTGACCGGCGCCACCCTCACCATCCGCCGCTTCCCCCGCTCCTTCACGCTCCAGGAGATGATCGGCCTGGGCTCGCTGGACGAGCACATGCTCTACCTGCTCGCGGGCCTGGTGCAGGCCAAGTTCAACGTGATCGTCTCCGGCGCCACCGGCACCGGCAAGACCACCCTCCTCAACGCCCTCTCCGGGCTGATCCCCGGCGGCGAACGCATCATCACCATCGAGGACTCCGCCGAACTCCAGCTCCAGCAGGCGCACGTGATCCGCCTGGAGTCCCGCCCGCCCAACGTGGAGGGCAAGGGCCAGGTCACCATCCGCGACCTGGTCCGCAACTCGCTGCGGATGCGGCCCGACCGCATCGTCGTCGGCGAGGTCCGCGGCGGCGAGTCCCTCGACATGCTCCAGGCCATGTCGACCGGCCACGACGGCTCGCTCGCCACCGTCCACGCCAACAGCGCCGAGGACGCCCTGATGCGGCTGAAGACGCTGGCGTCCATGTCGGAGGTCGAGGTGCCCTTCGAGGCCCTGCACGACCAGATCAACAGCGCCATCGACGTGATCATCCAGCTCACCCGGTTCGCCGACGGCGCCCGCCGGATCACCGAGGTCGCCATCCTCGACAGCCACGGCAGCGAACCGTACCGGCTGACGACGGCCGCCCGCTTCCACGCCCGGCCGATGGCCGCCGACGGCCGCGTCCACGGCGTCTTCGAGTACTACCCGCTGCCCCGCCGCACCGCCGACCGCCTCTACATGGCGAGCCAGCCCGTCCCGCAGGCGTTCGGCGTGGCCCAGAGCTTCGACCAGCTAGCCGTCCGAGAAGCCAGGTAGGCAGGAACCGTCCCCATGACTCTGCGATCCCTCGTCTCCCTCACCACCGGCGTCACGCTGCTGACCTGTGTCCTGGCCGTCCTCGGCGTCCACGCGTACGCGACCGGCCGCGCCCAGCGCCAGGCCCTCGTCGACCGGCTCTCGGCCACCGGCCAGATCCCGGTCGTCGGCAGGCGCCGCCGCTTCCGCTCCCTGGACCGCAGACTGCGCCGCACCGGCCTCGGCCGGAAGCTCGAACTGCGGCTCGCCGCCACCGGACTCGACGTCACCCCCGGCGAGTTCTTCGTCTACATGCTCGCCACCGTGGCCGGACTCTGGCTGGTCGGACAGGCCACCCTGGCACCGTTCTTCGGCCCCATCGCGGGCCTGCTCGGCATCTGGGTCGCGGTGCAGTTCCTCAACTGGCAGCGCCAGAAGCGCATCGAGCGGTTCATCAACCAACTCCCCGAACTCTCCCGCATCCTGGCCAACGCGACCCAGGCCGGGCTGGCGCTGCGGACCGCGATCGGCATGGCCGCCGAGGAGCTGGAGGCCCCGGCGGGCGAGGAACTCGGCAAGGTGGCCAACCAGTTGGCGGTCGGCGCCTCCATGGACGACGCGCTCAGCGAGCTGGCCGACCGGCTCCCCTCGCGCGAACTCGTCGTCCTGGTCACCACCCTCGTCCTCTCCAGCCGGGCGGGCGGGCAGGTGGTCAGCGCGCTGCGCAACCTCACCGAGACGCTGGAGGAGCGCAAGGAGACCCGGCGCGAGGTCCGCACCCAGCTCTCCCAGGTCAGCATGACCTCGTACGCCGTTCCCGTCCTCGGCATCGGCTCGTTGTTCCTCATGAACGGCGTCAAGGACGGCGCCCTCGACCGGATGACCGCCTCCCCGGTCGGCCAGGCCGCCGTCCTCATCGCCTTCGCCCTCTACGCGGTCGGCTTCTTCCTCATCCGCCGCCTGTCCCGCATCGACGTCTGAGCACCGGAAGGGAGGACGGAAATGGGACTGCTGCTCGCACTCGCCATGGGCCTCAGCGTCTGGGGCGTCTTCGCCGGCATCCGCATGTACCGGGCCGACGCCCGGCTCCCCGGCGACCTCGCGCTCGCCCTGGAGGTCGGCTCCACCCGCACCGGCGCCGTCGACTCGCTCGTGGACCGCCTCGGCATGCGCTACGCCCCCGCCGTGCAACGGATGATGGGCCCCAAGGCGGTCGCCAGGTACCGCCGCAAGATCGACCTCGCGGGCAACCCCGGCGGCCTCACCATCGACCGCTACGCGGCCCGCCGCGCGGTCTACGGCTTCCTCGGCGGCGTCGGCTTCCTGGTCTTCCTGCTCAAGGGGAACATCCTGCTGGCGCTCGTCCTGCTGGCGTTCGGGGCGTTCTGGACGGAGGTCGGCATCTGGTCGGCGATCCGGATCCGCAAGGACGTCATCGAGCGCACCCTCCCCGACTTCCTCGACGTCCTCGCGGTCGTGGTCAGCGCCGGTCTCGGCTTCCGGCAGGCGCTGGACCGGGTCGCCTCCAAGTACGAGGGCCCCTGGGCCGACGAACTCCGCATCACCCTGCGCCAGATGGACCTCGGCATGAGCCGCAGGCAGGCGTTCGCTGAGCTGCGCCGCCGCAACGACTCCGAGCAGGTCGCGATGTTCGTGACGGCGCTCCAGCAGGGCGAGGAGCTGGGCGCCCCGATCGTCGACACGCTCGTCGCGCTGGCCAAGGACATGCGCCGCACCGACGCGCAGAACGCCCGCCGCAAGGCGGCCCGCGCGGTCCCCAAGGCCACCATGATGATCACCACCTTCATGGTCCCGGCCACGATGATCCTCCTCGGCGCCGGTCTGCTCCTCGGCTCCGGAACCGACTTCGGCACCCTCACGGGCAAGTAGACGACGGCGGTGACGCGCATGCCCACGACGAGAGCACGCCTCGGACGGCTGCGACGCCGGGGCGCGGCCGAGAGGCCGCCGGAGATCACGACGCCCCCCGCGGGCACGGTCCTGCCCGCCCACGCCCGCACCGGGGCCCCGGACATCCCGGTCACCTCGGCGACCCCGGCGCTGCCCCCCGGCTGGGAACGCGCCGACCGACCGGACCCGCGCGGGGGCGGGAGCCGGGGCACAGGCGGGGCCGGGCGGCGGGACGAGGACTCCGGATCGCTGCTGGAGCACGACGGGGCACTGTCCGTCTTCGAGCCGCCGCCGACACGGTTCGCCCCACCGCAGCAACCGCCGTCACCGCAGTGGCCGTCGCGGCCGTCCTCGCCGTCACCGCAGTGGTCGTCCGAGCCGCCGCCGGGACCCGCGCTCCAACCGGCGCGCCACACGCCCCCGCCCACGGGATTCGGGCCGCCGCCCACGGGTGGGCAGGGGTGGCCGGGGGATCGGCAGGGGTGGTCAGAGGACCGGCCGGAGTGGTCGGGGGACCGGCAGGGGTGGACGGAGGATCGGCAGGGGTGGTCAGAGGACCGGCCCGGGTGGACGGCTGGTGAGGCGCGCCCGGCGGCTGAATACGGGGCCGGGCCCTCGTACCCCGCACCGGAGTCCGCGTCCGAACCCGCACTCTTACCCCCGCCCCCGCCGGTGGGCCGGGCGCCCGGGACGGAGAGACCGGTGCCCGAGCCCGCGTCCGCCGACGCGGGGACGCGGGGACCGATATCCGCATCACCGTCCGCCGACGCGGGGGCGCGCGGACCGGTACCTGGGCCACCGTCCGCCGACGTGGCGCCCGCGGACCCCGACGGATCCGCCCGCACCCCGACGATCCCGATCCAGATCAACGCCCTCCAGGCCATGTGCCGCCAGGTCTTCGGGTTCCGGCTGGCGATGATCGCGCTGGCCACGCCCTCCGCCCTGATCAACGCGGCGCCCGGTCTCGCGACGCGGCTGGTCGGGGCGGCCGTCGTCGTCACCTTCATGGGCTCCTACGTCCTGCTGCGTGACTGGGAGCGGTTCGGGCCGCTCCTGCTGCGCCACCCGGTCCTGCTCGCGGTGGACACCCTCTTCGGCTCGCTGCTGCTGATATCGGCGGGCCCGGACACCACGATCGCCTACGTGAGCGTCTGCACCCCGCTGCTGGCGGGCATCGTCTACGGCTGGCGGGGCGCCGCCGTCTTCGCCTCCCTCCAGTCGCTGATCCTGCTCCTCGTGTACGCGACCCGGCGGGGCCTGGACGTCCCCCCGTCGGAGACGCTGATCCTGCCCGGCCTGTGCCTCATCACCGGCGCGGGCGGCTCGGCGCTGCGCAACCTCATGCTCCGCTTCGGCGCCGCCACCCAGGCCCTGACGACGGTCCAGGCGCGGCTCGCCGTGACGGAGGCGGTCAGCGCCGAACGGGCCCGGCTGGCACGGGAGATGCACGACTCGGTCGCCAAGACCCTGCACGGCGTGGCGCTGGCCGCCGAGGGCCTGGCGGGCTCGGCGAGCGCGAGCCGGGTGGACACGGGGCTGGTCAGACGGCAGGCGGAGCTGGTGGCCCGCTCGGTCCGCAGGGCCGCCGCCGAGTCCCGCGAACTCCTGGCCGACCTGCGGCGCGAGTCCGACCCGCGGCACGCCACCGACGTCCTCGTCGAACTCGCGGCCCGGACACGGGACTTCAGGACCCGCACCGGCATCGTCGCCCACTACCGCCCGACGGGCGGGCACGCGGTCCCACCGGTGCCGCCCGCCGTCGCCCGGCAGCTCCTCACCATCGCGACGGAGGCCATGGAGAACGCCTACCGGCACGCGGGCCCGGCCCAGGTCGAGGTGCGGGCGGGCGTCCACGGCGACCTGCTGCGCATCAGCGTCTACGACGACGGCCGCGGCCTGCCGCAGGACACCACCCTCGAACGGCTGCGCCGCGCGGGCCACTTCGGCCTGGTCGGCATGGTGGAGCGGGCCGCGTCCGTGGGCGCCCGCATCCGCATCGGCCGCGGCGACCACCCGCACGGCACCGAGGTCCGCCTCGAACTGCCCCTGGCGGCCCTCACGACGGTGCCCGCGTGAACCGCCGCGCGGCCCGCCCGCCGGGACCCGCCCGCACGACCGCCCCCACGACCCGAGAGAGAGGAGGCCGCCCGATGCCGGATCCGCGCACCGACCCCGCAGCCCCCGCCGATCCCACCGGCGCTCCGCAGACGCCGCCGCCACCGAGCCCGTTCGACACCTTTCCGCCGACCGGGCCGCCCCCGCCCGCCGCGCCGCTGCGCGTTGTGGTCGCCGACGACAACCCGGTGGTCCGCGCGGGCCTCACGGCGCTGCTCTCCGGCCGCCCGGACATCGAGGTGGTCGCGGAGGCGGTGGACGGCCGCGAGGCGTACGAGGCGGCGCGGCGGCTGCGGCCGGACGTGGTCCTGCTCGACGTGCGGATGCCGGGCGTCGACGGCATCTCCGCGCTGCCGTACCTGGTGCGGATCGCGCCGGTGGTGATGCTGACGTACAGCAGCGAGTCGGAGATCGTCCGCGAGGCCCTGCGCAGGGGAGCGGGCGGGTACCTGGTGCACGGGGAGTTCACGGCCGACCAACTGGTCACCGCGGTACGGGACATCAAGCACGGCGGGGCCCACTTCACGCCGTCGGCGGCGGGGGCGCTGCTGGCCCAGGTGCGGCGGGACGCGGGCCCGGTACCGTACGGCGCGGGACTGCCCGAGGGCATCGGCGACGCGGAAGCATGCGATAGCAATCTTGTACCTCCGTCAACTTCTCCGCAGACATCAGCAACTCCACCTGCGAATATGGGATTTGGGCCACGCAAAGTCTCCGCATTTTCTCCGCATACCCTTTCGCGATTGCAACCAACTGTGGGACAGTCGTCGTCATCGGGTCGAGTGGGCGACCGTACGGCCGCCCCCGACAGGTCGAGGTTCCGACTCAGCGCGAGGGAGGCGGAGATCATGGACCTCATCGCGTCCGGCATGAACAACCAGCAGATCGCCGCCATGTGCTTCATCAGCGAGAAGACGGTCAAGAACCACATCAACCGCATCTTCGCGAAGCTGCACAGCACCAGCCGCTCCGAGGCCGCCGCCAAGTGGCTCGGCACGGCACGGGACCAGGGGTGACCGGCGATGACCCGATCGAGTGAGACGAGCGGCGGGCGAGGGCGCCGGGACGCCGGGGTCCGGCTCCCGGATTGGGCCCGCGATTGGGCCCTGGGGCCCTCTGGCGCACAGCGGAATCCGGCGTACGTTTCTGGTGTCGACGGTGGCACCGGCCGGGAGGAAGCCGGTCACGCGGGCGACACGGAGACTTGCGAGCCGACCCGACAGCGGTCGACCGGCACCGGAGGGGAACACCATGAGCTACTGGGTCAACAGCACGGTTTCGTACCTCAAGGCCCGCGCGGCGCGGAACGACAAGGGGCAGACGGCGGTCGAGTACCTGGGCATCATCGCGGTGGTCGTGGCGATCGTGCTGGCGATCACGGGCACGGACATCGGCCAGTCGATCTACGACGCCATCGTGGATCAGATCGACCAGGTCACCGGCGGCTGATGCGGCTGCGCCACGACGACGCAGGGCAGGCCTTCCCCATCTACATCACGGTGGTGGGGGGCCTGCTCTTTCTCGCGTTCGCGTACCTCGCGGTCGGCCAGGCCGCGGCGAGCAGGAACAGCACCCAGACGGCGGCCGACGCGGCTGCTCTGGCGGCGGCCCAGGACACCCGGGACGTCCTCGCGGGCGAGTGGGTGCGGGACGTCCTCGACCCCACCAAGTGGGGGGACCTCCTCGACGGCGACGCGGCCGTCCTCGACGGCTGCGCCCGCGCTTACCAGCTCGCGGGACGCAACGGCTCGCATGTTCTCGATTGCGCCCCGCGGCTGACGGATCTGAGCTACACAGTTCGGGTCCAGAAGAACGACCCCGTCGGCGACACCATCGTTCCCGGCACGGAAGGCACCTATGCCAAGGCGTCGGCCAAGGCCGTGATCGAGCCGCTCTGCACCTTCGTACCGCCCACCGGGGGCGGCGAGGACACCGGTGACCCGGGCGACCCCGCCGACATCGTGCTGCCGAAGCTCACCTGCAAGGACAGGAACTGGGATCTGGACCCGGAGCACCTCACCGAACTCCCTAAGCCCAAGGACCTGTTCGACGTCCATCTGGCCGACTGACAAGCGAACGACGAGTGATGAAGGAAGCGGAGTCATGAGCATTCGGTTCACGGGGAAGGCCCGCAAGGGGATGGTCGCGCTGACCGTCGCGGCCGGACTGGCCGTCGGCGTGGCCGGCTGCGGCGGCGGGGGAGAGGCCAAGAAGCCGGACACCTCCGCGTCGGCGTCCCCGAACGGCGGGTCCGGACCGAGTGCACAGGAGGGGACCGACGAGACGCTGGCGGAACTCAAGGGCGAGGACGGCCTGCTCCTGCGGATCACCTCGGCCAAGAGGGACGCGGGAGGGTTCGTCACCGTCGGCGGCGAGCTCAAGAACGACGGCGCCCAGCCCGTCCGGCTCTCGGTGCGGGCGGCGGGCGACGAGACCGAGATCATCCGGCACGGTTCGTCCCTGGGCGGCGCGACGCTCGTGGATCCCGGGGGGAAGAAGCGCTACTACGTGCTGCGGGACACCGACGGCCGCCCTCTGACGACCACCGGGATGCCCCGGCTCAAGGCGGGTGACTCCATCCCGGTCTTCATGCAGTTCCCGGCGCCGCCGACCAGCACCACCGATGTCACCTTCCAGCTGCCGACGTTCGCCGCCGCGACCATCAAGATCTCCGGGTGAGGCGGCGATGACCCCTACCAGGAACCGGACCAGGACACCCGGCCTCGCCCTGACCCTCACCGCGGCCTCGCTCCTGGTCGCCGCCCAGCTCCTCGGCGCCGCCGCGGCCCGCGCCGACGACGACCCCAGCGTCCCGCCGGGCACCGAGGCGCACGCCGCCGCGCCCGTGAAGGTCGACGCCAACGACCCCGACCTCAAGCTCCCCGAGGGCGCCACCCTCGCCGACCCCAAGGTCCTCGACATCAAGTCCGTCGTGGAGGACCAGAGCGGCGACGAACGGCGCGAGGACACCAACTCGGACGTGAAGTTCGCCCTCCAGGCCGAGGTCCTCTTCGGCAAGGACAGCGCGAAGCTCAGCAGCGAGGCGAAGTCCCGAATCTCCGGCATCGCCGACGAGATCAAGAACCAGAACGCGACGAAGATCCGCGTCTTCGGCTTCACCGACAACCTCGGCTCCTCGGCGCACGGCGACGTCCTGTCCCGGAAGCGCGCCAACGCCGTGCAGGACGTCCTGGCACGGGAGTTGAACGACCCCGACGTCACCTTCGAGGTCCGCGGCTACGGCGAGCAGTACCCGATCGCCGACAACGCGACGGAGGCGGGCCGCAAGAAGAACCGCCGGGTCGAGGTGTCGTTCCCGCGCACGGACACCTGACGGCCCGCCGCCGGTGAGCACGGCCGACGACGCCCCCGGGCGGCTGCCCGCGCGGCGGCCCGGGGGCGTCCTCCGTCGCTCCCCGCACCCGCACCGTTCCTGAACTCCCGCTGCCCGCACGTCCTTTGGGTGCCGATTTGGGTCCATGGGCCCATGCCGCCCGCGTCCCGGCTGCCTACCGTCGAACCCGTAGTGGACCGACGGCGGGGGGCCGGGCATGTCAGCGATCGGGGGAACCGGCGGGTTCGGGGCGGCGCCGCCGGAACGAGGGGGGCGGCGGCGACCGCCCACCCCGCTCGCGACGGCCCTGGTGCTGGTCCACGCGCTGTGTGTGATCACGGTCGTCGGCGGCGCCGGCGCCGTGCTCACCGCGGCGTCGTACGGTTCCCTCGACGGCGGCCTGCTGGCCCTCGTCGCGTACGGCGCCGCCCCCGGCGTCCTCGGCCACCTGCTGGCCCGGCGCACCGGCAGGGGCGGCCGGGGGACCTGGCTCGGTCTGGTCGTCGTCCAGCTCTGGTTGCTCGTGGGTGCCGTGGGGAACCTCGCGGCGGGCTCGCCCCGCGGCGCCGTCCAACTCCTCGTCCCCGCCGTGGTCCTGGCCCTCCTGCTGCGGCCCCAAAGCCGCGACTGGTACGGCCTCCCGGACGCCGACCGCGCGGGGCACCGCCCGTTCTCCGTCGCCCGCATGATCCGGTGGCGCTCCGACGGCGGCCAGACGTCCGTCGAGTACGCGGGCCTCGTCGCCCTGGTCGCCGCCGTCGTCATCGCGCTGCTCGTCACCGGGCTCGGCGCGCAGATCTACGGCGAACTGCGGGCGACCGTCTGCGAGGTGACGGGCACCGCCTGCCCGGCGTCGCCCACCCGCACCGCGACCGACGCGTCCGGGCAGCCGGGCAAGGCCCCCGCGGACACCCCGCAGGGGAGTGCGGACGACGACGCGAAGGACCAGGGCGGCGGCGACGGCGGCGGCGATGACGACGACGGCTGCTTCTCCGGCGTCGGTGCCTTCTTCGGCTGCGCCGGCGACCAGGTGAAGCAGGTCGGCCAGGGCCTCGTCGTGGACGGTGTCTGGGGCGACCTGACCGGCGTCTACGACCTGGTCCGCCACCCCGCGGACTCCTTCTCCGGCCTCGCCGACTACGGCAGTCACCTCGGCGACGAGTGGCTCGACAACTCCAGGGACGCCGCCCGCAAGTGGTCCGGGGGCGACTACCTGGGCGCCCTCCTGGACTGGGGCGGCGCCTCCCTGAAGACCGGCGGCACGGTCCTGTGGGACATGTTCGTCGGCGACGACGTGGCCGACCGCTGGAACGACGGCGAGCAGACCCGCGCAGTGACGACGGTCCTCTGGAACGTCGGATCCCTCTTCATCCCCGGCTACGACGGCGCGAAGCTCGTCGAGAAGGCCGGAGTCCTGGGCAGGCTGGGCAAGTTGGGGAAGCTGGCCGAGAAGGCGGCCGAGGCCGCGGAGGACGCCAGGAAGGCGGCGCGGGCGGGCGACCTGGAGGGCGCGGAGAAGGCCGCCAAGGAGGCCGACGACGCGGCCGCCGAGGCCGAGCGCAAGGCCAGGGAGACCGGCTGCGTGATCGCGGCGCCGCCCCGCCGTGCCCCGTACGCGGGCGACCCTGGCGCCGGGGTGCCCGTTCCGCCGCGGGGCGCCGGGGGCACCGGCACGACCGTCCTGGCGGCGGGCCCGGCCGCTCCGGTGCGCTGGACCGCCACCCCCCGCCCCTCCTCCTTCCTCCTCGCGCAGGACGGCTGCGACGAGGAGGCCGAGCGGGCCGCCCGGGAGGCCCGCGAACAGGCCGACGCGGCGGACCGGGCGGTCGACGAGGCCGAGGGCAAGAACGGCGGCGACCGGCCCGCCGGGAGCTGGCAGGCCAAGGACGACATCGCGGGCCCGGCCCGGGGCAAACTGCTCAAGTTCCCCAACAAGCGCCACACCGCCAGCGGTTGGGCCAGTGGCCAGGTCAAGGAGCGCAACACGGTGATCCTGCGCGGCAACGAGGACCTGGTCCGCGCCGACATCGAGGGCATCGCCGAGGGCCGCGCGGAACTCCTGCCCGACGGCAACACCTACCGGATCGACGGCCGCACCTACGAGGTCGAGGGCAACGGCACCGTCTTCCCCAAGTCGGGCCCCGGCCTGGTGGAACTGGACCGGATCGAGTACGCGGCGCTGAAGGAGATCGCCCGCAACAAGGGCGACCTGGACGCCTCCCAGCAATTGCGGCGCGACCCGAAATTCGTCGACAATCCGGCGAAGGTCCAGAAGGCCAAGGAGATCTACGACGGGACGTACCAGTGATCGCGAACCTGCTCACCGTCGCGGCCCCGGCCCCGGCCGCCCTGCGCCGCGCCCTCGCGCGGGCGCTGGCGCTCCCGGAGAGCGCGGTCGACGTGGCGGACGCGGACGGCGACCAGGCCGACCGCGACTGGGACGCCCCGGTCCTGTGCGGGTACCGCCGCCTGCCCCGCGCCTCCGACGTCGCCTCGGAACTGGACGTCACCGTCACGCCCGCCGCCGACCCCGACGCCACCGAACGGGCCCTCGCGCTGGGCCTCGCGGCCGCCACCGGCACCTCGGTCCTCTACCCGGACGCGGACCAACTCCCCAGCGCCTACTGGGTGGCGGTGCCGGACGGGCGCACCGTCCGCTGCCGTCTCGAACCGCTCGACGACGCGGACGGCGACGACGGCGGGCCGGCGTACCGGGTGACGGCGACGCAGGAACCCGTCCCCGACCTCCCCGGCGCGACCGTCGAGATCCTCCCCGAGATCCTCGACCGGGAGCCGCTGCCGACCCCGCTGGCCGACGCGTTCCTCGCCGACCGCCCGAACGGCCCGGCGGCGAGCCCCGAGGGCGGGCTCCACCACCATCTGCGGGTCTGGGAACGCCTCGTGCGCCGTCTGGACGCGGACTGGCGGCCGTCCGGGCACTACCGCGAGGACCTGTTCGCGCGGGACCTGCGTTCCCGGGACACGCTGGACGACATGGCCGTCGAAGTGCCGTCGCTGCGGCCCCTGTTGGCGATCCTGGACGGCGTCTACCGCGAACGGACCGTGGGCGAGCCCTCCGGCGCGGGGGACCGGGAGCCGGACTGGTGGCACGCGCGGACCCCGGGCCTTCTCCCCTGGTGACAGCGGACCCCGCCGCCGGGCTACGGGCGGCCGTCGCCCTCCGCGACCACCTCGACCCGCACGCCCGGCCGGATCCCCCACCCCGCCATCGTCCCGGCCTCGGCCTCCAGCACGTGCCGCGACCGCAGCCGGGGCATCCCCAGCCGTCCGGGCCGCATGGTCCGCACCGCGACGACCCTCAACCGCCGGTCCAGATAGGCGACATCGATCGGGAGACGCATCCGGAAGGTGTGCACACTCCCGGCGGGCGACAGCAGCATCGCGCCGTCGATCCCGTCCCGCCCCAACAGGCCCCGGGTGCGGGCCCGGTAGGAGGTCGCCAGCTCCAACGGCACCCTCGCGCCGTCCGGTTCGGCCACGACCAGCGTCCCCCGCCCGTCCCGCCACCGACGCCCCATGCCGAGCCACCTCCCGTGGTGTCGTCCGCACCGAACGTAGCGGCTGGACGGCCGGCGTTCACCCCGTCCGGCGGTCACGCGTGACGCAACCGTGACCCCGCGACCGCAACCGCGGGCGGTCGTTTTGGACTCATACGCTCCATCCGTAGCCAAGGATCACCCTGGTGTCACCGCACGCCGCTGGATAGCGTTGCTTCGCTTGCGAGAATTCCCACCTGCCCAGGAGCCGACAGTGAACCGCCGCCCCACCGTGCTAGCAGCGATCACCCTGACCACCGTCACGGCCCTGTGCCTGTCTGCATGCGGGAACGACGGCAAGGACACGAAGACCAACGACAAGATCACGGGCGCGGAGACGGGCACGAAGGCGTCGGCCTCACCGAGCCCGAGCGCCGCGGACTCCGCCGCCCGGCCCCGCATCACTTTCCCGTCCTACGCCAAGAACGTCTTCGAGTACGAGAAGACGGGCAACGCCGTGAAGGACACCGTCTTCTCCGACAGCACCCTGAGCATCAACTCGGTGGACGACGCCGTCTTCCAGGGCAGCACGGGAACGAAGGCCCTCGGTTTCTACAACACCGACAAGGCTCTCAGCTCGCAGATCACCTACATCCAGGGGTACATCGATGCCGGTGAGACCTGGATCGGCGAGACCACCTACCGCGACTGGAAGGTGACCTTGTCCGGCGAGACCAAGGCCTACGTCAGTTACTGCTCCGACGAGAGCAAGGCGTTCATCGAGAACAAGAAGACCAAGAAGGTCGACAGGTCGCCCGCGACATCGAGGTCCTACGTGCTCTACCACAGCAAGCTCGTCAGGAATGCCAAGGGCGTCTGGCAGACCACCGACGTCGTTTCGAACCGGGGGGACAAGACGTGCCAGCCGTGAGGAGTTCGCTGAGGGCCACGGCGGTACTGGCTCTGGCCTTCGCCTTTTCCACCGTCTCCACCGCGGCCTTCGCCGACAAGGGCGGCCGGGGAAACTACGGCCAGGACGGAAACGAACAGCACGCCGACACCGGTGAAGACGGCTCCGTCTCCGTCACCGTCGGCGGCATCGTCTTCGACCGTTCGAAGAACGGCAGCGGGAAGTCGGCCGGTGCGGTGACCTCGGCCACCGCCTGGACACCCCCCGCCTGCTGGTACGCCCCGAAGTACACGCCCGAGCAGCTCGAGAAGTATCTGAAGCCGATCTGGGACGCCGGATCGACCGGCTACGAGTGGGACGCCACCCAGCGCGACCGCTATGTCAACGGCAAACCGTACAAGGACTTCAACAAGGACAAGTCCGGCGACGGCTACTGGTGGGACTCGTACGTCAACGAGGACTTCCCGCCGGGCTGGGACGCCTGCGACGAGGAGACCTTCTGGGTCGACAAGGGCGCCGCTCCGCCCGCGAACATCCAGAACGCGGTCACACCGGAGATCCTCGCCGAACTCGCCTATGCCGAGATCCGGGTACCGGGCACCGAGGTGACGCTCGCCCCGGCGAACCGGACCAAGGTCAATCTCCCCACCTGGGCGTGGCTGGACGCGGCGGAGTTCAAGCCCGTCTCCGTGACGGCGTCCGTGCCGGTGCTGGGCATCGAGGCGACCGCGACCGCGGAACCCGTCTCCCTCAAGATCGACCCGGGTACGGCGGACGCGGCGACCTACCCGGCGTCCGGCGCCTGCGCGATCGTGGACGGCCGCATCGGCGAGCCCTACGCCAAGGGGAAAGCCACCCGTACCCCGCCCTGCGGTGTGAAGTACCTGCGGTCCTCCGGCGACGGTTCCTACCCGCTGCGCGCCACCGTCACCTGGAAGATCCACTGGACCGGCAGCGGCGGAGCGGGCGGTGACCTCCCCGACGGGACCTTCGGCGCCACCCAGGACGTCGTCGTCCAGGAGATCCAGTCGGTCAACCGCTGAGCGGCGCCGCCGGAGCCACGGCGGCGCCGTGCCGCGGTACGAATCCGCCCCCGCCGGGTAGGGACACCCGCATGACTGGATTCGGCGCCGTCTTCCGCCCCCAACTCCCGCCCGAGCGGCTCCGATCGGTCGTGCGGCTCGCCGACGCGTCAGGACTCGACCAGCTCTGGCTCTGGGAGGACTGCTTCCGGGAGGGCGGCATCTCCACCGCCGCGGCCGCGCTCGCCTGGACCGAGCGGGTCAGGATCGGCGTCGGCCTGCTGCCGGTGCCGTTGCGCAACGTCGCCCTCACCGCGATGGAGGCCGCCTCCCTGCACCGCATGTTCCCCGGCCGCCCGGTCCTCGCCGTCGGCCACGGCGTCCAGGACTGGATGGGCCAGGTCGGCGCGCGCGCCGAGTCGCCCGTCACCCTGCTGCGCGAGCATCTCGCCGCGCTGCGCGCCCTGTTGGCCGGGGAGCAGGTCACCGTCGACGGGCGTTACGTCCACCTCGACGGCGTCGCCCTCGACTGGCCGCCCGCCGCCGCGGTCCCGGTCCTCGCCGGTGCCACCGGCCCCCGTTCGCTGCGGCTGACCGGGGAGGCCGCCGACGGCACGGTGCTCACGTCGGCGACGTCCCCGGACGGCGTCCGCGCCGCCCGCCGCCTCGTCGACCAGGGCCGGGAGGCGGCCGGACGGACGGGCGACCCGCACGAGGTCGTCGTCTACCTGCTCGCGGCGACCGGTCAGGACGCCGCCGACCGGCTCCGCGCCGACCTCGCCGCCGAGGGGCTCGACCAGGTTCCCGGACTCGGGGTCGCCGGGGACGCGGGCGCCGTCGCCGAGGCGGTCCTGCGGCTCGCCGAGGCCGGGGCCGACACCGTCGTCCTGCAGCCGACCGGCGACGAACCGGACCCCGAGGGGTTCGTCCGGTTCGCGGCGGAGCAGGTCAGACCCCTGCTGCCGTGACCGGGAGCGGTGGAACGGCGGCGCCCGCGCGGCGGGTCCGCTGCCGAATCGACGCCCCGGCCTCCCTCCCGCCCCGCATTCACAGGTCACGCCGGAGTTTCCACATCGTTATCGAGGTGGCCTCGCTTCCCCGGCGTGTCTGACGTAACTTCAGACCCAGGTAATTCGCGTGAGCAAAGCCGCGCGGGTGGCACCGCGCAGTGGAGGGGGCTGCGCGGCGCCCGGACCCCCGGCTTCCGCCCGCACCCCCGGTCGCCGCCCGCACCGCCCGCCGCCGACGCGGCGTCAAGGCCCCGCGTGTCGCTCCGTCACCCGAGTGGGGGATGCCGCCACCCGATCGGCACAGGGAGTGAATTCCACACCCGATCCCCATGATCTCCATGGATTCGCCCCAACTGCCCTGGTCATGCGCCGCGTTTCGGCCAGGGGCAAGCCCTGCGGAGGCCACTTGGGAGCCCGCCGGGAGTCGCCGGACGAATCCGGAGAGTAGTTGTGGCACGCCGATGCGCGCGACTTCCCTTACGAAGGGTTATGGTGGAAACCCCCCCTCGGGCCGGTCCGTCTCCCCCCCACGGACCGGCCCGTTTTTCTGTCCCGGCCCGCCCGCCGCGCAGCCCCGGGCCGTTCGCTCCCCCTTCCCCGCCCGTCCGCCGCGGGGCCCTTGCGCTCCCGTCCCCGTTGGCCGCCGGGCCACCCGGCGGGGGTAGGCTTCGCCCCCGGGGACCCGTCGTACGGAAGACCCCGGACCGCCAACGGACAGGGCCCGCCCTCGGCCGAGTGCCGAGCCCGGGTCGTGCCTGTCCGATCCCTACGGAGGGGCTGACAATCACGTGAACCTGCGCGACAAGCTGCGCGGCCTGTTGGTCAGGCTGTACGCACGCCGGGTGGAAGGCCACCTGGACCACGCTCAGGTGCCCAAGCACATCGGCGTCATCATGGACGGCAACCGCCGCTGGGCGAAGGCCGCGGGTTCCAGCACCGTGCACGGCCACCGCGCGGGCGCCGAGAAGATCGAGGAGTTCCTCGGCTGGTGCACCGAGACGGACGTCGAGGTCGTCACCCTCTGGCTGCTGTCGACGGACAACTTCGACCGGCCGCAGGACGAACTCGGTCCGCTCCTCGGCATCATCGAGGACGTCGTGCGCACCCTCGCCGCCGACGGCCGCTGGCGGGTGCACCACGTCGGCACCTCCGACCGGCTGCCCGCCCAGATGCGGATCGCGCTGAAGGAGGCGGCGGAGTCCACCGCCCACGTCGACGGGATAGTGGTCAACGTCGCCATCGGCTACGGCGGACGGCAGGAGATCGCCGACGCCGTCCGCTCGATGATCCAGGACGCGGCCGACAAGGGCACCTCGATGGAGGAGCTGGCCGACGCCGTCGACGTCGACATGATCGGACGCCACCTCTACACCAAGGCGCAGCCGGACCCCGATCTGGTGATCCGGACCAGCGGGGAGCAGCGTCTGTCCGGTTTCATGCTGTGGCAGACGGCCCACTCGGAGTACTACTTCTGTGAGGTCTTCTGGCCGGCCTTCCGCAAGGTCGACTTCCTGCGCGCCCTGCGTGACTACGCGGCGCGACACCGCCGCTACGGAGGCTGACCGAACCGCCTCGTATACCCCTTCGGCAGCGGAAGTAACAAGGAGTTCACCAGCACGCCGCCCTGTGGTGTGGCATGGTCACGCGGGTTCGAGGGCATAACCCTGGCAGGTCGACGCCCGAACCACGGGTGTCGGATCTCAGCGGACGGCACGGGGCCGTCCGCCCGGGAGGCCCTTTGCACCAGCCCGACCGTGCGGTCTCGGCACGGCAGAAGCAGTGGAGGGCCGGTCCCCGGCCCGTGCAAGGCGGCCGTCGACCGGTCGGGATCCGTCCCGCCCAGCCGTACCCGGCACTCCACTCCGTCGCTCCCCGACCTCATCCGAGGGGGTACGTCCTTCCGTGGTGACCAGCGCAAAGCGCCACAAGACCGACCGGCGCACCTACGTTCTCGACACCAGCGTCCTGCTGGCCGATCCCAACGCCCTGACCCGGTTCGAGGAGCACGAAGTGGTGCTCCCGATCGTCGTGGTCACCGAGCTGGAGGCCAAGCGGCACCATCCCGAGCTCGGCTACTTCGCCCGGCAGGCCCTCAGGCTGCTCGACGACTACCGGGTGCGGTACGGGCGTCTCGACGCCCCGATCCCGATCGGGGAGCTGGGCGGGACGGTCCGGGTCGAGCTCAACCACTCGGACCCCAGCGTGCTGCCCAGCGGCTACCGCCTGGGGGACAACGACTCCCGCATCCTCGCGGTCGCCCGCAACCTCCAGGCCGAGGGCTTCGACGTCACCGTCGTGTCGAAGGACCTCCCGCTCAGGATCAAGGCGTCCTCGGTCGGCCTGCTGGCCGAGGAGTACCGCGCCGAACTCGCCATCACGGAGAACTCCGGCTGGACGGGGATGTCCGAGCTGACCCTTCCGGGTGAACAGGTCGACATCCTCTTCGAGGACGGCCATGTGCGCGTGCCGGAGGCCGAGGACCTCCCCGTGCACACCGGCCTGACCATCCAGTCCGAGCGCGGCAAGGCGCTCGGCAGGGTGACCCCGGAGGGCTCCATCCGGCTGGTGCGCGGCGACCGCGAGGCGTTCGGCATCAAGGGCCGCAGCGCCGAGCAGCGCATCGCGCTCGACCTGCTCCTCGACCCGGACATCGGGATCGTGTCGATGGGCGGCCGGGCCGGCACCGGAAAGTCGGCGCTGGCGCTCTGCGCGGGCCTCGAAGCGGTCCTGGAGCGCCGTCAGCACAAGAAGGTGATGGTCTTCCGGCCGCTGTACGCGGTGGGCGGGCAGGACCTCGGCTACCTGCCCGGGTCCGAGTCCGAGAAGATGAGCCCCTGGGCGCAGGCGGTCTTCGACACGCTGTCCGCGGTCACCAGCCGCGAGGTCATCGAGGAGGTCACCGCCCGCGGGATGCTGGAGGTGCTGCCGCTCACCCACATCCGCGGCCGCTCGCTGCACGACGCGTTCGTGATCGTGGACGAGGCGCAGTCGCTGGAACGGAACGTCCTGCTCACCGTGTTGTCGCGGATCGGCGCCAACTCGCGGGTGGTCCTCACCCACGACGTGGCGCAGCGCGACAACCTCCGGGTCGGCCGCTACGACGGGGTCGTCGCCGTCGTCGAGAAGCTGAAGGGGCATCCGCTCTTCGCGCACGTGACCCTGACCAGGTCCGAGAGGTCGCAGATCGCGGCCCTGGTGACGGAGATGCTGGAGGACGTGCAGCTCTGACGGCCGGTGCCCGGCGAGGGCCGGTCACCTGACGGTTGGCGCCGTCCGGCAAAGCCAGTGAGCCTAGCCGGGCGGCGCCTTCGCGCGTGCGTGTTTCTTGAAATGCCGTGGGCCAAACGGGATGTGAGCTTTCACACGCAACTCGGAATTGCCTCCCGGCGTAGCCGTACGGCAGAGTCTCCTTCCTGTCAGGCCCCGCATACGACACACAGGTATCCCTGGGGGTGCCCCCGCACTCGCACAGTGCGGAGCAGCACGGCACCACCCGCGCACCACCGCCAACTCCACAGCGTCGTCGTATGCCGCCCGAGCACCACGCGGCGCTCCCGCCACGGGAGTTGCCCACCGGGTCCGCGCCTCCCGTGACCCCGCAGTACGGAGGCCAGCGCCAGGGGCACGATTGCGTCCGCCACGGTCACCGAAGCGGGCGATGCTGGAAGGAAACCGTGTGAGCCGGATTTCGGTCCGGGGATTCGCAGTGGCCTCGGCCACCGCGGTCACCGCTGTCGGAAGCGTCGTCGGTGTTGCCTCGGGCAGCGTCGCGCAGAACAACGACGCCGAGACAACGGCTGCCGACGCCACGCTCCTCGCGGACATACCCGCGGGTCAGCAGGCCCAGGTGCAGACCGCGTCCCTGACGCAGCAGGCCGAGACACAGGCCATCGCGGCGGACGCCTCCGCCAAGAAGGACGCGGAGGAATCGGCCCGCAAGGAGGCCGCCAAGACCGCGGTCGCGAAGAAGGAAGCCGCGGAGAAGGCTGCCAAGGAGGCCAAGGAGCGTGCCGAGGCCAAGGCTGCGGCCGCCCGTGACGCCACGCGCGACGCCTCCTCCTTCGCCGTGCAGAGCTCGTACTCCGTGGCCCAGATCCAGGCGATGGCCCGTCAGATGGTGCCGAGCAGCCAGTTCCAGTGCTTCAGCAACATCGTGAACCACGAGTCGAGCTGGAACATGCACGCGACGAACGCCTCGTCCGGTGCCTACGGTCTCTTCCAGGCGCTGCCCGCCTCCAAGTACTCGTCCGCCGGTTCCGACTGGCAGACCAACCCGGCCACCCAGATCAAGTGGGGCCTCAGCTACATGGACGGCCGCTACGGCAGCCCGTGTGACGCGTGGTCCTTCTGGCAGGCCAACAGCTGGTACTAGCAGGACGGCCGGTACCCGTACCGGCGACGGGTCGGCCGCCCTCGGCGGCCCCCCTCTCAACCCCGCGCAGCCCCTCCCCGTCCTAGGGGAGGGGCTGTCGCCCTGTACGGTCGGACACGCAACCGACTCCGGGGGGAGTGGTGGTGAAAGACGGGGGAAGAGGACGGATCATGTCGCGAGTGCCAGGGTGGCTCGGTCGGGTCGGCAGCCGACTGACCGAGATGAGTGAACGGCTCGACGAGCGCCGCGCCGAGGCCGAACGGGAGGACGAGGGCGGCACCGCCCGTCCGTCGCACCGTCCGGGAGGCGCGGACCGGTCCGGAGAGCATGCGGTCGAGACCCACCCGGTGGTGGTCACCCGTCCTGATCCGGCGCACGCCGTCCCCTGGGGGGTGCGGGTCGCCGCCGAGGCGAGCTGGCGGCTGCTGGTGCTCGCGGGCACGGTCTGGGTGCTGATGCGGGTGATCAGCGCCGTCCAACTGCTGGTCCTCGCCTTCGTCGCCGCCCTGCTGATCACCGCGCTGCTGCACCCGACGGTGGCCCGGCTCTGCCGCTACGGCGTGCCGCGCGGGCTGGCCACGGCGCTCACCGCGATCTCCGGCTTCGTCGTGATGGGGCTGATCGGCTGGTTCGTGACCTGGCAGGTCATGGAGAACATCGACACGCTCTCCGACCAGATACAGGACGGCATCGACGAACTCCGCAAGTGGCTGCTGAACAGCCCCTTCCACGTCACCGACAAGCAGATCAACCAGATCGCGAAGAACCTCCGTGAGGCGATCGGCGCCAACACCGACCAGATAACGTCCGCCGGTCTCGAGGGCGTCCAGGTCATCGTCGAGGCGCTCACCGGCATCCTGCTGGCGATGTTCTCCACGCTGTTCCTGCTCTACGACGGCCGGCGCATCTGGCACTGGACGCTCAAGCTGGTGCCCGCCGCGGCCCGTCCGGGTGTCGCGGGCGCCGGACCGCGCGCCTGGCGCACGCTGACCGCGTACGTGCGCGGCACGGTGCTGGTCGCCCTCATCGACGCCATCTTCATCGGCCTCGGCATCTACTTCCTCAACGTGCCGATGGCCGTCCCGCTGGCCGTCTTCATCTTCCTGTTCTCCTTCATCCCGCTGGTCGGCGCGGTCGCCTCGGGCGCCCTCGCGATCGTCGTGGCGCTGGTGACGCAGGGCGTCTTCACCGCGGTGATGACCCTCGTGGTGGTCCTGGCGGTGCAGCAGATCGAGGGCCACGTCCTGCAGCCGTTCATCCTGGGGCGCGCGGTCCGTGTCCACCCCCTCGCCGTGGTGCTCTCGGTGGCGGGCGGCGGCATGATCGCGGGCATCGGCGGCGCGGTGGTCGCGGTGCCGCTGGTGGCGGTCACCAACACGGTGGTCGGCTATCTGCGGGCGTACGCGCACGACCAGAACCTCGCCGACGCGGCCCGGCAGCGCGGCGAGGTACCCGCGACGGCCGGGGCGGCCGGGACCGTCCCCGT
>NZ_FMCI01000351.1 GCF_900091845.1 Streptomyces sp. SolWspMP-5a-2
CCGCGGGGGAGCGGACGCCGGGGGAGCGGACGGCACCGGGCACGGTGCCCGGGGGCGCGCACGACCCCGGCGCGTCGGTCGGCGCCCTGCCCCGGAAGGTCGTCGACCTGCCCGCCTACCCGTGGCAGCGCCGCCGGTTCGCCCCGCGCGCCCTGCCCGTCGCCCCGGTCGCCGCACCGTCGGGCGACGCGCTGCCGCTCGTCCACGAGGTGACCTGGCAGCGGGCCGACGACGTCCCCGCGGCCGCCGGAGAAGCGCGACCGGTCGTCCTCGCGGGCGACGACACGGACCTGCTCGGCGCGCTGGCCGCGCGGGCCGCCGCCCTCGGCGTGACCGGAACGGTGCTCGCGCCGTCCGCCCCCGATCTCCCCGGCGACTGGCGCCACGCGCCCCTCCCCGCCGACGCGGACGCCTGGGCCGCCACCTGGAACACCGAGTCCCTGGACCCGGACGCCCCGCTGCTCCTGGCCCTGCGCGCCACCGAACTGCCGGGCGCCGGCGCGGAGTCCGACCTCCCGAGCCCCGGACCGGAGGCCGCCGCCCCGCGATCCGGCCAGGGGAGCGGCCTCCCCGGATCCGTCCCGTACGGCGCAGGGCCCGGCCGAGCGGCCGACGCCACGCAGGCAAGTCCGGCGGACCGCAGGGGACTTGATCCGGAGACCGGGGTTGCCGTGACCGGTCCGGCGGCTGGCCTCTCGGGGCCTCGCACCGGCCCGGAAATCGGCGAAGCGGATCCCGCCCCGACCACTGGGGCGCCTGGCCCTGGCCCCGCCCCGATCACTGGGGCGTCCGACCTCGCCCCGACCATCGATCCGCTCGACTCCGCCCCCACCCCGGGCGCAGCCGCCCCCGAACTAGTCACCCCCGGCGCCGAGTTGTGTGCCGCCGTCGCGGCCGCCGTTGCCGGGCTTGCCCGGGAGCGGGGCGGTGCGCGGGTCTTCGCGCTCACCCGGGGCGCCCGCCGTACCCGCCCCGAGGACACCGTGGCCGCCACCGACCACGGACTCCTGCACGGCCTCGCGCCGGTCCTGGGGCTCGAACTCGGCGCGGGCTGGGGCGGTGTCGTCGATCTCCCCGGCGGACCCGCCGGACCGGCCGACGCCGACCTCGACGCCCTGCTGCGCTTCGTCGCGCGGGAGACCGAGGGCGCCCTCGCCCACCGGCCCGCCGAGGACCTGGCCGCCGTCCGCGACGGCGTGACGCTGGTCGCCCGCCTCACCGAGATGGCGGCGCCCGACACCGGCCGGCCGACCGTGCGGCCCGACGCCACCTACCTCGTCACGGGCGGACTCGGCGGCGTGGGACGCGAGTTGACCACCGAGCTGGTCGCCCTGGGCGCGCGCCACCTGCTGCTCGTCGGCCGCCGCCCGGCGGACCGGCTCGACGCCGAGGCGACGGAGCTGCTGCGCCGTCTGGACACCGAGGGCGTGCGGGTCGTCTACCGGCCGGGCGGCTGCGGCACCGCCGCGGCCGTCGCCGCGCTCCGTCACGACCTGCGTGACATGCCTCCCGTGCGCGGGGTGCTGCACGCGGCGGGCACGCTGGAGCGCGTCCCGGCCGCCGATACCGGCACCGCGGGCTTCGCCGACTCGCTGCGCGGCAAGTTCGCGGGCGCCTGGCTGCTCCACCTGGCCTCCCTCGACTGGCCGTTGGACTTCTTCGTCACGGTCTCGTCCGTCTCCGCCGTCTGGGGCACGGACCGGTGCGCCGCCTACGCGGCGGCCAACGGCGGCCTCGACGCCCTCGCGGCCCACCGCGCGGGCCTCGGCCTGCCCGCGTCGAGCATCGCGTACGGTCCCTGGGACCTGGGCGAGTCCGGGATGGCCGACTCGGCCGCGCGGGACGGCTTCGCGCGGCTGGGCGTGGGCGCGCTCGACCCGGCCACCGGCCGCGCCGCGCTCGGCGCCCGCGGCTCCGTCGCCGGACACGTCGTCGTCTGCCCGCTGGACGGCGCCCGGTTCCGCGCGGTCATGGTCCGGTTCCGGGCACGAGGCCTCCTCGACGCCACGGACCGTGCGGACCACCAGGACCGCACCGGCACCGGCGCCGGCGCCACCGTGGCTGCCGTGCCCGCCGTGCCCGCCGTGTCCACCGCGCCCGCCGAACCGTCCGTCGTGGCGGAGTTGGCCGCGCTGCCCGAGCGGGGCAGGCCCGCCGCGGCCCGCGCCCACGTGGCCCGCATCGTCGCCGCCCAACTCGGCTTCGAGGACGCGGAGTCGGTCCGCCACGACGCCGGGTTCTTCGATCTCGGCCTGGACTCCCTGATGGCCGTCGACCTGGTCGACCGGCTCGGCCAGGCCTTCGGGGTCACCCTGCGCGCGGCCGACGTGTTCGACCACCCGAGCGTCACCCGCGTCACGGAGTACCTCCTCACCCTCGACCCCGACCCCGCAACCGACCCCACCGCCGACTCCGATCCCGTTGCCGACCTCGCGCCCGCTCCCGGTCCCGGTCCCGGTCCCACCGACGTCCTCCGACCCGCCCCCGCCGCCGACCCGCCCCCGGACGCCTCCGCCGCCCCCGACCCGCACGAACCGGTCGCCATCGTCGGCATGGCCGGGCGGTTCCCGCAGGCCGACTCCGTCGACGAGCTGTGGGACCTGCTGCGCACCGGCCGCGACGCCGTCGGCCCGGTCCCCGAGGGGCGCTACGACACGGCCGCCTTCCACGGCGACGGTGACGGACCCGGCCGGATCACCACCGACCAGGGCGGCTTCCTCAAGGACGTGTCCCGTTTCGACGCCGCCTTCTTCGGCATCCCCGCCCGCGAGGCGGAGAACCTCGACCCGCAGCAGCGGCTCCTGCTGGAGTCCGCCTGGCACGCCCTGGAGGACGGCGGCCTCGACCCGCACGCCCTGCGCTCCACCCGCACCGGAGTCTTCGTCGGCGTCAGCTACGCCGACTACGCCCGCCTCCTGGCCGCGCCCGGCGCCGACCGGGTCGACGCCTACTACAGCACCGGCACCTCCCTCAACGCGGCCGCCGGACGGCTCGCGTACGTCCTCGGACTGAACGGACCCGCGCTCGCCGTCGACACCGCCTGCTCGTCGTCGCTCGTCGCCCTGCACCTCGCGGTGCGCTCCCTGCGCTCAGGGGAGTCCGACGCGGCGCTGGCCGGGGGCGTCAACGTCATCCTCGACCCGACGGCGTCCGTCGCCGCGAGCCGCGCGCACATGCTCTCCCCGGACGGGCGCTGCCGCTCCTTCTCGGCCGACGCCGACGGGTTCGTGCGGGCCGAGGGCTGCGCCGTCCTCGTCCTGAAGCGGCTGCGCGACGCCCGGCGCGACGGCGACCGGGTGCTCGCGGTGATCCGCGGCACCGCCGTCAACCAGGACGGCGCCTCCTCCGGGCTCACCGCGCCCAGCGGCACCGCCCAGCGCGCCCTGCTCGCCGACGCGCTCGCCGACGCCAGGACCGACGGCCGCCAGGTCTCCTACCTGGAGGCGCACGGCACCGGCACCGCCCTCGGCGATCCCGTCGAACTGGGCGCCGCCTGGCGGGTGTTCGGACCCGGCCGGAAACCCGATGAGCCGCTGCACATCGGGTCGGTCAAGAGCAACATCGGTCACTGCGAGTCGGCCGCGGGGATGGCCGCCGTCGTCAAGACCGTGCTGGCGATGAGACACGATCTCCTCCCGGCCAACCTCCACTTCGCCGCACCCAACCCGCATGTGGACTGGGCCGACATGAACGTCAGGGTCGTGGACACCCCCACACCCTGGCGCTCCGGCACGGCACCGCGCGTCGCGGGCGTCTCCGGATTCGGACTCTCCGGGACCAACGCCCACGTGGTGCTCGCCGACCCACCGGCCGGGGCCCCCGCCGCCACGAGCGACGACCCGGCCGGCACCCCGCATCTCGTCCCGCTGTCGGCGCCCGACGCCCCCGGCCTCGAACGGCTCACCGCCGCCTGGCGGGAGCGGCTGACCGGTGCCGACGACGGCGAACTCCCGGGCCTGGCCGCCACCGCCACCGCGGGCCGCGCCCACTTCCCCCACCGCCGCGCCCTGTTGGGCCGCACCCGGGACGAACTCCTCGCCCGGCTCGCGGACCCGCCCCCGGCCCGCGCGGGCACCGGACGGCCCCGGATCGCCTTCCTCTTCTCCGGACAGGGCAGCCAGCGGTTCGGCATGGGGCGCGAACTCTACGAGAGCGAACCGGTGTTCAGGGACGTCTTCGACCGCTGCGACCGCGAACTCGCCCCCGCGCTCGGCGGCTCCCTCGTCGAACTCGTGCTGTACGGCAGCGATCAGCGGGCCGTGCACGAGACCCGGGTGACGCAGCCCGCCCTCTTCGCCCTGGAGAGCGCGCTGGCCGCGCTCTGGGAGTCCTGGGGCGTCGTCCCGGACGTCGTCATGGGGCACAGCGTCGGTGAGATCACCGCCGCCGTCCACGCGGGCGTCATGGACCTCTCCGCCGGGCTGCGCCTGATCGCCCGCAGGGGCGCCCTGATGCAGGGCACCCGGCGCGGCGCGATGCTCGCCGTCCGCGCCTCCGAGGAACGGCTGCGCACGCTGCTCGGCGGCGCCGCCCTCGACGTCGCCGCCGTCAACACCGCCGACTCCACGGTGGTGGCGGGGACACCCGAGGAGATCGACCGGTTCGCCGCCCGCCTCACCGCGGAGGGGGTGCGCGGCACCCGGCTGACCGTCTCGCACGCCTTCCACTCCCGGCTGCTCGACCCCGTCCTGCCCGAACTCCGCGCCACGGCAGCGGAATTGGACCTGGGCGACCCGCTGACCCCGCTGATCTCCAACCTCACCGGCCGCCTCGCCGAGCCCGGCACCCTGGACGCCGGTTACTGGGTCAGGCACGCCCGCGAACCGGTGCGCTTCCACGACGGCGCCCGCCTGCTCGCCGAGCAGAAGGTGGACGTCTGCCTGGAGATCGGGCCCGACGCCACGCTGGTGAACCTGGTGCGCGCGACGGGGACCGTACCGGCCGCCGGACTGCTGCCGTCCATGCGGCGCGGGAGCACCGAGCACGCGGGCCTGGCCGCGGCCGCCGCGACCCTCTACGAACTGGGCCACGACATCGACTGGGCGGCCCGCCGGGCACCGCGCCGCACCCCCCGGGCCGCCGCACCGCTCTACCCCTTCGCCGCCACCACCTTCTGGCGCGGCACCACGACCGCCGAGCCCGCCCGCCCCGGGACGTCCCCGGCCCCCGGAACGCCCGGTCAGGGCCCCGCGACCGTCCCCGGCGCCCCGCCCTGGGGCACCCCGCTGCGCTCGCCCGCGATCGACGGCCGGGTGTTCGTCACCGAACGCAGCACCGTCTACCCGCCGCACCTCGACGACCACCGCCTCTTCGGGACCGTGCAGGTGGCGGGCGCCTCCCAGACCGCCACGGTGCTCTCCGCGCTGAGCGGGGACGGCGGCGCGGTCGTCCTGGAGGACCTGCACTTCCCGCGCGCCCTGGTCCTGCACGACGACGAGCGGTACGAGATGCAGATCGTCGAGCGGGACGGGACCGCGGGCAACCGCGCGGTGAGCGTGCAGAGCCTCCTCGACCCCGAGACCGGCCGGTGGCAGGAGCACCTGACGGCCCGCCGCCCCGCCGGTGACCCGGTCGGCCACCGCGAGGCGCCCGACCCGCGCGCGTTCGCCGCACGCGCCGAACGCCACCTCGGCGGCGAGGCGTTCTACCGCCACCTGCGGGGCATCGGCTATCTCCTCGGCCCCTCCTTCAGCTGGGTCAAGGACGCCTGGATCCACGGCGACGAGGCCCTCATCCGGTTCGAGCCGCCCGCGCGGATGTCCGAACCGGCCGAGGAGTACGCGATCCACCCCGGGCTCCTCGACTCCTGCCTCCAGAGCTCCGTCTGCTTCGCCGTCCACGACGACGCGGAACCCGCGCACGAGGAGCCCGCCCTGGTGATCCCGTTCGCCGCGGCCCGCGTCGCCTTCCCCGGCGGGTCCGCAGCGGGCCGGTCCCTGTGGGGCCACGTCAGGGCCGACCTGCGCCCGGCGGCGGGCACCGGGTTCCACCAGGTGGAACGGGCCGACCTGCACCTCTTCGACGACAGCGGCGCCACCGTCCTCGCCATGGACGGCTTCCGCTTCCGCCTGGCCTCCCGATCCGTGCTGCGCGCCTCCCTGCGCCGCTCCACCCCGCACACCTGGGACCTGGTGACACGCGAGGTTCCCGACCCCGGCGCGACGACCGTCGACCAGGCGGCGTCCAGGACCGCGGCCGACCCCGGCGCGACGACCGTCGAGCAGGCGGCGTCCAGGACCGCGCCCGACCCCGGCCCGGCGTCCGGCGTCCGTCCGACGTCGAGGACCGTGTCCGACCCCGACCCCGGCCCCGCCCCCGCGTTCGTCGACCGGACGGCGTCCAGGACCGTGGCCGTCGTCGGCGCCGCCACCCCCGCCGGACGCCTCCTCACCCGGGCCCTCGGGGAACGCGGACACCGCGCGGTGCCCACGGACGGCGCGAGCCCCTTCCCCGGCCCCGCGCCGGACCTGGTCCTCGACGCCCGTTTCCTCGCCGCCCCACCGGCCGACCCCCGCGCCGCCACCGAGGCCGTGCTCGCCCTCGCCACCACCCTGCGCGCCGCGCCCGCCGCCGTGCCGTACGCCGTCCTGGCGGGCGCGGGCGTCCCCGAGGCGCCCCTGCGGGAGACCCTGTGGGGACTCGCCGCCTCCCTGGAGGCCGAGCAGCGCGAACGCCGGCTGCTGCGGGTGACCCTGACCGACGGCTGGGACGCCGACCGCCTGCTGCGCACCCTGGAGCGGATCCTCGACGACGGGGCGGTGGAGACCCGCGTCGAGACCGGCCCGGACGGCACCCGCGTAAGCAGGCTCGTCCCCGCCACGGGCACCGGCACCCCGGCGGGCCCCCTCACCGGGGCCGCCCTCGTCACCGGCGGCCTCGGCGGGCTCGGCCTGAGCACCGCCGCGATCCTGGCCCGCAACGGCTGCGCCGACCTCACCCTGATGTCCCGGTCGGATCCGGACGCCGCGGCACGCCGCGCCCTCGACGCGCTCACCGTCTCCGGCACCCGCGTCCGGGTCCTGCGCGGCGACGTCACCGACCCCGGCGACTGCGCCCGCGCCGTCGCCGAGGCCACCGCGGACCAGCCGCTGCGCCGGGTCCTGCACCTGGCCGGGGTCACGGACGACCGCGCCTTCGACCGGGTCGACCGGGCCGCGGCCAAACGGGTCTTCGCCGCGAAGGCGCTCGGCGCGACCATCCTCGCCGAGGCGGTCCGCGGCCACGACCTGGACGCCTTCGTCCTCTTCTCGTCGGCCTCCAGCGTGCTCGGCTCGGCGGGACAGACCGTCTACGCCGCCGCCAACGGCTACCTCAACGGCCTCGCCGAGCGGCTGCGCGCCGAGGGCGTCCCCGCCACCGCCGTCGCCTGGGGACCGTGGACACCGGAGGGCGAGGGCGGGCTGGCCGCCACCGAGGCCGTGCGCCGCGCGACCGCACGGCTGGGCATCGGCGCCCTCACCGACGACACGGCGGAGCCGCTGCTGCTGGCCGCGCTCGCCGCGCGCGAGGCCCGCACGATCGCCGTCGACCTCGCGGCCGACCGCTACACCGCCGCGCTCGACGGCCACCCGCGCGCCCGCCTGCTGGCCGACGCCGCGGGCCCGCCGCGGGACGACCGTCCGGCCGCAGCAGCCCGGCCGCGCGGCTGGTTCGGCGCCCACCTCGGCACCCTGGCACCGGACGACCGCGACGAGGCGCTGGCGGAGTTCGTCCGCGCGACCGCGGGGGAGACCCTCGGCCAGCAGGCCGCCCGGGACGACGACACCACCTTCGGCGACATGGGCCTGGACTCGATCATGGTGATCGACCTGCGCACCCGGCTCTCGCACGCCCTCGGCGTCGACCTCCTGGCGACCGTCGCCCTCGACCACCCCACGGTCCCGCGTCTCACCGCCCACGTCCTCGGCCTGCTGCGCCCCACGCCCACGGACCTCGACGGAGCCCCGCAACCGACCACCGACCGCACGGATCACACAGCCCGAACAGCCCGTACAGACCCCACGGACCACACAGACCGAACAGGCCGGACAGAGCGAACGGGTCCGAGCGGACCGGCGGAACGGGCGGAGCAGCAGGCCCCGGCAGAGCACTCCGTGCCGTCGCAGCCGTCGCAGCCGTCGCAGCCGTCGGAGCCGTCGCGGCCGTCGCGGCCGTCGGAGGCGCCGGACCCGGCGGAGATGTCGTTCGACGAACTCCTGCGGGCCGTCCGCAGCGACGTGTCCCGGGAAGGAGACAGCCAGGCATGAGCGAGGCCATCGACACCGAGGGCGTCCGCGCCCTGATGGAAAACCAGCTCCGGCTCTCCCGGCGGCTGCGCGCCCGGATCGCCGAACTGGAGGACGCGGCCCACGCGCCGGTGGCCGTCGTCGGCATGGGCCTCAGACTGCCGCCCGCCCTCAACACACCAGAGGCGTACTGGGAGTTCCTCACCGGCACCGGCTCCGCCCTGTCCGGCATCCCAGCCGACCGCCCCGGCCTGCGCGCCGTGCACGACCCGACCCCCGGGCGGCCCGGCCGCTCCTACGTCGACCGGGCGGCCTTCCTCACCTCCGTCGCCGACTTCGACGCCGGGTTCTTCGGTGTCTCCCGGCGCGAGGCCCGGCTCCTCGACCCGCAGCAGCGGATGCTCCTGGAGACCAGTTGGGAGGCGCTGGAGCGGGCCGGGATCGCGGTGCGCCGCGCCGACCGGCTGGACGTCGGGATCTACCTCGGCATGATGACGTCCGAGTACAGCGAGCGGAACGAGGACCGCCGCGACACCTCCCGCATCGACCCCTACTACATCACCGGCGGCGGCCTCAGCTTCGGCGCCGGACGCGTCAGCCACCTGCTGGGCTTCTCCGGTCCCGTCATGGGCGTCGAGACGGCCTGCTCCTCGTCCATGACCACCCTCCACCTCGCGGTCCAGGCCCTGCGCCGCCGCGAGTGCCGCTACGCGCTCGCCGCAGGCGCCAACCTGCTGCTCTCCGGCAACCTGATGGTCTCGCTCTGCCAGACCCGGGCCCTGGCACCCGACGGCCGCTCCAAGTCGTTCCTCGCCACCGCCGACGGCTACGGGCGCGGGGAGGGCGTCGGGGTCGTCGCCCTGATGCGCCTGGACGACGCCGAACGCGAGGGCCGTCCCGTCCTCGCCATCGTCCGCGGGACCGCCGTCAATCACGACGGTGCCGCGTCCGGTCTCACCGCCCCCAACGGACCGGCGCAGCGGGAGGTGATCGAGGCGGCGCTGGCCGACGCCAGGACCGCACCGGCCGACGTCGGCTACGTCGAGGCGCACGGCACCGGCACCGTCCTCGGTGACCCGATCGAGATCGGCGCGCTCGACGGCGTCCTCGGGGAGGCGGTGCGCCGCCGTGGCACCCCGCTGAGCATCGGCAGCGTCAAGTCCCGCCTCGGCCACCTGGAGGGCGCCTCCGGCATCGCGTCGGTCATCAAGACCGTGCTGATGCTCGGGCACGGCGTGATCCCGGCCGCCGCCGACCCGGCCGACGGCGACCTCAACCCGCACATCCCCTGGGACCGGCTGGGCTTCACCGTGCCCCGGCGGCCCGCCCCCTGGCCCGAACTGCCGCGCAGGATCGCCGGGATCAACTCCTTCGGCATGAGCGGCACCAACGTCCACGCCGTCCTGGAGGCGTACCGGGCGCCCGCCGCCGAACCCGCGCCCCCGCGCCCGGGACGCCCCGAACTCCTCGTCCTCAGCGCCAAGGACCCCGTCGCCCTCGACCACCTCGCCGACCGGACCGAGGCCCTGCTGCGCGCGACGGACGACACCCGGCTCGCCGGTCTCTGCCACACGCTGCGCGCCGGACGCGCCCCCTTCCCGTACCGGCTGGCCGTCGTCGCGCCCACCGCGCGCGCCCTCGCCGACGGGCTCGCCGAGTACCGCGCCCGCGGCCTGCCGACGACGCCCGCTCCCGTGCCGCCGCGCCGGTTCACCCTGCGCGTCGAGGGCCCGCCCGCCGCCCTGGCCGCCGTCGCCACCGAACTCACCACGGCCCACCCCCTGCTCGGCACCACCCCGACACCACCCGACGGCGTCCCGGCCACATCCGAAGGTGCCCCGGCCGGACCCGAGGGTGACTCGGCCGGGCCTGACAATGCCCCTGGCGCCCCAACCGCCCCCACGGCACTCCCGCCACCCCGGCCGCAACCCTGCGCGCCCTGCTGACCAGGCTCGGCATCCCGACCACACTCGCCGACGACACAAGCCCTGACAGCCAATACAGCCCTGACGCGACCCGCGAACCGACCCGCGAACCGACCCGCGATCCTGACGGCGCCTCGCCCGCACCGACCGACCGCCCCGACCTCGAAGACGCCACCCCCGAACCCACCACCTCCGAACCCACCACCCCCGAACCCGCCCTCGCCCCCACCCCCGCCGTCCGGATCGAGCTGTCCTGGGAGGCGGGCGGTCGGCGCACCACCCTGCCGCTCGCCGGAGACCGGCCCGGGGACGCCCCCGGGCTGCTGGCCGCCGCGCTCGCCGCGCTCTTCACCGCGGGCGCAGACCCGCGCCTGGCCCCGCTCGCCGCACCCGGCACCCGGTTCGCCGCCGACCTGCCCACCTACCCCTTCCGCCCGATCCGGTACTGGATCGACGAACCCCGGGACGCCGCGCGGACCGGCCCCGGCACGGCAGCGGCGACCGGGGTCCCGCTCCCGGACTCGCTCGACCCCGAACCCCTCACCCGGTACCTGCTGGCCGTGCTCGGCGACGTCCTCCAGGCAGACGGCCTCGACCCCGGCCTCTCCTTCCTGGACGTCGGCGGGGACTCCTTCCTCTCCACCCTGTTCATCACCCGCGTCGAGGAGCACTTCGACGTCGGCATGACGGCCGACGAACTCTCCCTTGACCAGCCCCTGCGCGACCTGCTCGGCACCCTCGCCCGGAGCATCGCGGCCACCGCCGGGGCCCGGCAGGAGGTGGGCGCGTGAACACCGCCGCCTTCGTCAGGCCCCGCTCGCTGCCGTCCCCCGACCTGCGCCTGGTCGTCGTCCCGCACGCGGGCGGCTCGGGCGCGGTCTACCACCCCATGACCCGGCGGCTGCCGCCCGCCTGGGACCTGCTCCTGCTCGACCTGCCCGGCCGGGGCAAGCGCCACGACCGGCCGCCGTTCACCGACATGACGGCGCTCGTCGCCCAGGTCACCGAGGACGTGGCCGCCGTCGCCGACGGGACGCCGCTGGCCCTCTTCGGACACAGCTTCGGCGCGGTCGTCGCCGCCGAGACCGCGCGCTCGCTGCAACGGCGCGGCACCGCACCGCTCTGGGTGGGCGTCTCGGGACGGCAGGCGCCCGCCGTCCGCCCCGGTGTCCGCCTCCTCGACCCCGCGCTGTCCGAGGTGGAACTCGCCCGCAGGCTCACCCGACTCGGCGGGATGCCCGACCGGCTCGACGAACTCCCCGAGTTCCGGGCCCGGTTCCTTCAACTGGTCCGGGCCGACCTGCGGGCCCTCGACTCCTACCGGCCCGACCCCGGACGGCCGCCGCTCACCGCCGACCTCACCGTCTTCGCCGCCACCGACGACGCGCTCGCCCCCGCCGCGGGCGCCGCCGCCTGGGCCCCCGAGACCACCGGCGCGTTCCGCCGCCTGACCTTCCCCGGCGGCCACTTCCACTTCCTGGACGACGCCTTCCCCGCCTTCACGGCCGCCCTCGTAGCCGAGATCGAGGAGACCAGGGGACGCGTCGCCGCCTCCCGCGCCACGCCAGCCACGACCACCACGACCACTACGCCAGCCACGACCACCACGTCAGCCACGACCGCGAGGGAGGAGAGCGCATGAGCCCCGGCAGCCCCGCCGACTTCCGCGCCCTGATGGCCGGTTTCCCCACCGGCGTGACCGTCGTCACCACCACCGGCACCGGCGGCGACCCGTGGGGCATGACCCTCACCTCGCTGTGCAGCGTCTCCATGGAGCCGCCCGTGCTGCTCGTGTGCATGCGGCGCGGCAGCCCGACGCTCGACGCGGTCCTGGCCCGCCGCTCCTTCGCGGTGAACCTCCTGCACCGGCGGGCCCGCGCCACCGCCGAACTCTTCGCCTCGGGCGCCCCCGACCGCTTCGACCGGGTGGCCTGGCAGACACCGGACGGAGCCCGCGGCCCCCATCTGACGGACGCCGCGCACACCGTCGCCGACTGCGCGGTCAGCACCGACCAGGTGGTCGGCGACCACGTCGTGATCATGGGCCGGGTCACCCGGGTGACCCGGCTCGTGGAGGAGCGGCACCCGCTCCTGTACGGCCTGCGGCGCTTCGCCACCTGGCCCGACAGCGACGACCAGCTCTCCTACGACTTCATCTCCTGAGACGGCGGCGACCCGTGACCACCCGG
>NZ_FMCI01000217.1 GCF_900091845.1 Streptomyces sp. SolWspMP-5a-2
GCAGCCGGACGTGCCGCCTGCGCCTGGGGCGCGGCGGGCCTGGGGGCTGCCTTGCGCGGGGCCGGCTTGCCGCCGCCCTGGAACGCGTCGGTCAGCTTGCGTACTACGGGCGCCTCGATCGTCGAAGACGCCGAACGGACGAATTCACCGAGTTCCTGGAGCTTGGCCATGACGGCCTTGCTCTCCACACCGAACTCCTTGGCGAGTTCGTATACCCGGACCTTAGCCACTTCGCTCCTTTTAGGTCCGGGTTGCGGCCGGACCGTCGCTACTTCATGGGCGTACTCATCGCGTACTCATCGAGTGCTCATCGCAATCTCGACCTACTTCCGACTCGCGAGGTACCAGGGCCGCACGGAGGTTCCGCACGACGCTTCTTACGGTGTTGCCTGCTGGGCAACGATTGCCTGCTCGACGTAGAGGCGCAACGCCTTTGTGTCGAGCGCTCCCGGGGCACGCAACGCCCTCGTGAACGCCCGGCGGCGTACCGCCAGGTCGAGACAGACCAGGGCGAGGTGCACGTAGGCACCCCGGCCGGGCAGCGTACCGCGATGATCGGGGAGACATTCACCCTCGACCGCCACGATGCGCAGCAGTTCTTGTTTGGCCGCTCGCTGCCTGCACCCCACACAGGTGCGTTCAGGGCATGCGCGGGCTCGCGTCCGGCCAGACACCTTCAAGTCTACCTCCCCGCGCCGACCTCACCCGTTCGGGGCAACAATCGAACACCTGCCGCGCAAGAACTGTCGTGATCTCAGCGGACGGCGGCTTGGATCTATTCCCCGGCCGCCTGCCCCGGCCGCCTACTCCTCGGACTGGCCCTGCTCCTCGGTGTCCGGCCGGATGTCGATCCGCCAGCCGGTGAGCCGGGCGGCGAGGCGGGCGTTCTGGCCCTCCTTGCCGATGGCCAGGGAGAGCTGGTAGTCGGGGACCGTCACCCGCGCGGAGCGGGCGGCGAGGTCCACGACCTCCACCTTGGAGACGCGGGCCGGGGAGAGCGCGTTGGCGACCATCTCCGCCGGGTCGTCCGACCAGTCGACGATGTCGATCTTCTCGCCGTTCAGCTCGCCCATCACGTTGCGCACCCGGCCGCCCATCGGGCCGATGCAGGCGCCCTTGGCGTTCAGCCCCGACCGGGTGGAGCGGACGGCGATCTTGGTGCGGTGACCGGCCTCGCGGGCGATCGCGGAGATCTCGACGGAGCCGTCGGCGATCTCGGGCACCTCGAGGGCGAACAGCTTCTTCACCAGATTGGGATGTGTGCGCGAGAGGGTCACGGACGGACCGCGCACGCCCTTCGCCACCCGGACGACGTACGAGCGCAGCCGCATGCCGTGCTGGTACGTCTCGCCGGGGACCTGCTCCTGCACCGGCAGGATGGCCTCCAGCTTGCCGATGTCGACCAGCACGTTCTTCGGGTCGCGGCCCTGCTGGACGACGCCCATCACGATGTCGCCCTCGCGGCCGGCGTACTCACCGAGCGTCGCGTCGTCCTGGGCGTCGCGCAGCCGCTGGAGGATGACCTGCTTGGCCGTGGTGGCCGCGATCCGGCCGAAGTCCGACGGGGTGTCGTCGAACTCGCGCGGCTGCTGGTCCTCCTCCAGGTCCTCCGGGTCCTCCTTCGCCCACACCGTGACGTGTCCGCTGTCCCGGTTGAGCTCCACGCGCGCGCGGCGGCGGCTGCCGTCGGTGCGGTGGTACGCGATGAGGAGGGCGGACTCGATCGCCTCGACCAACAGGTCGAAGGAGATCTCCTTCTCCCGCACCAAGCCCCGCAGGGCGCTCATGTCGATGTCCACGGCTACGCCTCCTCTTCCTTGTCGTCGCCGACGTTCTTGTCCTTGCGGTTGAACTCGACCTGCACGCGCGCCTTGTCGACGTCCGCGAGGGCGATCCGCCGGGCGGTGGGCCTGCGCCCCTTCACCCCGGGCACCTCGACGTCGAGCGCGTCCTCGTCGACGGTCAGGATCCTGGCCACCAGCTCGGTGCCGTCGGTCAGCCGGAACGTCACCAGGCGGTCCACCGCGCGGCGGTAGTGGCGGTGCTCCTCAAGGAGCCGCTCCGCGCCCGGGGTGCCGACCTCCAGGGTGTACTCGCCCTCGCCCATCGCGTCGGTCTCGTCGAGCTTCGCCGAGAGCGCGCGGCTCACATCGGCGATCCGGTCGAGGTCCGCGCCGTCGTCCGAGTCGACGACCACCCGCAGCACCCGCTTGCGTCCCACGGAGTCCACCGCGATCTCCTCGAGATCCAGTCCCTGGGAGCCGACGAGCGGTTCCAGCAGTGCTCGCAGCCTCTCGCTCTGGGTGGTGCTCATCCGGGTGACTCCTCGGCCGCGTGTGCTGTTGTGGGATGGTCGCGTGTCTGGTCAAAGGGTATCCGGTCGCGGGGTGTGTTGCCGTCCACCCCGGGGACGTGCGGTGCCGATGAGCGGCGATCGCCGGGGGCGCGGGTACGGTGATCACGGCGGGCCGCCCTTCCCCGCCCGTGTGTTCGTACGAGCCCCGAGGACGCCTGCCGTGCCGTACCCCTCACCGCCGCGCCCCCTCGCGGGTCCGCGCAGAAGATCCGTGCTCGTCTCGGCCGTCGGGGCCGCCCTGCTGGCGGCCTGTTCGCCGGGTTCCGGCGGCGACGGCGGGGCGGGCGACGGCAGTTCGGCCGCGGCCGAGCGGGCGCGGGAGCGCGCCGCCCGGGACAGCGCGGCCCTGCGCGAGCGGTACGACGCGGCGATCGCCGCGTTCCCCGCGCTCGCGGGCCGGCTCGCGCCGCTGCGGGCCGAGGTGGACCGGCACGCGCGGGCGTTCGGCTGGACGGCGCGGGAGAGCGGGCAGCCGGCGAAGGGCGCCGGTGGCGCCAAGTCGACGCCCACGCCCACGGGTTCGGCCGCGCCCTCCGCCCCGGCGACCGAGAAGGACGCCCTCGCCGGACTGGCCGCCGCCGAACGCGCCCTGGCCGACCGGCGCACCGAGGACCTTCTCGACCTTCCGGGCGAACCGGCCCGCCTGCTGGCGTCGGTGGCGGCGGCCGGGGCGGCGCACGTGTATCTGCTGACGGAGAACGGGAACGCGAAGTGAGCGGGGCGACGGACGGAGGGGGACCGGTGAGCGACGGTGACCGGCGGATGCTGACGGCGCTGCAGGCGGCGCTGGGCGCCGAGCACGCGGCGGTGTACGGGTACGGCGTGGTCGGCGGGCAGGTCAGGGCCGCGCGGCGGGCCGAGGCGCGGGCGGCGTACGAGGCGCACCGGGCCAGGCGGGACGTGCTGGCGCGGCAGGTGCGGGAGCTGGGCGGCACACCGGTGGCCGCGTCCGCCGGGTACGCGCTGCCGTTCGCGGTGACCGACCAGGCCGGGGCGGTGCGGCTGGCCGCCGAGCTGGAGGAGCGGGTCGCCGGGGTCTACTCGGACCTGGTGCGGGCGTCGTCGGGCGACCGGCGGCGCACCGCGGCCGAGGGGCTGCGGGAGGCCGCCGTCCGTGCGGTGCGCTGGCGCGGGGAGAGCGTAGCCTTCCCTGGGCTGGCCGAACGGGCGTCCGCCGGCGCGACCCCGTCGGCCCCTGCCACCCCGGCGACCCCTGCCACCCCCGCGACTCCCGCGACCCCCGCGGGATGACGCGCGCGCCGTCGTGAGCTGACGGCGCCGGTGGCACAGCGCCGGACGAAGCGGCCCCTCGGACGGGCGATCGACAGAAGGGAACGACTCGCGCATGGCTTTCGAACCGCCCAGGCGGCTGCTCCGGGCGCTCGGTGAGACGGCGCCCGGGGGTGACGACTGGCTGGCGAGGCTGCCCGGGACGGCCCGGGACGCGGTCGAGCGGCGCGGGTCCACGGTGGAGCGGGTGCAGGAGCCCGGCGGACGCAGCAGCCTGGTCGTGCTGGTGCGGCTGGCCGACGGCGCCCCCGCCGTGCTGAAGCTGGCGCCGCCCCGGGCCCGTCCGGAGAGCGAGCGGGCCGCGCTGGCGCACTGGGCGGGGCGCGGTGCCGTGCGGCTGCTGGAGCCCGCCGGGCCGGACGGCGAACTGCTGCTGGAGCGGCTGCATCCGGACGTCTCGGTGCGGTCGCTGCCGGAGGCGAGGGCGCTGCTGGAGGCGGCCGGGACGCTGCGCAGGCTGTGGGTGGAACCGCCCGCCGACCACTCCTTCGAGACGGTGGCGGAGCGCACCGGGCGGCAGGCCGCGGCGATGCGGGCGACGGCCGCGGCGCGTCCGGAGGTGGCGCAGTTGGTCGACGCGGCGCTGATGGCCCGGGACGAGCTGCTGGAGGCCGGGCAGGAACGGCGGCTGCTGCACGGGACGTTCCGGCAGAGCAAGGTGCTCGCGGGCGAGCGTTCGCCGTGGCTCGCGGTGGGTCCCGACCCGGTGGTCGGGGAGTGCGCCTTCGACCTCGCCCGGCTGGTGCGCGACCGGGTCGAGGACCTGATCGCGGTGCCGTCCGGGGCGTCGACCGCGCGGCGGCGGGTGAAGCGGCTGGCGGAGTCCCTTGACGTGGACCAGGACCGGCTGCGGGGCTGGGCGCTGTTCCGGGCGGTGGAGTCCGGGGTGCGGGCGCTGCGGGTGGGACGCCCGAAGGACGCGGAGCTGCTGCTGGAGTTCGCCGGGTGGCTGTGAGGCGGGTCGGCGGGGCGGGGCGGTAGCGGCCGTCCCCTTCCCGGGCGGCGCGGTGTCGCGCGCCGCGGTCGGGGGACGGCCGGTGGGAGTCCGTGGGGCTCCGGGTGCGGTCAGAGGGCGCGGAGGCGGGCGATCGCGTCGTCCACGGTCAGTTCCTCGCGCTCGCCGCTCCTGCGGTCCTTCAGTTCCAGGACGCCCTCGGCGGAGCGGCGGCCGGCCACCAGGATGTGCGGCACGCCGATCAGTTCCGCGTCGGTGAACTTGACGCCGGGAGAGACCCCGGCGCGGTCGTCGACGAGGACGCGGAGTCCGGCCTCGCGGAGCTTCTCCGCGACGTCCAGGGCGAGTTCGGTCTGCAGCGCCTTGCCCGCGGCGACCACGTGGACGTCGGCGGGGGCGACCTCGCGGGGCCAGACCAGCCCGTGCTCGTCGGCGGTCTGCTCGGCGAGGGCCGCGACGGCGCGGGAGACGCCGATGCCGTAGGAGCCCATGGTGACGCGGACCGGCTTGCCCTGCTGGCCGAGGACGTCGAGCTTGAGGGCGTCGGCGTACTTGCGGCCGAGCTGGAAGATGTGGCCGATCTCGATGGCGCGGTCCAGCTTGAGGCCGGTGCCGCAGCGGGGGCAGGGGTCGCCCTCCTGGACGACGACGACGTCGACGTAGGCGTCGACGTCGAAGTCGCGGCCCGCGACGACGTTCCTGGCGTGCGTGCCGGGCTTGTTGGCGCCGGTGATCCAGGCGGTGCCGGGGGCGATCCTGGGGTCGGCGAGGTAGGTGACCTTCTCCAGGCCCTGCGGTCCGACGTAGCCGCGGACCAGGTCGGGGCGGCCGGTGAAGTCCTCGGCGGTGACCAGTTCGACGGTGGCCGGGGCGAAGTGCGCCTCCACCTTGCCGAGGTCGACCTCACGGTCGCCGGGGACGCCGACGGCGACGATCTCGCCGTCCACCGTGACCAGGAGGTTCTTCAGGGTGGCGGAGGCGGGGACGCCGAGGTGGGCGGCGAGGGTCTCGATGGTCGGGGTGTCGGGGGTGGGGATCTCCTCCAGGGCGGGCACGGCGGACGCGTCGGCCGGCTTCAGCTCGTAGGTGATCGCCTCGGTGTTGGCGGCGAAGTCGCAGTTCGGGCAGTCGGCGAAGGTGTCCTCGCCCGCTTCGGCGGGGGCCAGGAACTCCTCGGACTTGGAGCCGCCCATGGCTCCCGCGGTGGCCGCGCAGATGCGGTAGTCGAGGCCGAGGCGCTCGAAGACCCGCTGGTAGGCCTGGCGGTGCAGGGCGTAGGAGTGGGCCAGGCCCTCGTCCTCGGTGTCGAAGGAGTAGGAGTCCTTCATCAGGAACTCGCGGCCGCGCAGGATCCCGGCCCGGGGGCGGGCCTCGTCACGGTACTTGTGCTGGATCTGGTAGAGGATGACGGGCAGGTCCTTGTAGGAGGACGCCTGGTCCTTGACCAGCTGGGTGAAGATCTCCTCGTGGGTGGGGCCGAGGAGGTAGTCGGCGCCCCTGCGGTCCTGGAGGCGGAAGAGTTCCGCGCCGTACTCCTCCCAGCGGCCGGTCGCCTCGTAGGGCTCGCGCGGCAGCAGGGCGGGGAGCAGCACCTCCTGGGCGCCGATGGCGTCCATCTCCTCGCGGACGATCCGCTCGACGTTGGCGAGGACCCGCTTGCCCAGCGGCAGCCAGCTCCAGATGCCGGCGGCGGTGCGGCGGACGTAACCGGCGCGCACGAGCAGCTTGTGGCTGAGGACCTCGGCGTCGGCCGGGTCGTCGCGCAGCGTCTTCGCCATCAAACGGGACATGCGCTGGACCGGTGCGTTCGCCATGGTTCTCGTACTCCTGCCGGGAAAGGGTGATGGCTAGGAGGTTAGCCGGGGCCGCTGTGCGGGTGGAAATCGGTTATCGGCGGCGCAGCGGGAGGGGGGCGCCCATCACCGCGTAGGGCCTGGGGGCGCTCGGGAAGAGGACCCGGCGGGCCAGGTCCTGGTAGCCGAGCGAGTGGTAGAGGCCGCGGGCGGGGCTGTCGGTGTCGATGGCCGAGAGGATCGAGCGGGGCTCGGCGGCGCTGTCGGTGATGCGGGTGATGAGGGCGCGCCCGACGCCCCGGTTCTGGTGGTGGGGGTGGACGTGCAGCTCGGTGATGACGAAGGAGTCGTCGAGCCAGCCGTCGTGGTCCTGGGCGCGGAGGTAGGGCTCGACGACGGTGGACCACCAGTGGGTGCGGTCGTTGGGCATGCCGTAGACGAATCCGACGAGGTGGCCGCCCTCGGTGACGCCGAGCGCGCGGGCGCCGGGGTAGGCCATGTGGCGCAGGACGATCTGGCGGCGCACGGCGACTTCGTCGGCGTCGAGGCCGAACGCGACGGCCTGGACGGCGAGGGCCTCGTCGACGTGGGCGGACAGGTCGAGGGGGCCGATGACGAGGTCCATGCGGGGAGGGTACAGGGGTGGCGGGCGCGGTGCCGGACGGGGCGTCAGCCGGGGTCCGTCGTGCGGATGACGCGCCGTGCCCCGGCGCCCGGTCCGGACGGCAGGTCCTAGAAGAGGACGCTCGTGAAGGCGCCGACCTCCTGGAAGCCGACGCGGTGGTAGGTGCGCCTGGCCGCGGTGTTGAAGTCGTTGACGTAGAGGCTGACCACGGGGGCGACGTCGGCGAGGGCGTAGCGCAGGACGGCCGCCATGCCGGGGGCCGCGTGGCCCTGGCCGCGGTACTCGGGGGCGACCCAGACGCCCTGGATCTGGCAGGCCTGGGTGGTGGCGGCGCCGATCTCGGCCTTGAAGACGACGTTGCCGCGTTCGTCGACGCGGGCGAAGGAGCGTCCGGAGCCGACCAGTTCGGCGACGCGGGCCTGGTAGAGGAGGCCGCCGTCGCCCGCCATCGGGGAGACGCCGACCTCCTCGGTGAACATCGCCACGCAGGCCGGCATGATCGTTTCCATCTCGTCCTTGCGGATGCGGCGGACGTACGGGTCGGGGGCGATGTCGGCGGGCATCCGGTCGGTGACCATGAGGGGCTGGTGGGCGCGTACCTCGCGGGCCGGGCCCCAGCTCGGTTCGAGCAGGCGCCAGAGCTGGGTGGTGGGTCCGGCGGGGCCGACGATGGAGGAGCAGCGGCGTCCGGCGCGGCGGGCGCGGTCGGCGAAGGCGCGCACGGCGCGCGGGGTGGCGCAGATCGGGACGAGGTTGGCGCCGGCGTAGCAGAGGGACGTCAGCATGCCGTCCTCGTAGAAGCCCCACATCTCGCCGCCGAGCCGCCAGGGGTCGAGCCCGGCGATCTGGACCCGGGAGGTCACGAAGGCATTGGTGACCGGCTCGCGGCCGAGGATGGCGAGCGCGGCGTCAAGGTCGCTCGGTTCGAGCACCCGGGAGGTGGTCTGGGTCAACACGTGCGGGGCCTCACCCTGGGGTTCTGCTGATCTCCGCACTGTACCCGCCGAAATTGTGCGGCGCCGCCCCTGTGGGAGGGCGGGCGGCGGGGGCTCCCGACCGTCGTGGACGACGCACCCCCCGTCACCGGATCGGGTGACGGGGGGTGCGCAGGACCGGGTGGTGTCAGCCCGCGACCGCCACCGACGGCTCGCCGGAGGTGATGCCGTCGGCCTCCATCTGGGCCGCCAGCTTCATGGCCTCCTCGATGAGGGTCTCGACGATCTTCGACTCGGGGACGGTCTTGATGACCTCGCCCTTGACGAAGATCTGGCCCTTGCCGTTGCCGGAGGCGACGCCGAGGTCGGCCTCGCGGGCCTCGCCGGGGCCGTTGACGACGCAGCCCATGACGGCGACCCGCAGCGGGACCTCCATGCCGGTGAGTCCGGCGGTGACCTCTTCGGCGAGCTTGTAGACGTCGACCTGGGCGCGGCCGCAGGACGGGCAGGAGACGATCTCCAGGCCGCGCTGCTTGAGGTTGAGGGACTCCAGGATCTGGATGCCGACCTTGACCTCCTCGGCGGGCGGCGCCGAGAGGGAGACGCGGATGGTGTCGCCGATGCCCTGGGAGAGGAGGGCGCCGAAGGCGACGGCGGACTTGATGGTGCCCTGGAAGGCGGGGCCCGCCTCGGTGACGCCGAGGTGCAGGGGGTAGTCCGACTGGGCGGCGAGCTGCTTGTACGCCTCGATCATGATGACCGGGTCGTTGTGCTTGACGGAGATCTTGATGTCGCGGAAGTCGTGCTCCTCGAAGAGGGACGCCTCCCACAGCGCGGACTCGACGAGCGCCTCGGGGGTGGCCTTGCCGTACTTCTGGAGCAGACGGCGGTCCAGCGAACCGGCGTTGACGCCGATGCGGATGGGCGTGCCGTGCTCCTTTGCGGCCTTGGCGATCTCCTTGACCTTGTCGTCGAACTGCTTGATGTTGCCGGGGTTGACGCGGACGGCGGCGCATCCGGCCTCGATCGCCGCGAAGACGTACTTCGGCTGGAAGTGGATGTCGGCGATGACCGGGATCTGCGACTTGCGGGCGATCGTCGACAGCGCGTCCGCGTCGTCCTGCGTCGGGCACGCCACCCGCACGATCTGGCAGCCGGACGCCGTCAGCTCGGCGATCTGCTGGAGCGTGGCGCCGATGTCGGAGGTGCGCGTCGTGGTCATCGACTGCACGGAGACGGGGGCGTCACCGCCGACGGCGACGGAGCCGACCTGGATCTGCCGGCTCTTCCGGCGCTCGGCGAGCCGGGTCGGGACGGACGGCATGCCGAGAGAAATCGCAGTCATCTGCTGTGCAACCCCAAGTCGTGGATCAGGCTCCGGTCCCGCAGTCATCGGGCTCCAGGCTTCGAGATTACGACACATGTCTTGGCCCGAGCACATCACAGGGGGAAACCCACCCGATGGAAGGCGGCCCGGCACCGAGGGTGCCGGGCCGCCGTGAACCGCGGGTGTCCAGGAGCCGTCCTAGGAGATCCGCACCGGGTTCACCACGTCCGCGATCAGGACCAGGATGGTGAAGCAGACGAAGATCCCGGCCACCACGTAGGCGACCGGCATGAGCTTCGCCACGTCGAACGGACCGGGGTCCGGGCGGCGCAGCACCTTGGCCGCGTTGCGGCGCAGCGCCTCCCACAGGGCGCCGGCGATGTGGCCGCCGTCGAGCGGGAGCAGCGGGAGCATGTTGAACAGGAACAGCGAGAGGTTGAAGCCCGCGACCAGCATGACGAACATCGCGAGCTGCTGGCTGGCCGGGATGTCGAGGGTGAAGATCTCACCGCCGACGCGGGCGGCGCCGACCACGCCCATCGGGGAGTCCGCGGCCCGCTTGCCGTCGCCGAAGGCGGCGTCCCAGAGGCCGGGGATCTTGCCGGGCAGGGCCACGATGGAGTCGACGGCGTCGCCGACGCGGTCGCCCATCCAGGTCACGGAGTCGCCGAAGTCCTGGCGGACGATGCCGGTGGCGGCGCTGAAGCCGAGGAATCCGGCCTTGACGTACTGGCCCTGGACGATGGCCCCGCCGGAGTCCTTCTTGGCGACCTGGTTGGTGGCGATGGTCGCGTGCAGGGTGAGGTCCTTGCCGTCGCGCTGGACGACGATCGGGACGTCCTTGCCGGGGTTGGCGCGGATCAGGTCGGAGAGCCTGTCCCAGTCCTGGGTCCGCACCCCGCCGAAGGAGAGGATCTTGTCGCCCGCCTTGAGCCCCGCGGCGGCGGCCGGGGAGGCGGGGTCGCCGGTCCGGCAGCTGTCGCGGTTCTCGCTCTGCGCGATGACGCACTGGGAGACGGAGCTGACCGTGGTGGTCTGCTGGGAGATCCCGAAGCCCATCAGGACGACGAAGAACAGCGCGACCGCGAGGACCAGGTTCATGAAGGGGCCCGCGAACATCACGATGACCCGCTTCCACGGGGCACGGGTGTAGAAGAGGCGGGTCTCGTCGCCGGGGCGCAGTTCCTCGAAGGCGGCCGAACGGGCGTCCTCGATCATGCCGCGCCAGGGCGAGGTGGAGCGGGCCTCCAGGCGGCCGTCGGGGCCCGGCGGGAACATGCCGATCATGCGGATGTAGCCGCCGAGCGGGACGGCCTTGATCCCGTACTCGGTGTCGCCCTTGGTGCGGGAGAAGATCGTCGGGCCGAAGCCGACCATGTACTGCGGGACCCGGATGCCGAACAGCTTGGCCGTGGAGAGGTGGCCGAGCTCGTGCCAGGCGATCGAGAACAGCAGGCCGAACGCGAAGACGACTATGCCGAGGATCATCATCAAGGACGTCATGCACGCGCCTCCGCGGTCGCCGTCTGCGCTGTCAGTTCCCGGGCACGGGCCCGTGCCCAGGTCTCCGCTTCGAGGACGTCCTGAACGGTGAGCGAGGTTCCCGTGTCCGGGGTGCCGTGCTCCTCGACCACCCGGGTCACGGTGTCCATGATCCCGTTGAACGGCAGCGCGCCGGCGCGGAAGGCCTCGACGCACTCCTCGTTGGCGGCATTGAACACCGCCGGGGCGGTCCCCGCGAGCCCGCCCACGTGCCTGGCGAGGTTCACCGAGGGGAACGCCTCGTCGTCCAGGGGGAAGAACTCCCAGGTCGACGCCTTGCTCCAGTCGAACGCGGGGGCCGCGTCCGGTACCCGTTCGGGCCAGCCGAGGCCGATGGCGATCGGCCCACCCATGTCGGGGGGCGTCGCCTGGGCCAGGGTCGATCCGTCCGTGAACTCCACCATCGAGTGAACATACGACTGGGGGTGCACGACCACCTCAATGCGGTCGAAGGGAATGTCGTAGAGGAGGTGCGCCTCGATCACCTCCAGGCCCTTGTTGACGAGGGTCGCGGAGTTGATCGTGATCACCGGGCCCATCGCCCAGGTGGGATGGGCGAGGGCCTCCTCGACGGTGACGCGGGCCAGGTCGGCCCTGCTCCGGCCGCGGAAGGGGCCGCCGGAGGCGGTGACGACGAGCTTGCGGACGTCGGCGCGGGTGCCGGCGGCCAGGGCCTGGAAGAGGGCCGCGTGCTCGGAGTCGACCGGGATGATCTGGCCGGGCTCGGCCAGCGCCTTGACCAGGGGTCCGCCCACGATGAGCGACTCCTTGTTGGCGAGCGCGAGGGTGCGGCCCGCGCCGAGCGCGGCGAGGGTGGGCGCGAGGCCGATGGAGCCGGTGATGCCGTTGAGCACGGTGTGGCAGGCGGTGGCCGCCAGTTCGGTGGAGGCGTCCGGGCCCGCGAGGATCTCGGGGAGCGGTTCGGTGCCGTAGCGCGCGGAGAGCGCCTCGCGCAGGGCCGGTACGACGCTGTCCCGGGCGACGGCGACGGTCCGCACCCGCAGCCGGTGGGCCTGCTCGGCGAGCAGGGACAGGCGCCCGCCGTCGGCGGAGATGCCGGTGACCGCGAAGCGGTCGGGGTTGCGCAGCACGAGGTCGATGGCCTGGGTGCCGATCGACCCGGTGGATCCGAGGATCACCAGATCCTTGGGGCCGCCGCCCGCCACGGGGTCGTAGACGCGGTGGGGGTCGGCGAGGGGTGCTGGACTGTCGCTCATCCCCCCATTGTTGCCGTATCCGGAGGGTGGCAGGACAGGGCGTCCCTCGGGCGGGTGGCTTGTCGCTCCTTGGGTCGATTGCAGGGAAAACCGCCTTTGTCAGATCCGGGTGAAGATCCTGTGATAGCACTTGGCCTACCGGTCGGCGGACGACCGACCGGCGAACGGACATCCGGGGGGATATCCATGCGCATGCGCGCCGCTCTGCCCGCTCTCGCGGGCGCCGCCGTCCTGACCGGCACCCTGCTCAGCTCGCCCGCCGAGGCCGCCGGCGGGGTCGTCATCCACCACGTCTGGTTCGACAGCCCCGGCCCCGACGATCGCTCGAACCGGAGCCTGAACGCCGAGTGGGTGCAGATCAGGAACACCGGCCGGTCCGCCGTCGCCCTCAAGGGCTGGGTCCTCAAGGACGCCTCGAACCACCGGTACACCTTCAAGGACGTCAGGATCGGGGCCGGGAAGTACATGAAGATCCGGACCGGCAAGGGCACGGACACCGCGTCGGACAAGTTCCAGAACCGGCGGGCGTACGTCTGGAACAACACCAGCGACACCGCGACGCTGACCAGGGCCGGCGGCAGCAAGGTCGACTCCTGCTCGTGGACGACGCGGGACCCGAGCGACAAGTACTGCTAGGGCGCCCCGCGGGGCGGGCCCGTCGCCGGGGAGGACGGCGGGCCCGGTCGGTCAGCCGATCTTCCGGTGCGCGTTCTCCTCCCGCGAGGGCCCCGGATCGGTCGCCGCGATCCAGGGGCCCTCCCCCGAGGGGTCGACGACGCCGTCCTCCAGCCAGGTGTAGGTGCCCGCGAGGACCCCCTCGACGACCTTGCGGTCCAGGTCGTCGGTGTTGGTCCACAGCCGTCCGAAGAGTTCCTCGACGCGGATGCGGGACTGTCGGCAGAAGGCGTCGGCGAGCTGGTACGCCTCGCGGCCGTGTTCGCCCCTGGCGCGCAGGAGTTCGGCCCGTACGCAGGCCGCGCTCATCGCGAACAGTTCGGCGCCGATGTCGACGATCCGGCCGAGGAAGCCCTGCTTGGTCTCCATCCGGCCCTGCCAGCGGGACATGCCGTAGAAGGTGGCGCGGGCCAGCCTCCGGGCGGTCCGCTCCACGTAGCGCAGATGCCGGGAGAGGTCGGTCCCGTGGCGGAACTCCCCGTAGGCGCCCGGGAGCTGGCCCTGTCCGGCGACCAGCCTGGGCAGCCATCTGGCGTAGAAGACCCCGGCGTTCGCGCCCGCCCGCGCCTTGTCCTGGAGGGACGCCTCGGGGTCGATGAGGTTCCCGGCCACGGCGAGGTGGGCGTCGACGGCCTCCCGCGCGATCAGCAGGTGCATGATCTCGGTGGAGCCCTCGAAGATGCGGTTGATGCGCAGGTCCCGCAGCAACTGCTCGGCGGGGACGGCCCGTTCGCCGCGGGCGGCGAGGGAGGCGGCGGTCTCGAAGCCCCGGCCGCCGCGGAGCTGGACCAGTTCGTCGGCGATCCGCCAGCCCATCTCGGAGGCGTACAGCTTGGCAAGCGCGCCCTCGATGCGGATGTCGTTGCGGTCCTCGTCGGCCATCTGGCTGGACAGGTCGAGGACGGCCTCCAGGGCGAAGGTGGTGGCCGCGATGAAGGAGATCTTCGCGCCGACCGCCTCGTGGTGGGCGAGCGGCTTGCCCCACTGCTCGCGGGCGGCCGACCACTCGCGGGCGATCTTCAGGCACCACTTGCCCGCCGCCACGCAGGACGCGGGGAGCGAGAGCCTGCCGGTGTTGAGGGTGGTCAGGGCGATCTTGAGTCCGGCGCCCTCGGGGCCGATGCGGTGGGCGGCCGGGACCCGGACCCGGTGGAAGCGGGTGACGCCGTTCTCGATGCCGCGCAGGCCCATGAAGGCGTTGCGGTTCTCGACGGTGACCCCGGGCGAGTCGGCCTCCACCACGAAGGCGGTGATGCCGCCCTTGTGGCCCTCGCTCCTCGGTACCCTGGCCATCACCACCAGCAGGTCGGCGACGACGCCGTTGGTGGTCCACAGCTTCACGCCGTCGAGGAGGTAGTCGTCGCCGTCGGGGACCGCGCTCGCGGCCAGGCGGGCCGGGTCGGAGCCGACGTCGGGCTCGGTGAGCAGGAAGGCGCTGATGTCGGTGCGGGCGCAGCGGGGCAGGAAGGCCCGCTTCTGCTCGTCGGTGCCGAACAGCTTCACCGGCTGCGGGACGCCGATCGACTGGTGGGCGGAGAGCAGCACGCCGACCGCAGGGGAGGCCGAGCCGACCAAGGCGAGCGCCTTGTTGTAGTACACCTGGGTGAGGCCGAGGCCGCCGTACTCGGGGGCGATCTTCATGCCGAGGGCGCCGAGTTCCTTGAGTCCCTCGACGACCTCGTCGGGGATGCGCGCCTCGCGTTCGACAAGGGCGCCGTCGATCCGGGTCTCGCAGAAGTCGCGGAGCCGGACGAGGAACTCCTCGCCGCGCCGGACGTCCTCGGCGGCGGGGGTGGGGTGCGGGTGGACCAGGTCGAGCCGGAAGCGGCCGAGGAACAGCTCCTTGGCGAAGCTGGGCTTGCGCCACTCCTGGTCGCGGGCCGCCTCGGCCACCGCGCGGGCCTCGCGCTCGGAGACGGTGGGTCTGCTGCTGGGTGGTGCGGACATGGGGTCCACCTCGTCGCGGATCGGGATCGTGGTCCTGTCTGGCTACCGACGGGTGCTACCTGAACGTATGTACCGGATCCGGGGCGGGGCCACCACCCCGCGCGCGGCCGTTCGGCGCAGGGGCGCGGCGGGCGGTCCGGCGCGGGTGCGGGAATCGGAGTCGAAGCGCTTCGACAGCCTATGGACACCCCCTCGGAGGGGAGCTACTGTCGAACCACCCTCACCTGCCCCTGTACACCCCGCGCACTGTCGAAGCGCTTCACACGCTGGGAGAGCTGGATGGTCACCCTCGCCGAGGTCGCCCAGCACGCCGGAGTCTCGGCGAGCACGGTGAGCTATGTCCTCAGCGGCAAGCGGTCCATCTCCTCCACCACCCGCACCCGGGTCGAGGAGTCGATCCGGGAGCTGGGCTACCACCCGAACGCGGGGGCGCGGGCGCTGGCCAGCAGCAGGTCGAACATCATCGCGCTGATGGTGCCGCTGCGCACCGACATGTACGTGCCGGTGATGATGGAGATCGCCATCGCGGTCGCCACCGCGGCCCGCGCCCACGGCTACGACGTCCTGCTGCTGACCGGCGAGGAGGGCCCGGACGCGGTCCGCCGGGTCGCCGGCAGCGGGCTGGCCGACGCGATGATCCTGATGGACGTCGAACTGGACGACGAGCGGCTGCCGTTGCTGCGCGGCACCGACCAGCCGTCGGTGCTGATCGGGCTGCCCGCCGACACCGCCGGGCTCACCTGTGTCGACCTCGACTTCCGGGCGACCGGCGCGCTGTGCGTGGAGCACCTGGCGCTGCTCGGCCACCGCGACATCGCTGTCATCGGCGAGGCCGCCGCCGTCTACGAGCGGCACACCGGTTTCGCCGAACGGACCCTGGACGGACTCCGGTCCCGGGCCTCGGAGCTGGGCGTGCGGCTGCTGCACCGGCCGTGCGAGGGCGGCTACGACGCGATGGCCGCGACGCTCGCCCGGGTGCTGGACGAGCGGCCGGGCACCACCGGGTTCGTGGTGCAGAACGAGTCGGCGGTGGAGCCGCTGCTCGCGCTGCTGCGCCAGCAGGGCCGGGCGGTGCCGGAGGACGTGTCGGTGGTCGCCGTCTGCCCCGAGCAGGTCGCCGTGCAGGCGTCCGTGCGGCTGACCTCCGTCGCCATCCCGGCCCAGGAGATGGGCCGCAGCGCCGTCGAGCAGCTCGTGGCCAAGCTCGACGGCCGGGGCAGCGACGACGTCGTGCTGATCGCACCCGAGTTGACGGTCAGGGCCAGCACGGGTCCGGCGCCCGCCGCCACCCCCGCCTGACCCGTCCGCGCACCGCCCGCACGCCCTCCGGGGCACCCCCCTGTCTCCACGTCGAGGAGCACCCCACGTGAATCAGCCTGCCGAGAACCAGTCACCGGGCACGGTCAGCCTGGCCCAGTCGTCGCCCACCGTCGGCACCTTCCGCGAGCGGGACGGCGCGCTGGAGTGGAGCGGACGTCAGGAGACCCTGCGGATCGAGCCGTGGGGTCCGGACGCGGTCCGGGTCAGGGCCCGCCTCGGCGGCCCCCTCGTCGAGGACCTGCCGGGCGCGCTGCTCGACACCCCGCCGGAGTCCTCGTCCTGCGTCAAAGCCGGTGAGACATCGGGGCAGTTGACGGTCGGCGCGCTCACCGTGGAGGTGGACTCCGAGGGGCAGATCCGGTTCCTGCGCACCGAGGACCGCGGCGAACTGCTCGCCGAGCAGCGCGCCCACTTCTGGTGGCCGGGCCCGCGCCTGTACACGCCGGTCGGCGGCGGGCGGCACCGCCTGGAGCAGCGGTTCGCCGCCTACGACGACGAGAAGCTGTACGGCCTCGGCCAGCACCAGCACGGGCGGCTCGACCAGAAGGGCCTGGTGGTGGACCTGGTGCAGCGCAACGCGGAGGTCTCCGTGCCGGTGCTGTCCTCCAGCCGGGGCTACACCCTGCTGTGGAACAACCCGGCGATCGGGCGGGTGGAGCTGGCGGGCAACGGCACCCGGTGGGTGGCCGACGCGGCGCGGCAGATCGACTACTGGATCACCGCGGGCTCCCCCGCCGACGGGCAGCGCCGCTACAGCGCGGTCACCGGACGGACCCCGATGCTGCCCGCGTGGGCGGCCGGGTTCTGGCAGTGCAAGCTGCGCTACCGCACCCAGGACGAACTGCTCGCCGTGGCACGGGAGTACAAGCGGCGCGGGCTGCCGATCTCGGCGATCGTCTGCGACTTCTTCCACTGGACGCACCTGGGCGAGTGGAGGTTCGACCCGGCGGAGTGGCCCGACCCGGCGGCGATGGTGCGTGAACTGGACGCGCTGGGCATCACGTTGGTGGTGAGCGTGTGGCCCTCGGTGTCGCCGCTCAGCGAGAACCACCGGCCGATGGAGCAGAACGGTCACCTCATCGGCACCGAGTACGGTCCGGTGGCGCACGCCGACTGGCCGGACAAGGGGGTCGCCTCCACCGTCCAGGTCGCCTTCTACGACGCCACCCACCCGGGGGCCCGGGAGTTCGTGTGGTCCAGGATCAAGGAGAACTACCTCGACCCGTACGGCATCTCGGCGTTCTGGCTGGACGCCTGCGAGCCGGAGCTGAAGCCGGGTTTCCAGGAGAACCTGCGCTACTGGGCGGGTCCCGGCCTGGAGGTCGGCAACTGTTACCCGGCGGAGAACTCCCGCGCCTTCTACGAGGGGCTGCGGGCGTCCGGGCGGGACGAGGTGATCACCCTCAACCGCTCGGCGTGGGCGGGCAGTCAGCGCTACGGCGCCGCGGTGTGGTCCGGTGACATCGGCACCGACTTCCCGACCCTGCGCCGGCAGATCGCGGCGGGGCTCAACACGTCGATGTCCGGCATCCCGTGGTGGAACACGGACATCGGCGGCTTCCACGGCGGCGACCCGGACGACCCGGCGTACCGGGAGGTGATGGTCCGCTGGTTCCAGTTCGGCGCGCTCTCCCCGGTGATGCGGCTGCACGGCTTCCGCGACCCGGGGACGCCGCTGGGCCCGGAGATGACCGGCGGGCCCAACGAGGTCTGGTCGTACGGCCCGGAGGCGGGCGCGATCCTGGAGCGGTACCTGCGGCTGCGGGAGCGGCTGCGGCCGTACGTCCTGGACGTGATGCGGCAGGCGCACGAGGAGGGGCTGCCGGTGATGCGCCCGCTGTTCCTGGAGTTCCCCGGCGACGCGGCGGCCTGGTCCGTGGACGACGCCTACCTCTTCGGCCCTGACCTGCTGGTCGCGCCGGTCCTCGACGCGGGCGCCAGGGCCCGGGACGTCCACCTGCCCGCCGGGGCGACCTGGACGGACGCCTGGACCGGCGCCGTTTACGAGGGCGGTGGGGTGGTCACCGTCGACGCGCCGCTGGAGCGCATCCCGCTCTTCCTGCGGGACGGGGCGTCGCTGCCGGTGGCCGGGTAGCGGCCCGCCCGGGGGCGGGGACCGGTGCGGCCCCGCCCCCGGGAACGGGGTCAACTGCTGCTGACCGTCAGGTTGTTGGTGGTGAAGTCCAGGCCGCCCGAGGACGAGGTGATCTCGTAGCCGAACTGGACGTCGCCGATCGTCTCGTTGCCGAACCAGCCCTTGGTGTCCTTGATCCACTTCAGGATCGGCAGGACGTCGACCGTGCCGGAGGTCGAGTTGGAGGTGCGGACGAAGGAGAAGACCTGGTTGGCGCCGTTGCTGCCCTTGTAGACGGTCCAGGTGTGGCCGCCGAGGGTCAGGTTGCCCTGCGAGGTGCCGAGCGGCCCGACCGCGCCGGTCTTGTTGACCCACAGCATGATCTCGTAGTCGTAGTCGGTGTCCCAGATGTCGTACGAGGTGTTGTACGCGCCGGAGGACGGGACCGTGACGTTGTAGCTGCTGGTGAGCGAGGCGAGCGAGGTGATCGACTTGTTGATCACCTTCTTGGAGTTCGGGTAGGACTTGATGCCGCCGGTGTTGGGGTGGTTCGCCCAGACGCCCCAGTTGGTACCGGAGTTGGCCCAGACGCACTGGCTGCCCGCGCCCGAACCCCAGATGTTGTTGTAGAGCGTGTAGCCGTTGAGCGTGGTGTTGCCCCACTGGTCGCAGGAGTTCCAGACGGCCGCCGATGCGGGCGCGGAGGCGACGCCGACGGTGAAGCCGAGGGCGACGGCGGGGGCCAGCAGGACCTTGCCGATCCTGCTCAGGGTGGTCGGTGCCATGGTGTCCCTTCCATGGGTGGGGGGAGGTACCCGGGTCACCACGTCCCCGTCAGGGTGAGGACGTGGTCTTCTCCGGCGACGAGATCGAGCGGCCTGCCGCCGGCGGAAGTCCTGAGTTCGACGCGGTGGCTGCGGGTGGGGCGGAGCACCGCGGTACAGCTCTCGGGGGTCCAGGCGAGGTCGAGCCCGGCGCCGAACCGGGTCCGCACGCCCAGCAGTCGTCCCCGGGGGCGGACCGGCGCGGGCAGCAGGACCAGCCGGTCGGGCGTCGACTGCACCAGCGACTCGACGACCACGGCGGGCAGCGTGTGGGCGGCGTCCGCGTTGTAGACGTCGCGCCCCGGGTAGTGGGCGCTCATCAGGGAGTCGTGGAAGAAGTCGCCGCGCAGCACCCGGTCGAGGGCGTGCCCGACCCGGTCGCCGTCGCGCAGCCGGGCGGCGACCAGGGCGTGGTGGAGGTACCCGTGCGCGGAGTCGTTCTCGGCGCCGCGCAGGGCGAGGGCGCGGTGGGCGGCGGCGGCGAGGGCGGGCGTGTCGTAGGGGGTGATCTCGTCGAGCGGCCAGACGCCGTAGAGATGGGAGAGGTGGCGGTGGTCGTAGCGGTCGTCCAGGCCCTCGCGGGCCCATTCGGCGAGGGCGCCGTCGGCGTTGACCCGGTGCGGCGGCAGCCGGTCGGCGAGCGCGCGCCAGCGGTCGGCGTCCGGCCCGGGGTGGTAGTCGGCGGCGGTGCGCAGGGCGTGCCGGGCGGCGGAGAGGTCCATGGCCGCGTCGACGGCGCCCCAGCCACCGTCGGCGGGCCGGTTCTCCGGTGAGTAGGAGGGGACCAGGACGAGCCGTCCGGCGGCGTCGGTGCGGGTGAGGAAGTCCTCGTAGAAGAGGGCCACTCGGGCGAGGGCGGCGGCGGTGCGCGGGTCGCGGGCGCCCCGGGTCTCGTCGTGGTCGACGAGCGGTTTCAGCAGCCAGTCGGCGCCCGCCGTCCACAGGTGCAGCGGGTACTCGCGGCTGAAGTGGTAGGCGAGTCCGCGGTCGCCGTCGCTGTGCGCGGGCGCCACCGTGCCCCGGGCGCCGAAGACGGCGCGGGCGTTCTCGGCCCAGTCGCCGGCCTGGCGGTGGACGAGGGACGCGTGGGCCTCGGTCACCTCGGGGAGGTCGGTCGCGGCGGCCGAGGCGGTCTGCAGGTTGAGGTTGGCGTCGTTGGTGAAGGCGCCGGACCAGGCGGTGTCCCAGTCGCCGGTCCACAGCCCGGTCAGGCGGGGCGGGTTGACGCCGCTGGCGGAGAGCAGGTGGTAGCGCCCGGCGGCGAACAGCCGCTCCAGCAGGGCGGGGCTTCCGGGCCGGGTGAGCAACTCGGAGCCGGGCAGAGCGCGTTCGGCGGGGTCGGCGGCCAGGTCGAGGGTGACGCGCCGGTAGGCGGCGGTGTGCCGGGCGGTGTGCCGCTGAAGGAGGCGGGCGTAGGGGTCGGGGCCGTCCGGCAGCAGGGCGCGCAGGGCCAGGCCGTCCTCCGTGGGGTCGGGTTCGCCGGTGTGCCGCCGCACCCGGGTGAGCAGCAGCACCGAGCGGGCGCCGGTGACGCGGACGCCGGGCGGGGTCAGCCGGACCCGGCCGCCGTCGGCCGCCACCAGGGTGAGCCCGGTGTAGGCGCGGTCCCCGCCGGGGTAGCGCACGCGCAGGCTGAGCTGGGCGCCGTCGGCGGTGAGGACGGCGCTGTCGCCGACGGCGAGGCCGGGCGGCGCCCCGGGCAGGCGGTGGTCGAGGGTGAGGTCGAGGTCGGGCCCCGTGATCCGCTGGACGACGACGTCGTCGGCGCGGGAGACGAAGACCCGGCTGTCGCCGCCGTCGAAGACCGTCGAGGCGACGCCGGTGGTGAAGTCGACGGAGCGCCGGTAGCGGGCCCGCTCGCCCGGCGGGCGGCGCAGCCGGATCTGGAAGGCGGGGTGGAAGGGCTGCACCCACTGGAGGGGGCGTCCGTCGGTGAAGGAGTCGGCGGCGTGCCGGTCCCCGGCGAGCAACCGGTCCTGGAGCGCGCGGAGTCGGGCGGCGAGCGCGGGCGGACGGGCGTGTTCACCGCCGTTGGGGCGGACCAGGGTGTGCTGGGTGACGACGACCCGCTCATCGTCCGGGTCACCGAACGCGAGGGTGCCGTGGTGGCCGTTGCCGCTCAGGAAGCCGTCCTCCCAGCGGGTGGCCGGGCGCGGTTCCCAGGTGCCGTGGGCGAGGGTCATGGCGCCAGCACCGCCGCCCCGTACCGGCCGAGCACGACCGTGCCGGTGTGGACGGTGCCGGTGAGCAGGTCGCGGTGGCTGCCGGGCACCTCGACGGTGACCGTTCCGCGTCCGTGGTGGAGCAGGAAGAGCAGGTCGCCGCGGCGCACCGCCTCGACGTCGGCGGGCAGCCCGGCGAGGACCGGGCCGGTCCCGGCGTCCCGGGCGATCGAGGCGAGCAGGTCGCGCAGGGCGTCGGGGGCGGGGAGGGTGGAGAGGTACCAGGCGCGGCCGGTGCGCAGGACGGCGGGCAGGCCGTCGAGGTCGCCGCCCCGGTAGACGGCCTCGGCGACGGCGTCCGGGGTCTTGTCGATCTCCTCCGACCAGAGGGTGCCGTCGAAGGCGTCGGTGGTGGCGGTCTCGCCGGTCTCCAGGGGCCACCACTCGTGCAGGGTGCGGATGCCGAACAGGGCGCGCAGCCGGGCGTCCATGCCGCCCTCCCTGATCCGGTCGTCCTGGTCGGCGACGCCGGTGAGGAAGCCGCTGACCAGGGTGCCGCCGTCGCGGACGTAGCCGACGAGGTTCTCCACGGCGCGGTCGGTGAGGGCGTAGAGCTGCGGGACGACGACCATCCGGTAGGCGCCGAGGTCGTGCTCGGGGTGGGCGAAGTCGGTGGCGAGGTGGGCCCGCCACAGGGCGCGGTGCCAGGTGGTGAGCAGGTCGGCGTGGTCGACGCGGGTCGAGAGGCGGCCCTCGTGGGCGCTCGCCCACCAGGCGTGCCAGTCGTGCAGCACGGCGATGTCGGCGCGGCTGTGACGTCCCGTCACCTCGGGCGCGATGCGGGCGAGTTCGGCGCCGAGGCGGCCGACCTCCCGGAAGGCACGGCCGTGCTCCCCCGCGTGGCCGACCATCCCGGAGTGGAACTTCTCGGCGCCCTGCCGGGACTGGCGCCACTGGAAGTAGCAGACGGCGTCGGCGCCCCGGGCGACGGCCTGGAGGGACCAGAGCCGGTTGAGGCCGGGCGGCTTGGGGCGGTTGACGGGCCGCCAGTTGACGGCCGACGCCGCCTGTTCCATGAGCATCCAGGGGCCGCCGGCCTGCGAGCGGGTCATGTCCTGCACCAGGGCGCCGTGCTGGGCGCCGTGGGGGTCGCGCGGGTCGGGGTAGAGGTCGACGGAGACGACGTCCTCCTCCTCGGCCCAGCGCCAGGCGTCCTGACCGGCCCACAGCGGCATGAAGTTGGTGGTGACCGGGACGCCGGGGGTGTGACGGCGCACGATGTCGCGCTCGGCGGTGTAACACTCCAGGAGCATGTCGGAGGTGAACCGCTTGAAGTCCAGGACCTGGGTGGGGTTCTTCAGGTAGTGCGCGTGCCGGGGCGGCAGGACCTCCGCCCAGTCGCCGTAGCCCTGGCTCCAGAAGGCGGTGCCCCAGGCGGAGTTGAGTCCCGCGAGGTCGCCGTGGCGGGCGCGCAGCCAGTCCCGGAAGCGGGCGGCGGCCTCGTCGCCCCAGTCGGCGGTGCAGTACTCGTTGTTGATGTGCCAGAGGGTGAGGGCGGGGTGGTGCGCGTAGCGGGCGGCGAGGTCCTCGGTGATGGCCGCGGCGTGACGCCGGTAGACGGCGCTCGAATGGGAGAAGTGCTGCCGTCCGCCCCACCACTCGACGCGTCCGTCCGCGTCCCTGGGCAGGGTCTCGGGGTGGAGTCTGCCGAGCCAGGGCGGGGGCGCGGAGGTGGGGGTGGCGAGCACCACGCCGATCCCGTGCTCGTGCAGGAGGTCCATCAGCCGGTCGAGCCAGCCGAACTCGCGGACGCCGGGCCGGGGTTCGAGGCGGGACCAGGAGAAGACGCCGACGGTGACGGAGTTGACCCCGGCGTCCCGCATCAGGCGGACGTCGTCGTGCCAGGTCACCTCGGGCCACTGCTCCGGGTTGTAGTCGCCGCCGAACAGGATGCGGCCGCGGGTCACGGCGCCGAGGCCGGGGCGCGGGGCGCTCATCCCTTGACCGCCCCGGTCAGCATGCCCTTCTTGAAGTGGCGCTGGACGAACGGGGAGAGCACGGCGACCGGCAGCAGCGCCATCACCATGACCGCCATCTGCACGGCGAGCCCGGACAGCTCCCCCGTCTTGATGGCCTGCCCGAGGCCCACCGGCGCCTCCTGCTTCTGCACCAGTTGGATCATGACGTTCTGCAACGGCATCATGTCCTGGTCGTTGAGGTACAGGGAGGCGTTGAACCAGGCGCTCCAGTAGCCGACCGCGTAGAACAGGGTGATCACCGCGAGGACGGCGCGGGAGAGCGGCAGCACGATCTGCCACAGGATGCGGAGGTCCCCGGCGCCGTCGATGCGCGCGCTGTCGACGAGTTCGGGCGAGATGCCCATGAAGAACCCGCGCAGCACGAGGATGTTGAAGACGCTGATCGCGCTGGGCAGGATCAGCGCGAGATAGCTGTCGGTCAGTCCGAGGGACTGCACGAGCAGGTAGGTGGGGATCAGGCCCGCGCTGAAGAACATGGTGGCGAGCAGGGTCATCAGCAGCCAGCGGTGGCCGACCGAGGCGGTGCGCGAGAGCCCGTAGGCGCACAGCACGGAGACGGTCATCGAGAACGCGGTGCCGACCAGCGTGACCAGGACGCTGATGACGGTGGCGCGGGTGACCTGGCCGCCGCTGAGGAGTTCGCGGTAGGCGACGAAGGTGATGTCGTGCGGGACCATCACCAGTCCCCCGGCCTCGTCGATGGTCCGGCGCGAGGAGAGGCTCGTGACGACGACGATCCAGAGCGGGAGGAGGACGCCGAGGCAGGCGAGGGCGAGCACCAGGCCCTTGCCCGCGAGTCCGGCCGCGCGGGGCTCCTCCTCCCACACCGGCCGGGGCGGCGCGGCCCACCGGGACGCCGCGCGCGCCTGCTGTCGGTCGACGGCGGTGCTCACTTCCTGTACACCCCCTGCTCGCCCATCAGATGGGCCACCTTGTTGGCGGCGAGGACCAGCCCCAGGCTGACCACGCCCTTGACCAGACCGGCCGCGGCCGCGTACCCGAAGTCCTGGTTGCGGACGCCGTTCCACCACACGAAGGTGTCGAGGACCTCGGACGCGCCGGGTCCGACGGCGTCGCGCTGGAGCAGGATCTGCTCGAAGCCGACGGTGAGCGCGTCGCCGACGCGCAGCACCAGCAGCAGCGCGATGACCGGGCGCAGCGCGGGCAGCGTGACGTGCCACATGCGGCGCCAGCGGCCCGCGCCGTCCATCGCGGCGGCCTCGTAGAGGTCGGGGCTGACGGAGGCGAGGGCGGCGAGGAAGACGATGATCCCCCACCCGGCGTCCTTCCAGACGCTCTGCGCGGTGACGAGGAGCTTGAAGGTGTCCGGGTCGGTCATGATGTCGAGCCCGTCGTACCCGTGCAGACGCAGCAGTTGGGAGAGGATGCCCGCGCCGCCGAACAGCTGCTGGAACACGGCGATGACCAGCACCCAGGAGAAGAAGTGCGGCAGGTAGAGGACGGCCTGCGACAGGGCCCGCACCCGGGGCCTGACGACGCTGTTGATGAGCAGCGCGAGCAGGATCGGGATCGGGAAGAACAGCACGAGCTGGAGGAAGAACAGCAGCAGGGTGTTGCTCACCGCGTTCCAGAACGCCGAGTCGGCGACGATCCGCTGGAAGTTCTCGACGCCGACCCAGGGGCTGTGCAGGATCGAGACGACGCCGTTGTCGCTGATGTAGGGGTCGTAGTCCTGGAAGGCGACGATGTTGCCGAGGATCGGCACGTAGTTGAAGAGCAGCACCAGCAGCAGCGCCGGGAGGGTCATCAGCAGCAGGACGCGGTCGCGGCGCAGCCGGACGCGCAGGGGCACCCGGCCGGTGCGGGCGGTGCGCGGGGGGCCGGTGGCGTCGCCGGACGCCGCCGGGGGTCCGTCTGGGGGGTCGGCCTCGGTCCTGTTCCGAGGCACCGTGCTGTGGGACACGGCCGTTCTCCTCGCCTCGGTGCCGGTCAGCTCGTGGCCGTGCCGTTGTCGTCGAGCAGCTTGCGGTACCAGTCGCGGAGCTGATCGCCGCCCTTGCTCCGCCAGTCGGAGACGGCCCGCTGCATGTCGGAGACCTTCTTGCGGCCGCGCACGATGTCGTCCTCCAACTGCTCGAAGTCGTTGGAGAGGTTGGTGTAGCGGGTCGGCTCGGTGATCTGCTGGCCGTAGAAGGCGGACTTCTCGGTGAAGGCGCCCATCCGCTGCTGCCACTCGACCATGGCCCTGGTGACGTCGGGGAAGTCCGGGTGGGCGATGGTCGGGGCGGGGCTGGCCACCATCACGAAGGCGTTGAGGACGTCGATGTTGCCCTGCTTGGTCTTGGTGGGCACGCCGTCCTTGACGGTGTAATGGGTGCCCTCGACGCCGTAGTTGGTGAGCATGTACTCCTTGGTGCCGTACGGCGCGGCGGTGACGTCGGCGACCGCGAGCACGTCCCTGACCACCGACTCGGGCGCCTTCTTGCTGACGAAGGCGAAGATGTTGGCGGGCTGGGTGGCCCAGATCGTGGGGTCGCCGCCGTCGTGGCCCCAGATGTCCATGCCCCAGATCCGGTACTGCGGGTTCTGGGCGGCCTGTTCGGCGGTGCGGCTCCACCACTGCGAGATGTCCTGGTTGTAGACGAGGAACTCGCCGGCCGCGAACTTGGGGCCCGGGTCGGTGGCGCTGCTCTTGCCCAGCATGGCGTCGGGGTGGACGACGCCCGCGGCGAACAGCTTGCGGGTCCACTCCAGGGCTTCGAGGTAGGCGTCGGTCTCGACGCGGTAGACGAGCTTGCCGTCGACGAGGTTCCAGCCGAGCGGCTTCTCGCTGCCGGAGAGGACGCCGAAGGTGTTGAAGGCCGTCCACTTCATGTCCTGGCAGGCCCAGCGCTTGGCCCTGGCGTTGGTGATGTCCTTCGCGAGCGCCAGGAACTCGTCGGCGGAGCGCGGTACTTGGTACCCCTCCTTGTCGAAGATGTCCTTGCGGTAGAGGGGCACGATGTTGGTGACGTACGAGGAGGGCATCGGCAGGCCGCGCAGTCTGCCGCCGAAGATGCAGCGCCGCCAGGCGTCGGTGGGGATCGCCGCGAGGTTCGGGTACTTCCTGACCTCGTCGCCGGAGAGGTAGGGGCCGAGGTCGGCGAACTTGCCGGTGATGGCGCTGGGGATCTTGCCGCCCATGTTCCAGCCGGGGACGACCACGACGTCCGGCACGTCGCTCGACGCGAGGACCGCGCCGAGCTTCTGGTCGTAGGTATTGCCGTCCTGGTTCTGCCAGACGACGTCGACGCCGGTCAGCTCGTTCATCGCCCGGTAGTAGGCGTTGTCGTTCTTGGGCGGCGAGCCCCAGAACGGCGACATGACGGTGACCTTGCCGCCCTTGCCGAGCTTCTCGGGCACCGAGGTCTTCAGGCCCGCGATGTCGAGTTCGGCGGTGAATCCGGCGGCCGAGCCGTTCTTGGCGGGCAGGTCGGGGGTGACGACGCTGTTGGCCGCGTAGGAGGGCAGCAGCTTCTTGGCGCCCTTGCCCGCCGACGAGCCCCCTCCGGAGCCGCTGTCCGAGCCGCCGCACGCGGAGAGCAGCGGCAGCCCGCCCGCGACCGCCGCGGTGGCGACCGCGGTGGAGGCGAGGAAGCTGCGGCGGCTCGGCCCTGTGGAACCACCGGAGCGGGAAGCGGCGTTCGGCGTCATTGCGTCAACCCTTCATGGCGCACCAGGACACCCGGCGGTGGGGACGTCGGCTGCGGTGTCGTGAGTGGAACTGCTGAGCCGAAGCGGTCCTCCGACCTCTGGGCCGGGACGCGCACCAGGCGCGGTGGCCACGCAAGGGAGTCGAAGCGCTTCGATGTTGCTGCGAGGTTAAGTGAAGGGCAAGGGGCGCACAAGGGTCGCTCCCAAGATTCCTCCGAGGCGCCGGGGTTGAGTGCGGGTGCATACGCTGCTTGCGATGCCGGGAAAAGTCGGAGGTGTTGCGGGGGGACGTCTTGACACCCGACGGTCCGTCGAATCAGCATCGAAGCGCTTCGAAAGAGTTCCGTCGCTCCATCGCAAGGGGACCCTCACGTGACCGCACAGACGCCGACCACGCCGTCGTTCCGCGATCCGCGGCTGCCGTTCGCGAAGCGCATCGACGACTTGCTGGCCCGGCTCACCCCCGCCGAGAAGGTCTCCTTCCTGCACCAGTACGCGCCCGCCGTCGACCGCCTGGGCGTCGCCGCGTTCCGCACCGGGCAGGAGGCGCTGCACGGGGTGGCGTGGATGGGCCCGGCGACGGTCTTCCCGCAGGCCGTCGGCCTCGGCGCGACCTGGAACCCCGACCTGGTGCGCCGGATCGGCGAGGCCGTCGGCCGCGAGGCCCGCGCGATGCGCGCCGGTGACGACCGGGTCGGCCTGAACGTCTGGTCCCCCACCGTCAACCTGCTGCGCCACCCGCTGTGGGGCCGCAACGAGGAGGGCTACTCCGAGGACCCGCGGCTGACGTCGTCCCTGGCCACCGCGTACACCCGCGGCCTGCGCGGCGACCACCCGGTGTACTGGCGCACCGCGCCGGTCCTCAAGCACTGGCTGGCCCACAACAACGAGACGGACCGGGACACCTCGTCGAGCACGGTGCGCCCGCGGGTGCTGCACGAGTACGACCTGCGGGCCTTCAGGGAGACCGTCGAGGCGGGCGCGGTCGCCGGGGTGATGCCGGCCTACAACCTGGTCAACGGCCGCCCCAACCACGTCTCGCCGCACCTCCGCGAGCAGTTGCGGACCTGGACGGACCAGGAGCTGCTGGTCTGCTCGGACGCCGGGGCCCCCTCCAACCTGGTCGACTCCGAGCACTACTTCGCCACCCACGAGGAGGCGACGGCGGCGGCCCTGCGGGCGGGCGTGGACAGCTTCACCGACCACGGCACGGACCCCTCGCGGATCGTCGCCCGCGTCCAGGGCGCCCTCGACCAGGGCCTGTTGACCGAGGCGGACGTCGACACCGCGGTGCGCAGACAGCTCGCGGTGCGCTTCGCGCTCGGGGAGTTCGACCCGCGGGAGGACCCGCACACGGACGACTCCGGCTTCGACACCCCCGAGCACCGGGCGCTCGCCCGGGAGGCCGCGGAGCAGGCGATCGTCCTGCTGCGCAACGACGGACTGCTGCCGCTCGCCCCCGACACCCGGGTCGCGGTGGTCGGCCTCCTCGCCGACGAGTGCAAACTCGACTGGTACAGCGGCACGTTGATCCACCGCAGCACCCCGCTCGAAGGTCTCTACGAGCGGTTCGGCGCCGACCGCGTCACCTTCGCCGAGGGCGTCGACCGGATCAGGCTCAGGACCTCCGCCGGCACCTTCCTGCGCGTCCCGGCCGCCCCGGACCAACCCGCGCAGGCCCGCGGCGCGGACGGCGCCCTGGACCCGGCGCTGCTCGCGGGCCGCACCGACCTGCCGCCGCTGACCTGCGACGCCACCGGCAGCGAACTCGCCCTGACCGACTGGGGCGAGGGCGTGCTGACCCTGCGCGCGCCGGACGGCCGCTACCTCTCGGTCGCCGACGACGGCCTGGTGCGCGCCTCCGCCGACCAGCCCGGCGGCTGGATCGTCCAGGAGACGTTCCGGCTCGAACCCCACGCGGGCGGCCACCTCCTCCGGCACCTCGGTACGGGGCACCCCGTCTCAGTCGCCGCCGACGGCGTGCGGGTTGCCGGTCGGCCGCCCGAGGTCTTCGAGATCGTGGTCGCCGAACGCGGCGAGGACGCGGTGGCCCGCGCGGCGGCGTCGGCGGACGTGGTCGTGGTGGTCGCGGGCAACGACCCGCACATCAACGGCCGGGAGACCGAGGACCGTTCGACGCTGCGGCTGCCCGAGCACCAGCGGCGGCTGCTGCGGGCGGCCCGGGACGCCAACCCGCGCACCGTCCTCGCGCTGGTCTGCGCCTACCCGTACGCCCTCGGGACGCCGTCGCCGCCCGCGATGCTGTGGACCGCGCACGGCGGGCAGGCCGCGGGCACCGCGCTGGCCCGGGTGCTGGCCGGTGACGTCCCGCCCGCCGGACGGCTGCCGCAGACCTGGTACGAGAGCGACGCCGACCTGCCCGACCTGCTCGACTACGACGTGATCGGAAGCCGCCAGACCTATCTGTACTTCGAGGGGACCCCGCTGTTCCCCTTCGGACACGGCCTGTCCTACACGTCGTTCGGCTACGCGGACCTGACGGCCCGGGTCGGCGACGGGGCGCTGCGGGTCTCCTTCCAGGTGACCAACGCCGGGGACGTCACCGCCGACGAGGTCGCCCAGCTCTACGGCCGGGCGGTGGAGGCGTCGGTGCCCAGGCCGCGCCGCGAACTCCTCGCGCACCGCAGGGTCACCCTCGCGCCCGGCGAACGGACCCGCCTCGACTTCGAGATCCCGCTCTCCGCCCTCGCGTTCTGGGACGTGGCACTCGGCGACTGGCGGCTGGAGCCGGGCCCCTTCGAGGTGCTGGCGGGCGCGTCAAGCGAGGACGTCAGGCTGCGCGCCACGGTGCACCTGGAGGGAACGCCCGCCGTACCGCGGCCCGTTCTGCGCCGGGGCCTGGACGCGGCCGACTTCGACGAGCAGAGCGGGGCCGCGATCGTCGACCGGAGCAGGACGGCCGGGGACGCGGTGACGCCCGCGGTCGGCCGCAGCGCCGAACTCGTCTACCGGGACTGCGACTTCGCGGACGGCGTCACCGAGGTCAGCGCGCTGCTCGCGGGTGAGGGCACCCTCGAACTCGCCCTGGACGGCGGCCCGGTGCTGGCCTCGCTCACCCTGCGGCCGGAGGAACCGCTCGGCCCGTACGCGTACACCGCCGTCGGCGCCGGGATCGTCGCCGAGGGAGTCCACGACGTCCGCCTGCGGCTGCGCGGCCCGCTGCGGCTCGCGCACGTCGATTTCCGCGGCTGAGGGTCCGCGGAGACCGACGCGGAAGGGGCCCGGCAGCGGTGCCGGGCCCCTTCATCGCCTTCGGGTGCGGTCGGACGGGTCAGAGATCGATGCCGGTGAGCACCATGACCCGCTCGTAGGTGTAGTCGTCCATCGCGAACCGGACGCCCTCACGGCCCACGCCCGACTGCTTGACGCCGCCGTACGGCATCTGGTCGGCGCGGTAGGACGGCACGTCACCGATGATCACGCCGCCGACCTCCAGCGCCCGGTGGGCACGGAAGGCGGCCTGCAGGTCATGGGTGAACACCCCTGCCTGGAGGCCGTACTTGGAGTCGTTGACGGCGGCGAACGCCGCCGCCTCACCGTCCACGGTGACGATGCTCAGGACGGGGCCGAAGACCTCCTCGGCGGCGAGCGTGGTGTCGGCGGGCAGGTCGGTGAGGACGGTCGGCGCGTACGCGGCGCCGTCCCGCTCGCCGCCGGTGAGCAGTTCGGCGCCCGCCCCGACCGCCTCCGCCACCCACGACTCGACGCGCCGGGCGGCGTCCTCGCTGACCAGCGGGCCGACATCGGTCTTGGGGTCGGACGGGTCGCCGGTGACCTGGGCCTCCACGGCGGCGACGATGCGCGGCACCAGCCGGTCGCGGACCGAGGCGTCGACGATCACCCGCTGCACCGAGATGCAGGACTGGCCGCCCTGGTAGTTGGAGAAGGTCGCGATCCGGGTCGCGGCCCAGTCGAGGTCCGCGTCGCTCGCCCAGTCGGCGAGGACCACGGCCGCGCCGTTGCCGCCCAGCTCCAGGGTGCAGTGCTTGCGCGGCACCGAGTCCATGATCGCGTAGCCGACCTTCTCGGAGCCGGTGAAGGAGATGACCGGCAGCCGCTCGTCCCGCACCAGGGCGGGCATCCGGTCGTTGGCGACCGGCAGGATGCTCCAGGACCCGGCGGGCAGCTCCGTCTCGGCCAGCAGCTCGCCGATGACCAGCCCGGAGAGCGGGGTGGCCGGGGCGGGCTTCAGGATGATCGGGGCACCGGCCGCGATCGCCGGGGCGATCTTGTGGGCGCACAGGTTCAGCGGGAAGTTGAAGGGCGCGATGCCCAGCACGACGCCCTTCGGGAAGCGGCGGGTGAGGGCGAGCCTGCCCTGGCCGCCCGCGTCGGTGTCGAGGCGCTGCGCCTCGCCGCCGTTGAACCGCCTGGCCTCCTCGGCGGCGAACCGGAAGACCGAGACCGCCCGGCCGACCTCGCCGCGCGCCCACTTGACCGGCTTGCCGTTCTCGGCGGAGATGAGCTGCGCGATCTCCTCGGTGCGCTCGACGAGCCGCCGGCTGACGTGGTCGAGGGCGGCGGCGCGCACGTGCGCCGGGGTCGCGGCGAACTCGTCCCGCACCGCGTACGCGGCGGCCACGGCCTCCTCGACCTGCGCGTCGGTCGGCACGCTCACGGCGGCGACGAGACGCCCGTCCCACGGGGAGGTGACGTCGAAGGTGTCCTCACCGGTGGCCTGGCGGCCGGCGAGCCAGAAGGCGTAGCTGGAAGTCATGTGCGAGTCCCGGCCCTTCCACATTGGGGGTGTGCTTGCGGTGTCCGGGTCCACGGTAGGCGCGGGGTGGCGCGCACGCGTTTGTCCGGGGTGTAGCAGTGCGGCCCGCGCCCACTCCAGATGGGCGGGGAGCCGTCAGGCGGTGCCGGTGGTGGTCTTCAGCGCGAGCCACAGCTCCATCCGGACGTCGGGATCGTCCAGGGAGCGGCCGAGGATCTCCTCCACCCGGCGCATCCGGTAGCGCAGGGTGTGCCGGTGCACACCCAGGTCGGCCGCGGCGGCGTCCCACTGACCGTGCCGGGAGAGCCAGGCCCGCAGGGAGGCGACCAGGTCGCCCCGGCCGGTCGCGTCGTGCTCGTACAGCGGGCGCAGCAGCCCGTCCGCGAAGGCCCGCACCGCGTCGTCGGCGAGCAGCGGCAGCACGGAGCCGGACGCGAGCTGCTCGTGCTCCACGTAGACGCGGCCCCGCCGTCTGGCGACCGAGAGCGCCTGCTCGGCCTGCTTGTGCCCGGCCGCCGCGGCGATCGGGCCGACCGGCGCGGAGACGCCCACCACCAGCGCCTCCTCGTCGCCCGTCGAAGGTTCCCCGGCCGCCCGGGACGCCTCCGCCGCCGTCATGTGGGCGGCGCAGGCGGTCAGCGCGGCGCCGCCGTCGGCGGCCAGCACCACCAGGCGCCGTCCGTCGGGCACCGCGAGGACCGCCTCACCGGCGCGGGCCGCCGCGGACTCGACGGTCTCGGCGAGCGCGGCCAGCGGATCGCCGTCCGCGGGGCGGGCGGCCGGTGCCGACTCGGCGAGGACGATCCGGAACGGCGCGTCCAGGAGCCCGCCGTACAGGTCGCCCGCGACGGCGCGCGCGTGGTCGGGCTGCCCGGCGAGGAGCATGCGCAGGACGGCCGCGTCGATGCGCTGCCCGGCGGCCTGGAGCGAGCGGGACCGTTCGGTGGTGAGGGTCAGCAGGGCGATCGCGGAGTGGACGGCGTAGCGCTGGGCCGTGCCGAGGGTGGCCGCCGTGCCCACCGCGAGCGCGGCGCGCGGACGGCGTCCGGTGCCCAGGGAGTGCAGTTCGACGCGGTCCTCGTTGGCGGGGGCGCCCACCACGGCGGAGGCGGGCGCGGGCCGCTCCCGCAGCCGCTCCACGTCGGCGGTGAGCCGCGCGGCCCGCCGTCCGGCCCACCCGGGCGCGGTGGCGACGACGGCGCCGGACGCGTCGTAGAGCGCGGCCCACCCGTCGACCTGCGCGGCGAGCGCGGCGAGGAGCCCCTCGGGACCGTCGGTGAGGGCCTGCCGGGTCAGCTCGCGCTGGGCGGCGAACCCGGCGGTGACCGCGCGGTACTGCTCGGCGGCGATCTCCGCGGAGACGGCCTTGCTGATGGCGAGGAACGGCGTCCTGCGCGGCACCTCGAGAAGCGGCAGCCCCTGTTCGCGGGCCGCGTCGACGAGCGCGTCCGGGACGGACCCGTAGTGCACCCCGACGGCGAACCCGAGACCGGCGACCCCCGCCCCGACCAGCCGCCGCACGTAGCGGCGCATGGCGTCGGGGTCCTCGGCGTCCAGCTTGAGCGCGGTGATCAGCAGCAGCTCACCGCCCTCCATGTAGGGCACCGGATCGGCCAGCTCACTGGCGTGCGCCCAGCGGACGGGCACGTCCAGCCGGTCCGCACCGGCGCGCACGGTCAGCTTGAGCGCGGTGTGCTGGACGAGCGAGGCGAGCGTCGGGGGCATGGGGCCTTCAGGGGCGTCGGAGCGGAGCGTCGGGGCCCGCACGGAACCGGCCACGTGCCTTTTGGCCGCACCGTACGAACGGACCCTTCCGATTCTGCCTCACCGTAGCGACGGACGACGCGCGAGCGGGGCCGTCCTGGGCCCGCCCGGCTCACCCCCGCAGGTCGACCAGGAGAGGGGGCGCGTGGTCGCCGGTGACCGTCGTCAGGGAGAGCACCGCGTGCCCCGGTGGCACCCCGTGGGCCAGTTCGGACGCCGACCAGCGTTCGCGCTCGACCTGGCGCACGGTCACCGCGCGGGCGGTGGGCGCCTTGCCGGTGATCACCCGGCGCAGCATGTGGACTGCCTTCCCCGCGGGGGTCTCGGCGATGATCTGGCGGTCGGTGACGTCCCGTGCCTCGATCCACTCCTTGCCCCAGACCTCGGCGAAGTCCTGGCCGTCCCACGGGGTGAGTCCGGAGAGCGCCATCCGGCAGCCGGTGGCCCCGAGCAGCGGGCCGCGCAGCGGACGCGGGACGTCGTCCAGGGTGCGCAGGGTCAGGACGGCGCCCGCGTTGGCGGACCGCAGCCGCTGGATGCCGCGCACCGCCTCCGGGGTCACCACCGCGGAGGCGTCGTCCAGCACCAGGCAGGCGAAGAGGGACCGGTCCTCGCGGGCCGCGACGCTCGCCGTGAACTGGGCGAGGACCAGCCGGGCCAGCATCCGGGAGGCGTCCGCGTGCCCGCGTTCGGGCAGGTCGACGCGGACCCGGACGGGATGGTCGAGGGAGGTGAGGGAGAAGGGGCGGGAGCGTCCCGAGGTGTCGAAGAAGCCCGCGAAGGCGGGCCGGTCCAGGAGGGCCACCCGGTCGGCGAGGACCGCGGCGACGTCGCCCGGCTGCCGCGCCTGCCGCTCCCTGGCGTCCAGCTCGCGCAGCAGCGACTCCTGGCCCGAGCCCTGGAGGCCGGTGCGCAGGGCGTCCCACGGGCCGGGCGCCATGTCGAGGAGCTGGCGCAGCTCGGGCACCGAGGGGAACCGGCCGTGGACCGCGCGGAACGGTCCGAGGAGCTGGGCGAGGACGGTGGTGGAGCGGCGGCTGTCACCGCTGGGGTGCGGGTCGGTGAGGTCGCCGACGAGCGCCTCGGCGAGGACGGCGGCGGCCTCGTCGGGGTCGCCGCTCCCGCCGTACAGGTCCAGGTCGTAGACGGAGTCCGGGTTGCCGATCCGCACGACGACGTCGTACGCGTCGGCCGGACCGAGCCCGGCGCCCGCCCCGCCGACCACCACGACGGCGGCCCGCCCGGCGAGCGCGTTCAGGCAGAGGGACTCGGCGAGCGGCCTGACCACCGCGCCGGTCTTGCCCGACCCGGGCGGGCCGACGGCCAGCAGGGAGGTGCCGAGCAGATCGGGTCCGAGGCCGAGACCGGCGCCCCGGTAGGCGTACGGGTTGCGGGCGTCGTCGGCGGTCGCGCCGAGCCTCACCTGTCCGGTCACCAGGTCGTGCCGGGCGACGCGGGAGGTCAGGTCGCGGGCGCCCGAGGGGTGGGCGCAGGCGGCGGCGCCGTCCTTGAGCACGGCGCCGGTGAAGGTGGCGAGCGGGTGCAGGCCGGTGCGCACGCCCTGCCAGGCGCGGGAGATCCGGGCGTGGTCGACGTCCCGCATGAGCCCGGCGCGGGCGTCACCGGCGAGACGCTCGGCGGCGTCGTCGGCCCCGGCGGCCCGCAACTGGGGCCACTCGGCGGGGTCCTCCTGCGGATCGGGAAGCTTCTCCTGTACCGGAGCGGCCTGGTGCCAGGCAGGAGGGCCGAAGCGCTGCCAGATCTCGCCCCAGCGCCCGATCCGCCCGAGGCCGATGAAGACCAGACCGAACACCAGAGCCTCGTAGATCCACGAGGCCGCGCCTCCGACGGCTCCGCCCCTGCCCGTCGTCCATGAGTCCGGTGCCAGCGCGAACCAGGGCCAGAGCCAGAAACTGCCCAGGTACCCGTTGTACAGAAGGGAGCAGAGGAGCCAGGCGCAGAGCAGCCCGATCAGCGCCCCGCTGAGGAGCTGGCGCGTGGGTGTCAGCTCGGGTTCCTCGACCGGGCGAGGACGGTACCCGAACCGCCACACCCCCGGCAGCGCCTCCGGCCGCGGGGCCCGGAGCCAGTTCAGGAACGCCGTGCCGTCGGGGCGGGGCGGTACGGCCTGTTCGGTGGGCGGGCCCGGGGGCATCGCGGGGATCCGGGGTGGCCCCGCCGGACGCGGCACCGGGTTCGCCTGTGTGCCCCGCGCGTCCTGCGTCCCGTCGCTGTCCATCGCGTTCGCTCCCTGACCAGCCGTTCCGACCACCGCCTGCGGCCAATCTAACGCCCCGGCAAGGGGAGTTCACCGTTTACGCGGCCGGGACCGCGGTGCCGCGCGGGCGGGCTGCTATGTCCACGGCGGACAACGCGCCCCGCCGACAACGCCCACATGGAGCATGCCCACCTTCCGTTCACCGCCCTAGCCTGCGAGAAAAGAACGCAAGCGTCCGAAAAGGCACCGCCCCGGAACCGTCCGGAACGCACGATCTCAGGGAGCCCCCATGACCGCACTTCCGCAGGAGCGCCGGCTCGTCACCGCCATCCCCGGCCCGAAGTCGCAGGAACTCCAGGCCCGCCGCGCCGCCGCGGTCGCGCAGGGCGTGGGCTCGGTGCTTCCGGTCTTCACCGCCCGCGCCGGCGGCGGGATCATCGAGGACGTCGACGGCAACCGGCTGATCGACTTCGGTTCCGGCATCGCCGTGACCAGCGTGGGCGCCTCCGCCGAGGCCGTCGTGCGGCGGGCCGCTGCGCAGCTCGCCGACTTCACCCACACCTGTTTCATGGTCACCCCGTACGAGGGCTACGTGGAGGTCGCCGAGGCGCTGTCCGAGCTGACCCCGGGCGACCACGCCAAGAAGTCGGCCCTGTTCAACTCGGGTGCCGAGGCCGTCGAGAACGCGGTGAAGATCGCCCGCGCCCACACCAAGCGCCAGGCGGTCGTCGTCTTCGACCACGGCTACCACGGCCGCACCAACCTGACGATGGCGCTGACCTCGAAGAACATGCCGTACAAGAACGGCTTCGGGCCGTTCGCGCCCGAGGTGTACCGGGTGCCGGTGGCGTACGGCTACCGCTGGCCGACCGGGGCCGAGAACGCGGGCCCCGAGGCCGCCGCGCAGGCCGTCGACCAGATCAGCAAGCAGGTCGGCGCGGAGAACGTGGCCGCGATCATCATCGAGCCGGTGCTCGGCGAGGGCGGCTTCATCGAGCCCGCCAAGGGCTTCCTCCCGGCGATCAGCCGGTTCGCGCGGGAGAACGGGATCGTCTTCGTCGCGGACGAGATCCAGTCCGGGTTCTGCCGCACCGGCCAGTGGTTCGCCTGTGAGGACGAGGGCATCGTCCCCGACCTGATCACCACCGCCAAGGGCATCGCGGGCGGGCTGCCGCTGGCCGCGGTGACCGGCCGAGCCGAGATCATGGACGCGGCGCACGCCGGCGGCCTCGGCGGCACCTACGGCGGCAACCCGGTGGCGTGCGCCGGTGCGCTCGGCGCCATCGAGACGATGCGGGAGCTGGACCTCAACGCGCGGGCCAAGCACATCGAGTCGGTCATGAAGGCCCGGCTCTCGGCCATGGCGGAGAAGTTCGACGTCATCGGCGACGTCCGGGGCCGGGGCGCGATGATCGCCGTCGAGCTGGTCAAGGACCGGGCGACCAAGGAGCCGGACGCGGCGTCGACCGCCGCGCTGGCCAAGGCCTGCCACCAGGAGGGGCTGCTGGTCCTGACCTGTGGCACCTACGGCAACGTGCTGCGGTTCCTGCCGCCGCTGGTGATCGGCGACGACCTGCTGAACGAGGGTCTGGACATCATCGAGGCGGCCTTCGCGGGCCTCTGAGCACCCGGTTGCCCGGCCGGTCCGGAGGGCCGCGCCGGGCTGCGGCAGAGGGTGTGAAGAAGGTGTGCGAGGTAGATGGCGGGACGCGATTGCGTCTGTCGTGGGCCTCCCGGCTGTCGTAGGTTCTTCCCAGATGAGAGATACACCCCGCCCACAGGGGACTGTGGGCGACAACAGGTCGGAGCCTCCCCAGCCGAGACCTGGCCGTGCCCTCGCGCACACACCCGGAGTCTCCGGCTCCGGTTCTCCTCACCGATCGGACAGTCGCTCACCCCAAACCCCCCGGGGTGGGCGTCGATCCGGTCCGGTCGGCCGCCCCGGAACCACCCCCCCTGTTCCGGGGCGGCCGACCTCCTCTCTCCTCCTCGGACTTCTCGGGCTTCCCGCCCTCCTCCTCGCGCTGATCACCTGGCAGGTCGTGGCCGACGGCCCCCTGCTCCGCCTCGACGCCCGTGTCAGCGCCGCGCTCCGCCACCCCGACCGCTTCTCCGAGATCCTCTCCGACCTGGGCAACGTCGAGGTCGCGGTCCCGGTGCTCGCGGCCGTCCTGGTCCTCGCCGGGCTGCGCCGCCGGTCCTCCGGTACAGACCACTGGTGGCTACCGTCCCTCGCCGGGGCGGTGGCGACGGCGGTGGTCCCCGCCCTCGTCGTCCCGCTCAAGGTGTGGACCGACCGCCCCGGCACCCCCGCCGTGCCGCCCGCGACCGGCTACTTCCCGTCGGGGCACACGGCGACGGCGGCCCTCGCGTACGGGAGCGCCGCCCTGGTGCTGCTCCCGCTGCTGCGCACGCCCGCCGCCCGGCGGGCCGTCGTCGGCGCCGGCGCCGCCCTGGTCCTCGCCGTCTCCTACGGCCTGGTCCGCCGCGGCTACCACTGGCCGCTCGACGTCGTCGCGAGCTGGTGCCTGGCCACCGTGCTGCTGACCCTGCTGGCGCTCGCCCTCGGCCGGGCCGGACGGACCGGCCGGGGCGGCGGCGCCGGGCCGGGTCAGCCGAAGTAGCCGTCGAAGGTCCGCTGGAACTCCCAGCCCGCGAACCGGTCCCAGTTGACCGACCACGTCATCAGGCCGCGCAGCGCGGGCCAGGTGCCGTGCGGGGTGTAGCCGCCGCAGCCGGTCCGCCGGGTCAGGCAGTCGAGGGACTTGGTGACCTCGGCGGGGGCCACGTACCCGTTGCCCGCGTTGACCGAGGCGGGCATGCCGATGGCGACCTGGTCGGGGCGCAGCGGCGGGAAGACGCGGTTCGGGTCGCCCGCCACCGGGAAGCCGGTGAGCAGCATGTCCGTCATGGCGGTGTGGAAGTCGGCGCCGCCCATGGAGTGGTACTGGTTGTCGAGGCCCATGATCGGGCCCGAGTTGTAGTCCTGGACGTGCAGCAGGGTGAGGTCGTCGCGCAGGGCGTGGATGACGGGCAGGTAGGCGCCGCAGCGCGGGTCCTGGCCGCCCCAGGGGCCGGTGCCGTAGTACTGGTAGCCCATCTGCACGAAGAACGTCTCCGGGGCCATGGTGAGCACGAACCGGGCGCCGTACCTGGCCTTGAGGGTCTTCAGGGCGGAGATCAGGTTGACGACGACCGGGGTGGTCGGGTTCCTGAAGTCGGTGTCACCGGCGGCGAGGGAGAGCGAGTGGCCCTCGAAGTCGACGTCGAGGCCGTCGAGGCCCCAGGTGTCGATGATCTTCGAGACGGAGGTGACGAAGGCGTCGCGGGCCGCGGTGGTGGTCAGCTGGACCTGGCCGTTGGCGCCGCCGATGGAGATGAGGACCTTCTTGCCCGCCGCCTGCTTGGCCTTGATCGCGGCCTTGAAGTCGGCGTCGCTCTCCACGGTCGGGCATTCGCTCACCGGGCAGCGGTCGAAGCGGATGTCGCCCGAGGTGGCCGAGGTGGGTTCGCCGAAGGCGAGGTCGATGACGTCCCAGCTGTCGGGGACGTCGGCGAGGCGGGTGTAGCCGGAGCCATTGGCGAAGCTGGAGTGCAGGTAGCCGACGAGGGCGTGGGCCGGGAGGTCGGACGATCCGCCGCCTCCGCCTCCGCCGCCCGAGCCGGTCGCGGTGGTGGCCCGGACGGCCGCCGAACGCGCGGACTCCCCCGCGGCGTTGGTGGCGGTGACCTGGAAGGAGTAGGCGGTGGCGGCGGTGAGGCCGGTGACGGTGGCCGAGGTGCCGCTCGCGGTCTGCGTCCTGACGCCGTCGCGGTAGACGGCGTAGCCGGTGGCGCCGGGGACCGCCGTCCAGGACAGGGCGACGCTGGTGGAGGTGACGGTGCCGGCGGTGAGCCCGGCCGGGGCCGCGGGCGGCTGGCCCTGGTCGGCGGCGGGGCCGGTCAGGGTGAGGTCGTCGGCGTAGTAGGCGCCGGTGCCGTACCAGCCGTGGGTGTAGATGGTGACGCTGCTGGTGGTGGGGCCGGTGCGGAAGGTGGTGGTGAGCCGCTGCCAGTCGGGGGCCGACTGGGTCCAGGTGGAGACGTCCGTGGTGCCGGTGCCGCTCGCGCCGAGGTAGACGTAGGCGCCGCGGACCCAGCCGCTGAGCGTGTACTGCGCGTCGGGGCGCACGGTGACCCGCTGCGCGCACTGGGCGTTGTCGCTGCCGGCCGGGGTGGCCCGCAGCGCCGAACCGCCACTGTGCACAGGGGTGTCGACCGTGGTGCCCGCCGGGCAGGTCCAGCCGTCGAGACCGGTCTCGAAGCCTCCGTTCCTCGCGAGGTCCGCGTCGGCCGCACGGGCGGCCGACGAGAGCGCGGTGATGCCGGGCACAGCGAGCAGAGCGGCTGTCAGCACGGCGAGGACAGGTCTGAAGCGATCCACAAGTGCCTCCGGGCATGGGGGAATTGGAGGGGTGGAGCGCGCCCAATTTGGTCCAGACCAATCCTGTTGTCAAGACCTCACGCGGTCACCCGGTGCCTCCCTCACCGGCCAGGCCTGCCGCCGCCTCGTGCATGGCCAGCTCCAGGAGCGCCGGATCGGTGAGGGTGCCCGAGCCGTCCGGCGGGACCAGCCAGCGCACCCCGCCGGTGGCCCGGCCCGGGTAGGGCACCACGATCCAGGTGCCCGACCCCGCGGTGCGGATGCCGGTGCCGAGCCAGCGCGCGGCGGTGCCCGGCGGCACGAAGAACCCCATCCGGGCGTCGCCGAAGTCGACCAGCACCGGGCCGGGCTGGTCGATGACCCGGGTGAGCACGTCGAGCGTCGGATAGCCCAGCGTGGCGGGCAGGATCAGCACGTCCCAGGCCTTGCCCGCGGGCAGCAGCGCGACGCCGAGCGGATTGCGCTCCCACTCCCACCGGCACGCCTCGGGTTCCGGTGCCACGGATGCCAGCCATTCGACGGCCGTCTTCGCCCCAGTCATGAAAAGAGCTCCCTCTCTCGCGTCGACGCGGTCGCGTCACGGGAGAGAGGGAGGTACGCGCCGGGCATTACGCGGGTTACGCAATCCCGTGCGGGTGAACTGGATCACACCCGCGACGACCGCGCCGGGCTGCCGCGCGGCTCAGCTGTCGAAGCCGAGGCCCATCCGGTCCATGGTCCGCAGCCACAGGTTGCGGCGGCCGCCGTGGCTGTCGGCGCGGGCCAGCGACCACTTGGTGAGGGCGATGCCGGTCCAGGCGAACGGCTCGGGCGGGAACGGCAGCGGCTTCCTGCGGACCATCTCCAGCCGGGTCCGCTCGGTGTCCGCGCCGTCCAGCAGGTCCAGCATCACGTCCGCGCCGAACCGGGTGGCGCCCACCCCGAGCCCGGTGTACCCGGCCGCGTAGGCGACGTCGCCGCGGTGGGCGGTGCCGAAGAACGCGGAGAAGCGCGAGCAGGTGTCGATGGCGCCGCCCCACGCGTGCGAGAAGCGGACGCCCTCCAGTTGCGGGAAGCAGGTGAAGAAGTGCCCGGCGAGCTTGGCGTAGGTCTCCGGGCGGTCGTCGTGCTCGGCGCGCACCCGGCCGCCGTACGGGTAGACGGCGTCGTAGCCGCCCCACAGGACGCGGTTGTCGGCGGAGAGCCGGAAGTAGTGGAACTGGTTGGCCGAGTCGCCGAGGCCCTGCCGCCCCCGCCAGCCGATCGAGGCGAGTTGCGCGTCGGAGAGCGGCTCGGTCATCAGCGCGTAGTCGTAGACCGGGACGGTGTAGGCGCGCGCCCGCCTGACCAGGTTCGGGAAGACGTTGGTGCCGAGGGCGATCTTGCGGGCGCGCACCGAGCCGTACGGGGTGCGGACGGCGAGGGCGGCGCCGTGCCGCCGCAGGGCGAGGGCCGGGGTGTGCTCGTGGACCCGGACGCCGAGCCGGAGGCAGGCCGCCTTCAGGCCCCAGACCAGCTTGGCGGGGTGGAGCATGGCGACGCCCCCGCGGTCCCAGAGGCCGCCGAGGAAGGTCGGCGAGTCGACCTGGTCGCGGACCGCGTCGGCGTCCAGGTGCTCGACGCCGTCGGCGAGCCCGGCCCGCTCGGTCTCCTCGTACCAGTCGCGCAGTTCGCGGGCCTGGTACGGCTCCGTCGCGACGTCGATCTCCCCGGTGCGTTCGAACTCGCAGTCGATGCCGTACCGGGCGACGGCCGCCTCGATCCCGTCGAGGTTGCGGGCGCCGAGCTCCTGGAGGCGGTGGATCTCCCCCGGCCAGCGGGCCAGGCCGTTGGCGAGGCCGTGGGTGAGGGAGGCCGCGCAGAAACCGCCGTTGCGGCCGGAGGCGGCCCAGCCCACCTCGCGGCCCTCCAGCAGGACGACGTCCCGGCCGGGGTCGCGCTCCTTGGCGAGCAGCGCCGTCCACAGTCCGCTGTACCCGCCGCCGACGACCAGCAGGTCGCAGGAGTCGGCGGCGGTGAGCGCGGGCTCGGGGCGGGGCCTTCCGGGGTCGTCGAGCCAGTACGGCACCGGCTGCGCGTCGGAGAGGGATGCGGTCCAGCGGGTCATGGCGCTCGGGGCCATGATGTCAACTCCCTACAGGGCTCTGCCGGGTCGTCCCGGATTCTTTTTTATGCCTTCTGCTTCGTACGGCGATGGGTGATGAGCATCGACGCCAGCACGAACAGTACGGCGACGAGGAACATGGCCGTACCGATGACATTGATCTGGACGGGTGTTCCGCGCTGTGCCGAACCCCAGACGAACATGGGGAAGGTGACGGTCGAGCCCGCGTTGAAATTGGTGATGATGAAATCGTCGAAAGAGAGCGCGAAGGACAGCAGCGCGCCCGCGGCGATGCCCGGTGCCGCGATGGGCAGGGTGACCCGCAGGAAGGTCTGCGCGGGTCCGGCGTAGAGGTCCTGGGCGGCCTGTTCGAGGCGCGGGTCCATGGACATCACGCGGGCCTTCACGGCGACCACGACGAAGCTCAGGCAGAACATGATGTGGGCGATCAAGATGGTCCAGAAGCCGAGCTGGGCGCCCATGTTGAGGAACAGGGTGAGCAGCGAGGCGGCCATCACGACCTCGGGCATCGCCATCGGCAGGAAGATCATCGAGTTGACGGCGCCGCGCGCGCGGAACCGGTAGCGCACCAGCGCGAAGGCGATCATCGTGCCGAGCGCGGTGGCGCCGAGCGTCGCCCAGAAGGCGATCTGGAGGCTGAGCGAGAGGGAGCCGCACATGTCGGCGACCCCGCACGGGTCCTTCCAGGCGTCCAGGGAGAACTGCTGCCAGGCGTAGTTGAAACGGCCTTTCGGTTTGTTGAAGGAGAAGACCGTGACGACGATGTTGGGCAGCAGGAGATATCCGAGCGTCACCAGTCCCGCGATGACGACGAGATGCCGCTTGAGCCAGTTGACGAAAGGCATTTAGACCAGATCCTCCGTCCCGGACCTGCGGATGTAGAAAGTCACCATGAAAAGGATCGTGGCCATCAGGATGAAGGAGAGGGCGGCGGCCGTCGGATAGTCCAGGATGCGCAGGAACTGCGTCTGGATGACGTTTCCGATCATGCGGGTGTCGGTGGAGCCGAGGAGTTCGGAGTTGACGTAGTCGCCCGCCGCGGGGATGAAGGTCAGCAGCGTGCCGGAGACGACGCCCGGCATCGAGAGCGGGAAGGTGACCTTGCGGAAGGTGGTGGACGGCTTCGCGTACAGGTCGCCCGCCGCCTCGTGCAGCCGCCCGTCGATGCGCTCGAGCGAGGTGTAGAGCGGCAGGATCATGAACGGCAGGAAGTTGTACGTCAGTCCGCATACCACCGCGAGCGGGGTGGCGAGCACCCGGTCGCCCGCCGTCCAGCCGAGCCAGCTCGTGACGTCGAGGACGTGCAGCGTGTTGAGGGCGCCGACCACGGGACCGCTGTCCGCGAGGATCGTCTTCCAGGCGAGGGTGCGGATCAGGAAGCTGGTGAAGAACGGCGCGATCACCAGGATCATGATCAGGTTGCGCCAGCGGCCCGCGCGGAAGGCGATCAGGTACGCCAGCGGGTAGCCGAGCAGCAGGCACAGGACCGTCGCGGCGGCCGCGTACAGGACCGAGCGCAGGAACTGCGGCCAGTACTCGGCGAGCGCGTCCCAGTAGGTCACGAAGTGCCAGGTGACCTTGTAGCCGTCCTCAAGGGAGCCGGTCTGCACCGAGGTGGACGCCTGGTAGATCATCGGCAGCGCGAAGAAGACCACCAGCCAGAGCAGTCCCGGCAGCAGCAGCCAGTACGGCGTGAGGCGGCCCCTCCTGCGCGGCGGCTTCGGCTCCTCGGTGCCGGGCGTCAGGGGTGGCGCCCCGGTGGCGGCGGCCATCAGGCGGCCGCCTCGTCCGCGCCGGTGCCCGCGTCGATGGCCTGCGCCGCGTCGAGCCCGAAGGTGTGGGCCGGGTTCCAGTGCAGGACGACCTCGGCGCCGGGGACCAGCCGGGCGTCCCGGTCGATGTTCTGGGCGTAGACCTCGAACTCCGGGCAGACCGGGCTGTCGATCACGTACTGGGTGGAGACGCCGATGAAGCTGGAGTCGGCGATCCGCCCGGTGATCCGGTTGCGGCCCTCGGGCACGGCGCCCGCCTCGTCCGCGTGCGCCAGCGAGATCTTCTCCGGCCGCACCCCGACCAGCACCTTGCCGCCGGCCGTGGTCGGCGCCGAACATCGCGACCCGGGCAGCACCAGCTTGCCGCCGCCCGCGCGCAGGACGATGTCCTCGCCGCTCCGGGTGTCGACCTCGGCCTCGATCAGGTTGGAGGTGCCGAGGAAGTTGGCGACGAACGTGGTGGTCGGGTTCTCGTACAGGTCGCTCGGGGAGCCGAGCTGCTCGACCCGGCCCGCGTTCATCACGGCGACCGTGTCGGCCATCGTCATGGCCTCCTCCTGGTCGTGCGTGACGTGCACGAAGGTGATGCCGACCTCGGTCTGGATGCGCTTCAGCTCAAGCTGCATCTGGCGGCGCAGCTTGAGGTCGAGGGCGCCGAGCGGCTCGTCGAGCAGGAGCACCTTGGGGTGGTTGATGAGGGCGCGGGCGACGGCCACCCGCTGCTGCTGGCCGCCGGAGAGCTGGTGCGGCTTCTTGCGCGCCTGCTCACCGAGCTGCACCAGCTCCAGCATGGACTCGACCTGCTTCTTCACCGACTTGATGCCGCGCCTGCGCAGTCCGAAGGCGACGTTCTCGAAGATGTCGAGGTGCGGGAAGAGGGCGTAGGACTGGAAGACGGTGTTCACCGGCCGCTTGTACGGCGGCAGGTGGGTGACCTCCTGGTCGCCGAGGTGGACGGAGCCGCCGGACGGCTCCTCAAGGCCCGCGATCATCCGCAGGGTGGTGGTCTTGCCGCAGCCGGAGGCGCCGAGCAGGGCGAAGAAGGAGCCCTGCGGGACGGTCAGGTCGAGCGGGTGCACGGCGGTGAAGGAGCCGTAGGTCTTGCTGATGCCGGTGAGGCGGACGTCGCCGCCCCCGTCGTTGCTGGTCGTCATCGTCGTCACGCCCCTGTGAGCTTCGCGAACTTCTCTTCGTAGGCCGTCTCTTCCTTCGCGGACAGTGCGCGGAAGGCGTGGGACTTCGCGGCCATTGCCTTGTCGGGGAGGATCAGCGGGTTGTCCGCGGCTCCCTTGTCGATCTTGGTGAGGTAGGGCCGGACGCCGTCGACGGGGCTCACGTAGTTGACGTACGCGGCCAGCTCGGCGGCCGGTTCGGGCTCGTAGTAGAAGTCGATGAGCCGCTCGGCGTTCGCCTTGTGCCGCGCCTTGTTGGGGATCAGCAGGTTGTCCGTCGACGTCATGTAGCCGCTGTCCGGGATGATGTAGTCGACGTCCGGGCTGTCCGCCTGGAGCTGGACGATGTCACCGCCCCAGGCGACGCAGGCCGCGATGTCGCCCTTGGTGAGGTCGGAGGTGTAGTCGTTGCCGGTGAAGCGGCGTATCTGGCCCTTGTCGACGGCCTTCTGGATCCGGGCGACGGCCGCGTCGTAGTCGTCGTCGGTGAACTTCGCCGGGTCCTTGCCCATGTCGAGGAGGGTCATCCCGATGCTGTCGCGCATCTCCGACAGGAAGCCGACCCGCCCCTTCAGCTCGGGTTTGTCGAGCAGGTCCGAGACGGACTTCACCTCGACGCCGTCGAGCGCCTTGCGGTTGAAGGCGATGACCGTCGAGATGCCCTGCCAGACGTAGGAGTAGGCGCGGCCCGGGTCCCAGTCGGGGTTGCGGAACTGCGCCGACAGGTTGGCGTAGGCGTGCGGCAGGTTCGAGGCGTCCAGCTTCTGCACCCAGCCGAGGCGGATCAGCCGGGCGGCCAGCCAGTCGGTGAGGACGATCAGGTCGCGGCCGGTGGACTGGCCCGCGGCGAGCTGCGGCTTGATCTTGCCGAAGAACTCGTTGTTGTCGTTGATGTCCTCGGTGTACTTGACGGCGATGCCGGTCCGCCGCTGGAACTGGGTCAGGGTCGGGTGGCTCTTGCCGCTGTCGTCGACGTCGATGTACTCGGTCCAGTTGGAGAAGTTCACGGTCTTCTCGGTGGCCGAGTGGTCCTCGGCGGAGGTCCCGCCCTCCGTCCGGCCCGCGGCGGGGATGCCGCAGCCGCTCAGCGCGCCGAGGCCGCCGACCGCGAGCGCGCCGCCCGCGGAGGCGCGCAGCAGCGAACGGCGGGTGAGGGCGGCCCTGCCGCCGCGGAGGCTGCGCCGCATGGCGGCCACCTGGGCCGGGGACAATCCGGGCTCGTACTGCTCCATGCGCTTGATGCCCTTTCGGGAGGGTCGGTCCGTTTCTGCCGCGCGGGTCCGGCCTGCGCCGGTCGTCGCTAGCGGTCCCCGAAGACGGTGCGGTGCCAGTCCTTGGCCGCCACCGCGGTGTTGTCGAACATCACATGCTTCACCTGCGTGTATTCATCGAACGAGTAGGCCGACATGTCCTTGCCGAAGCCGGAGGACTTGTATCCGCCGTGCGGCATCTCGCTGATGATCGGGATGTGGTCGTTGACCCACACACACCCCGCCTGGATCTCCCGGGTCGCGCGGTTGGCCCGGTAGACGTCACGGCTCCAGGCGGAGGCCGCGAGTCCGTAGGGGGTGTCGTTGGCGAGGGCGATCCCCTCGTCGTCGCTGTCGAAGGGGAGCACCACCAGCACCGGCCCGAAGATCTCGGACCGGACGACCTCGCTGTCCTGCGCCGCGTCGGCGATCAGGGTGGGGAGATAGTACGCGCCGTTGGCCAGATCGCCCAGGGGGGTCGCGCCGCCGGTGACCACGCGCGCGTACCCGCGGGCCCGGTCGACGAAGCCCGCCACCCGGTCGCGCTGGGCGTGCGAGACCAGCGGGCCGAGGTCGGTGTCCGGAGCGGACGGGTCACCCACCCGGACGGTCTCCATCAGGGCGGCGGTCCGCTCGACGAACGCCTCGTACAGCGGGCGCTGCACGTACGCGCGGGTGGCGGCGGTGCAGTCCTGGCCGGTGTTGATGAGCGACCCGGCGACCGCGCCGTGGACGGCCGCCTCCAGGTCGGCGTCGTCGAAGACCAGGAAGGGCGCCTTGCCGCCCAGCTCCAGGTGCAGGCGCTTGACGGTGGCGGTGGCGATCTCCGCGACCCGCCTGCCGACGGCGGTGGAGCCGGTGAACGAGGTCATGGCGACGTCCGGGTGGCCGACGAGGTGCTCGCCCGCCTCCCGTCCGGTGCCGCTGACGATGTTGACGACGCCGTCGGGGATCCCGGCGTCGGTGACGGCCTGGGCGAACAGCAGCGAGGTCAGCGGGGTCAGCTCGGCGGGCTTCAGCACGATGGTGTTGCCCGCGGCGACGGCCGGGAGGATCTTCCAGGCGGCCATCTGGAGCGGGTAGTTCCAGGGCGCGATGGAGCCGACGACGCCGATCGGCTCGCGGCGGACGTACGAGGTGTGGTCGCCCGAGTACTCCCCGGCGGACTGCCCCTGGAGGTGGCGGGCGGCGCCCGCGAAGAACGCGGCGTTGTCGACCGTCCCCGGCACGTCGAACTCGCGGGTCAGCTTGAGCGGCTTGCCGCACTGGAGGGACTCGGCGCGGGCGAAGTCCTCCGCGCGGTCGGCGAGCACCCCGGCCAGCCGGTGCAGCGCGTCCGAGCGCTCGCCCGGGGTGGCGCCCGCCCAGCCGGGGAACGCGGCGCGGGCTGCGGCGACGGCCGCGTCCACGTCCGCCGTCCCGGCCAGCTCGTAGCTGAGGACGTCCTTGCCGGTCGCCGGGTCGACGACCGTGTGGACGTGGCCCGACGTACCGGCGACCAGCCGTCCTGCGATGTACTGCGCCCCGGCCGCGAAACGATCCTGCGCGGGGAATCGGTCCGGGGTGGCAGTGCCCGGGTAGTGCATGTCGCTCTCCTCCGCCGGCATCCCGCGGCGCGGGGCCGGATGGCGTAGCTCCAGCTCGATTTGAGTGCCGATCCTGACAGAGCAGGGGGCGTCCAACAAGTGATTCCGTTGTTGCCTTTTGGTTACGCGACGGAATCTGTCGACCAGGTGTCGAGTGGGCGCGAAAAAGGAGGGACGGAGTGTCCGTGGTCGCTGTCACACTCCCGTGCATGGAAGCGACCACGGGGAAGATCGACTCACGGGAGACGCTGGTCAGGGCCGTCCGGGCCGGGGCCAGGGTGAGATACCTGCCCTTCTGGGGCAACCAGCCGCTCCCCGGCGGACGGCTCGGCCCGAGCTGCCTCAGCCAGTGGTGGCCCTCGCCGTTCACGGTCGACGGAGTCGCGTACGCGACCGCCGAGCACTGGATGATGGCCGCGAAGGCCCGGCTCTTCGGCGACGCGGAGAACGAACGGCGCGCGCTGACCGCGGACCACCCGGCGGAGGCGAAGAAGGCGGGCGGGCTGGTGCGCGGCTTCGACGAGCGGACGTGGAGGCGCGAACGCGTCGGGATCGTCGTCGAGGGCAACGTCCACAAGTTCACGGCCGACGAGGGGCTGCGCCGGTATCTGCTCGGCACCGGCGACCGGGTCCTGGTGGAGGCGAGCCCCATGGACCGGATCTGGGGCATCGGCCTCGCCGCCACCGACGAGGCGGCCCTCGACCCGACCCGCTGGCGCGGCACGAACCTGCTGGGCTTCGCCCTGATGGAGACCCGCGACCGGTTGCGGGGGCGCGCGGCGGAGAGGGACGGGGTGTAGGGGGCGGGGTGTAGGGGCGGGCTGTCTGGACTTCTCGGCTGGGGAGGGAGGGGCGTTGAGGCTGGGGCTCCGGAACGTCCGGGCCGAGGGCCGGGGTGTCCAGGACGTCCGGGCCGAACCAGGACGCGGGCGGGCTCGCGGCGGCGTCGGGTCAGAAGCTGGCGAACAGCAGGACGAACATCCCGAGGCCGGACAGGATGCCGAAGCCGCCGCAGATCATCCCCGCCAGGGCCACGCCGGGGTTGGTCGCCTCGCCCCGGGTGACCTTGCCCCGGCCTATGCCGCCGAAGATCAGGGCCAGCACCCCGAGCAGGATCGCCAGCGGCCAGAAGCAGAAGCCGACGGCCGCGAGGATGCCGAGCACCAGGGCGGCGGTGCCCATGCCGTTGCTGGGCGGCGGCGCCATCCCACCGGCCCAGGCCGGGTAGCCGGCGATGCCCTGCGGGCCGGGGACGCCGTATCCGGGCGCGGTCGGGTAGCCGTACCCGCCCGGGTAGCCGTACGCGGCCGGTCCAGGACCGCCCGGCGCCGTCGGGGGCGGCGGCACGGGCTCGCCGGAGTGCCCGATCGGGGGCGCGTAGGGCAGGGGGCGCCCCGACCGCCCGCCGGGGACGGGGCGGCCGGGGCTGGCCCGTAGACCGGGCGGGACGACCGGGGCGCGGGGCTGGCCCGTACG
>NZ_FMCI01000004.1 GCF_900091845.1 Streptomyces sp. SolWspMP-5a-2
ACCGGCCGTCCCCGCCACCCCGGCCGCCCCCTCGGCGCCCGGCGCGCGGCCCCGGCAAGCATGGCAAGACGGTCGCCGCCGCGATCGCCGACGTCAAGGCCGAGGCCCTCACCGCCCTGGGCACGTCGGTCGACACCCTCGCCGCCGCCACCACCTCGGGTGACGCGGCCAAGGTCGCGCCCGCCGCCGGCGGTGTCGTCGCCGCCGAGGTCAACGTCCTCGCCGCGACCCTGCTCGGCGGCGGCCTGCCCGCCCCGAACCTGCCGGGCCTGCCCAAGCTGCCGAGCCTCCCGGCCGCCGCCCCCGCGGTGCCCGCGGCCCCGTCGCTGCCCGCCGCGCCGAACCCGGTCACCGGCTGACCCGGCCGACCGCGATCGGGCCGCCGCGCCGCTCCACGGGGGCGGCGCGGCGGCCGTTCGGCGTCGTCCTTCCTTCGGGTGGGAGCGGGGAAATTTCTGATCACGGGGTTTCCGGGCCGCCGGGTAATCGTTAGGCACAGCGTCAGAATTCCCGCAGGCGACATGAGTTGCCGAAGAAAGGAACCCGATGAAGTCCCTCAAAGCCGCCGCTGTCGTTGCCGGTTCCGTCGCCCTGGCCGGCGTCGCCGCCCCCGCCTTCGCCTACGACACCGCCGCCGTCACCCCCACCAGCCTCAACGGCGCGGTGAACAGCCTGACCTCGGGCCAGCTCAAGCCCGTCGACCTGATGCCGCTCCAGCACCAGTCGAACGCTCTCAACACCGAGGACAAGACCTCCCCGCTCAGCGCGGTGGACGGCGCGACGACCGCCCTGAACAAGCCCACCCAGCTGCTCGGCGGACTTCCGCTCAAGGGCTGAGCCCTTCCGGAATCGGCGCCGGTGAATTCCCGCGCACCGGCCGGGTCCTGACGCCAGCGCGTCCTTTCCCGTCCACCCGCCGCGTTCCTCCGAGAACCCGCCGCACCGCCCGGCGGACGTCCCGCGGGATTTCTCCCCGCGCCGTCCCGGACGTCCCACCGGTGCCCACCGGAGTTCCACCGAAAAGGCCGATCCCGTCGAAAGGGCCGATTCCGCGCGGCACGGAATCGGCCCTCGGCGCTGTTCGAGGGGCGGGTCCCCCGTTCGTGTGGACAGGGCGCGGAATGTCGCCCGGTCGGGTGATGACACCCCCGAACGGGTTCCGGCCCGTCGATAAGGTCGCGCGGTGACCTCAACCTCAAGCGAAACCCGCACCAACGCCGTCGAGCTGGGCACCCTCGTCGTGCTGGCCTGGAGCGGCGAGGCCCCCGACGGCGACATGCCCTACCTGCTGGCCTATCCCCTCGGGGACGTGCCGTCCGGACCCGAGGCCTCGTCGGCCGCCGTCGCCCGGATGCTGGAGAACAGCGGCCTGCCGGTCGGCGGCGACCTCGTGGACGCCGCCACCAAGCCGAGCCTGCCGGTGAGCCTGCTGGTCGAGGGCGGCCAGGCCGTCGTCACCATGCCGGGCTGCAACGCCCAGTGCACCCCGCCGCCCGAGTGGCTGGAGGCGGTCGGCGAACGCGGCTACGCCTACTTCATCTTCACCACCCGCCCGTGGCCCGAGGCCGAGCCGGGCAAGCCGATCGAGCCGGAGGCGCTGGCCGCGTTCGCGGGCTCCGAGGAGACCCTGACGGCGGCGGCCCACGTCGTCCTCCCGGCCCGCCGCCTGCGCTGACCCGGCCCGCCGCCCCCAACTCCGCACGCCACGGCGGCCGCAGTCCGACGACCGACCCCAAGTGCACCGCCGTGGGCGCCCGGTGACGACGGTCCCTCCGCAACCGTCGCGCCGGTGAGCGGAGTTCGACCACCGCCCCCGCCCCCGTCACCGGTGACCGGAGTCCGACCACCGGTAGCACCCGCGTCATCGGTGTCCCGTCGGTGACCGGAGCCGGGCCCGGACTCCCCGGCCGCCGGGGACCGGCCCACCCGCCCCAACTGCCCGCTCCCGCCGGGGACCGGCGACCGGACCCCGTCCCGCACGGACCGGTCGCCGTCCCATGTGCGGCCGCGGAAAAGGGAATTGCCCGCGGGCCGCCGTGCGGCGGAACGCGCCCCTTCCCGTCCGCGGCCGTCGCGCGCCCCGATTTCCCCGTCGTAGTACTACTGCGGCACTCGGGGGAAAGATGCGCTCAAGCCGTCGGCCGCCTCGTTACCCCGGTACGCACGCAGACCGCGTCGAATTCCGGAAGGGACCCCAGCGAGATGAAGCCGACCACCCGAGGAACCCTTGCCGCCGTCGTCACCGGCATCGCGGCAGCCGTGGGCGCCGCCACCGCGACCCCCGCCGCCGCGGTCGGCACGGTTCCCGTACCGGTGCCGCTGGAGGGCGCCGAGCAGACCCTCCACATGGAACTCCCCAAGATCGGTGGAGAGATCCCGCTGCCGACGCCCGGCAACCTGGACGGCCCGCGCTACGTGGAAGGCCGCCTCATCCCCGACCGCGCCGTCCCCCAACTGCCCCTCAGCGGCGGCCTGCCCGGCGCCGACGTGCGCGCGCCGCTGCCGCACCTGCTCGGCGACCAGTTCGACCACGTCGGCCTGCACCTGCCCGCCGCCGACCTGCACACCCTCGCCCCCGGCCTGACCCTCGACGCGCCGCTCAGCACGCCGGACGGCTCCAACGCGGGCCTGCCCAACCTGAAGCTGCCCCAGGCGGGCGTCCTGGCCCCCGTCCTGCAGACCGTGCCCGGCGCCGACCTGGTCGCGGGCCCCGGCCTGTAGCGCGCCACCGGACGGACACGGGCCCGGACCGCGGGGAAGCGGTCCGGGCCCGGCGCGTTGCCCCGCCGCACTCCGTGACCGCACGGCGGGTCGGCCGGTTACCGGGGTGATATCCGCAACCGGAGGAGGAGCGAGCCATGGGCGTGGGGGTCACCGTCGGCGAGGAGCCGGTGGACGCGGAACCCGGACCGGCGCCGGGACGGACGGCCGGGGCGCGGTCCCGGCGTGGCGTGCTGCGCGGGCTGCTGGCGTCGGCCGTCGCGCTGGTGTGCGCGCCGCTGGTCACCGCGTCCCGCCCGAAGGACACCGCGGACCGGGACGGCGCGTTCGACGAGACGTACCGGGGCCGCCGTCTGCGCGGCTCCCGGGTGACGGCGCACGCCCCGGCGCGCGCCGGGGCGCGGGGCCGTGCCGTCCCGGCCCGGGCCGAGGTGCGCGGCCGGGCCGTCCCGGCGCAGGAGCACCTGTGGCGGGTCACCGTCGACGGCTCGCCGCTGCACCTGATGCGGCGGGCCGACGGCGGCTGGCTGAGCATGATCGACCACTACCGGTCCTACCCGACCCCGCTGGCCGCCGCCCGCGCCGCCGTGGACGAACTGGGCCCGCACCGCAGTCCCCGTGACCCGGTCCGGGGCCGGATGTGCGGGCAGGACCGCACCGAAGGGGGGAGCGGCCGTGGCGTACACGCGTAAGGACGTCAGCACCCTCACCCGCAGCGAGCGCAAGCGGTTCGTGTCGGCGCTCCTGGAGGTCAAACGGCGCGGTGAGTACGACGAGTTCGTGCGCACGCACATCGAGTACTACGTCCCCGACGGCGACGACGGGCTGCGCACCGCCCACATGGCGCCGTCCTTCCTGCCCTGGCACCGCCGGTTCGTGCTGGACATGGAGGACGCGCTGCGCCGGGTCGACGCGTCGGTGACGATCCCCTACTGGGACTGGACCCGGGACCGTTCGGCGACGTCCGTGCCGTGGACCGCCGACCTGCTCGGCGGCAACGGGCGGGGCTCCGACCACCGGGTGACGACCGGCCCCTTCGCCTACGCGGAGGGCAACTGGACCCTGCGCGAGAACGTCGACGACGGCGACTTCCTCACCCGCGACCTGGGCCGGGCGGCCAAACCGCTGGAGCTGCCCACGAAGGCGGAGCTCCAGTCGGCGCTCGACGACCCCGTCTACGACGTGGCGCCCTGGGACTCCACGGTCACCAAGGGGTTCCGCAACCGGCTGGAGGGCTGGGGCACCGGGCGCGGAGCGGGCTCCTGGCACAACCACAACCGGGTCCACCGCTGGGTCGGCGGCGCGATGCTCACCGGCGCGTCCGTCAACGACCCGGTGTTCTGGCTGCACCACGCCTTCGTCGACCTCCAGTGGACCCGCTGGCAGAACCGCCACCGCGGCGCCCGCTACCTCCCGGCCGACCCGCCCCGCCTCGGGGACGACCAACACGGCCGGATCATCGCCCGCCGCCAGAAGCTCCCGCCCTGGGACATGACACCGGACGACATGGAGGACGTGAGCGCGGTGTACCGGTACGGGTGAGGGTCGGTCCCGGGGGTTACGGGGCGGCGGGGCCGACGGGCAGCGGGGCTGCGGGGCACGGGGGGCGCCCAGGACCGTCCGGGGTCGTCGGGCGCCGCCTCCGCCGTCCTCCGCGCGCGCTCCGTCGTGCGCCGCGTCCGCCGTCCTCCGTCGCGCGCAGCCGTCGTCCTCCGCCGTCACGGGCAGGCCCGTCGTGGACGCGGGAGAGCCCCGGCGCTCAGGGTGCCGGGGCTCTCGCGTGGATACGGTCGGGTCAGCCGCCGTAGCCGTAACCGCCGTGCTGCGCGTGGGGGGCGCTCTTGTTCAGGCAGGTGTTGCCGAACGCCGGGTTCAGCAGGCCGATCACGTCGACGGTGTTCCCGCACAGGTTCACCGGCACGTTGACCGGGATCTGGACGAGGTTGCCCGAGAGGACACCGGGCGAGCCGACGGCCCCGCCCTGGGCGCCGGCGTCCGCCATGGCGAGGCCGGTGCCGCTGACGACCACGGCGCCCGCGCCGAGCGCGACCGCGGCCGCCTTCGCGATGCGAGACATCACGTTCTCCTTTGACTCGATGAGTACGCCGGCACCACTCGCCGCCGCACTCCCCCTACAACGCCGAGGCCGACCGCTGGTCACGGTCGTGCGCCGGGGCGTCACCCTTTGCGGACCGGGGCGCGGGACGCGGGAGCGCGGGTCGCGCGCCGGGACGCGGGGGATTCGGTCCCCGCCGGGGCGCGTACCACCGGCGCGGGGTGCGGCGTCCCGCGCGGTCCTTCCGGATCGGCGCCGGGCCTCCCGTCGTCAAGGCCCGCCGTCCAGGTGGGAGTTGTCCCCGGCAGGCGGGACCGCGGACGGGTCCGGACCGCGGTGACCGGGTCGACCCGGTCGACGGCGCACGCGAACTGGCGGGGTGAGCCCCTCAGCAGGAGCGATTGCCGGCCACATTTCGCGGGCCCGCAACGCCGTTGACGCGGCGAATGCCGACCGGCTGAGTGAATCGGCCGTCGCCGTACGTATCCACGGTGGGACACGGGAGGCATGCAGGCGCGGACGCGGAGGGCGGTGCGGGGAGAGGGACGGCGGTGCTCCGCCCCTGGGGGCGGTGAGACGCCCTCCCGCGGGGAGGGCGGGGTGTGGCGCCCCCGGCAGGACTCGAACCTGCGGCCAAGCGCTTAGAAGACGCCTACCGCATATTACTTGGACCCTGTCTGACCTGCAATTTAGCGTTTACCTGACATGGTGTCAGGCGTTCTGTGGGACGCATATGGGATTCGACCATTCGGGCGATCTGCGAGACGGCATGGCCCGCTTCTGGTCTGAACGCGCGTCATCACTTCACCCACACACGCTTGGGGTCCCTGCCGGAAACAATCTGACACCTTCTCGGCGTTGACGGTATCTGAGGAGGGGAAGGTGTCGGGCCTGAAGCTGTTCCGCGCGAACACGACGAATAGCGGCATGACGGAGGTCATGCCGCGTCTTGCGGAGGTCGAGGCTGACGTGCAGGGCCTCGTCGAGACATACATGGAGGTGCTGCTGGA
>NZ_FMCI01000299.1 GCF_900091845.1 Streptomyces sp. SolWspMP-5a-2
GGCCCGCTCCCGGGACCGCGCCGCGGCGGCTCGGGGCGGGGAGAGCGGAACCGGGGCGGCCGGTCAGCCGGTCTCGCGGGCCGCCGCGCGGCCTGCCGCCCGGCCGGAGAAGAGGCAGCCGCCGAGGAAGGTGCCCTCCAGGGCGTTGTACCCGTGCACGCCTCCCCCGCCGAACCCGGCCACCTCACCGGCCGCGTACAGGCCGTCGATCGGGGCGCCGTCGGCGCCGAGGGCGCGGGAGTCCAGGTCGGTCTGGATGCCGCCGAGCGTCTTGCGGGTGAGGACGTGCAGCTTGACGCCGATCAGCGGCCCGGCGTCCGGGTCCAGGATGCGGTGCGGGGTGGCGACCCGGCCGAGGCGGTCGCCGATGTAGCGGCGGGCGTTGCGGATGCCCTGGACCTGGGAGTCCTTGCTGTACGGGTTGGTGATCTGGAGGTCGCGGGCCTCGATCTGGCGGCGCAGTCCGGCCGCGTCCAGGAGCGGTGTGTCGGTCAGCCCGTTCATTTTGCCGACGAGTTGCTCCAGGGTGGGCGCGGTCACGAAGTCGGCGCCCCGGCGCACGAAGGCGTCGACGGGCCCCGGCGCGCCCTTGCCGAGGAGCCGGTCGCGCAGCACCGCGCCCTTGTCCTTGGCGGTGATGTCGGGGTTCTGCTCCGACCCGGAGAGCGCGAACTCCTTCTCGACGATGCGCCGGGTGAGGACGAACCAGGAGTGGTCGTGCCCGGCGAGGGCGGGGTCGGTGCGCAGGTGGCGGAGGGTGCCGAGGGTGTCGTAGCCGGGCAGGCAGGGGTCGGGCAGGCGGCGGCCGAGGGCGTCGAACCACATCGAGGACGGGCCGGGCAGGATGCGGATGCCGTGGCCGGGCCAGATCGGGTCCCAGTTCTGGATGCCCTCGGTGTAGTGCCACATGCGGTCGCGGTTGACGAGCCGGACCCCGGCGGCGGCGCTGATGTCGAGCATCCGGCCGTCGACGTAGGCGGGCACGCCGGTGACCATCCGGGTGGGCGGGGTGCCGAGGCGTTCGGGCCAGTACCTGCGGACGATGTCGTGGTCGGCGCCGATGCCGCCGGAGGTGACGACGACGGCGCGGGCGGTGAGTTCGAAGTCGGCGACGCGTTCGCGGCTGGAGGGGACGCCGCGCGGGGAGTCGTCGTCGGCGAGGACGGTGCCGCGGACCCCGCTCGCGTGTCCGTCCTCGACGATCAGCTCGTCGACGCGGTGGCGGTGGTGGAACGTCAGGAGCCCGTCCGCCCGTGCCTTTCTGGCGTACGCCACGAACGGTTCGACGACGCCGGTCCCGGTCCCCCAGGCGATGTGGAAGCGGGGCACGGAGTTGCCGTGGCCGTCGGCGCGCAGGTCGCCGCGCTCGGCCCAGCCGACCGTGGGGAGCAGCTTGATGCCGTGTCCTTCGAGCCAGGACCGCTTCTCCCCGGCGGCGAACTCGACGTAGGCGCGCGCCCAGCGCACCGCCCAGGAGTCCTCGTCGTCCGTGCGGTCGAAGGCCGCGCTGCCCCGCCAGTCGCTCCAGGCGAGGTCGAGGGAGTCCTTGACGCCGAGGCGGCGCTGTTCGGGGGAGTCGACGAGGAACAGGCCGCCGAAGGACCAGAAGGCCTGGCCGCCGAGGTTGGCGGCGTTCTCCTGGTCGACCAGGGCGACGCGCCTGCCCCGGCTGGTGAGTTCGTGGGCCGCGACCAGGCCGGCGAGGCCCGCTCCGACGACGATGACGTCCGCATGCATGGCGACCGTTGCCTTTCCTAGGGGAGGTCCCGCGCGCCGCTGCCGTCGGTCAGCAGGGCGGTGAGGAGCTGCTTGAGCCAGATCCGGGCGCCGTCGACGTCCCGGTCCAGCAGGAGTCGGGTGGTGACGCCGTCGTAGGCGGCGACCACGGCGTGCGCGGCGCTGTCCGGGTCGCCGAGGGGGCGGGCGCCGCGGCGAGGCCGGGGGCGCGGGCGAGCCGGTCGGCGATCGCCCGCCGCAGCCGGGCCCGGTGGGCGAGGAGGGTGCCGGCGACGTCGGGCACCCGGGCCGCGTGCACCAGGAAGTCCGTCTTGACGAGGAGCCACTCCCGGTCGAGCAGGAGCACCTCGGTGACGCGGTCGACGGCGGCGGCGACGTCGCGGTCGGGGCCGTCGAGGGCGAGGGCTCCGGAGACCTGGTCGGCGATGAGGTCGGCGCGCTGCCGGTAGAGGGCGAAGAACAGCTCGTCGAGGCTGGCGAAGTTGGAGTAGAAGGCGCCCCTGCTGTACCCGGCGGCCTCGCAGACCTCCTCGATGGAAACGCGCCCGAAGCCCTTGGCCGCGAAGACGGCGAACGCGGCGTCCAGCAGGTTGGCCCGGGTGCGCACCCGGCGCCGGGTCACGCGTCCGGTGGCCGCTGCGGCCATGGCGTCCTCCCTCCCGGGCGGCGATCGGATACGTGAATGTATCCGATACACCGATGTATCCAAAGGGGTGGGACGGAATCCGCCGAGCCGCCGCTAAGCGAACGTATTTTCGATTTACGGGTACGCTGGCACCATGACCACGCACCTCCAGGGCTCCCTGTTCGACCAGACGGACCGGCCGCGGCTCGGCCCCCTCACCGGGATCCGCCGCACCGTGCTCGGGTCGGGCGCCTGGATCGACGTGCTGCCGGGCTGGCTGACCGGCTCGGCGCCGCTGTGCGAACGGCTGGCCGCCGAGGTCCCGTGGCGCGCGGAACGGCGCACCATGTACGACCACGTCGTCGACGTCCCCCGGCTGCTCGCCTTCTACGGCGCGGACGACCCGCTCCCCCACCCCGTCCTCACCGAGGCCCGCGACGCGCTCGGCGCGCACTACGGGCCCGAACTCGGGGAGCCGTTCGCCACCGCCGGGCTCTGCCTCTACCGCGACGGCCGGGACAGCGTGGCCTGGCACGGGGACCGCGGCGGGCGCGGCGCGCGCGAGGACACCATGGTCGCGATCCTCTCCGTGGGCACGCCCCGCGACCTGCTGCTGCGCCCGGTGGGCGGCGGCGGCACGGTCCGCAGGCCGCTCGGCCACGGCGACCTCATCGTGATGGGCGGCTCCTGCCAGCGCACCTGGGAGCACTGCGTCCCCAAGAGCGGACGGGCTTCGGGACCGCGGGTGAGCGTGCAGTTCCGCACCCGCGGCGTGCGCTGAGGGGCGCTACGCCCCGGCGGCCCCCGGCGGGCCGCCCTCTAAGGTGAGGTGACGATCACCCCCGAGCCGTCCGGCCCCGAGACGAGGACACCCGATCCATGGCACTGCAGATCAGCGCGACGACCCCGGAGCACCCCGCGCTCCTGCTGGAGCTGCCGTGGCACCTGCCGCTCGAACGGTGGCCGGAGGCGTACCTGGTGCCGCTGCCGCGCGGCATATCCCGGCACGTGGTGCGGTACGCGCGGGCCGGGGACGAGGTCATCGCCGTCAAGGAGCTGGCCGAGCGCCCCGCGCTGCGCGAGTACGAGCTGCTGCGCGACCTCGACCGGCTCGGCATCCCCGCCGTCGACCCGCTGGCCGTCCTCACCGGACGCACCGACGACGACGGCGCCCCGCTGGAGTCCGTGCTGGTCACCCGGCACCTGAGCGGATCGCAGCCGTACCGCTCCATGTTCGAGACGACGATGCGCCCCGCCACCATGCACCGGCTGATGGACGCCCTCGCCGTGCTGCTGGTCCGGCTGCACCTGGCCGGGTTCGCCTGGGGCGACTGCTCGCTCTCCAACACCCTCTTCCGGCGCGACGCGGGCGCCTACGCGGCCTACCTGGTGGACGCCGAGACCGGCGACCTGCACCCGCGGCTCAGCGACGGGCAGCGGGAGTACGACCTCGACCTGGCGCGCGTCAACATCAGCGGCGAACTCCTCGACCTGGAGGCGTCCGGCGCGCTGCACCCGTCGGTCGACCCCATCGAGTTCGGCACCGAGATCTGCGCCCGCTACGGGCGGCTCTGGCAGGAGCTGACCCGCACCTCCGTGTACCCGGCGGGCAAGTACCACTACATCGAGCGGCGCATCCGGCGCCTGAACGACCTCGGGTTCGACGTCGCCGAGATGCAGATCGAGCACTCCTCCAACGGCGACTCCGTCACCTTCGTGCCGAAGGTCGTCGACGCCGGGCACCACCAGCGCCAGCTGCTGCGGCTGACCGGCCTCGACACCGAGGAGAACCAGGCGCGGCGGCTGCTGAGCGACCTGGAGAGCTGGATGGCCACCCAGGACGACTACGCCCCGGGCGACCCGCTCGCCGCCCGCCCCGAGGTGCTCGCCCACCGGTGGGTGCGGGACGTGTTCCGGCCCACGGTCAGGGAGGTCCCCCGCGAGCTGCGGGGCGCGATGGACGCGGCGGAGATCTACCACGAGCTGCTCGAACACCGCTGGTACCTGTCCGAGCACGCCCAGCACGACATCGGCCTGGAGACGGCGGTCGCGGACTACATCAGGAACATCCTGCCGACCGCGCGGGAGTCGCTGAGGCCCACGACCGCCGAGTGACTCAGCCGTGCGGGACGACGGCCACCGGGCACTCCGCGTGGTGCAGCACCCCGTGCGCCACCGAGCCGATCCGCGCGCCGACGGCCGTGCGCGAGGCCCGGCGCCCCACCACCATGAGCTGGGCGCGCGAGGCCACCGACAGCAGCACCTGTCCGGCGCTGCCCAGCTCCACGTGCTCCACCACGGGCACCTCGGGGAACTCCGCGCGGAACGGCCGCAGCGCGTCGGTCAGCGCCCGGCTCTCGTACGGTTCGAGGCCGCCCGCCTCGTCCAGGAGCTTCAGCGAGGCGGGGCTGTAGGCGAAGACCGGGGGCAGGCTCCAGGCGCGCACGGCGCGGACGGTGGCGCCGCGCGCTGCGGCGGTGGCGAACGCGAACCGCAGGGCGTCCAGGCTGTCGTCCGGATCGCCCTGCTGGCCGACGACGACCTCCCGCCCGGCCGCCTCCCCGGCGGGCCGGTCGCCCGACCGCACCAGGACCACCGGCCGTCCCGCCCCGGCGATCACCCGCTGCCCCACCGAGCCGAGCAGGAACCCGACGACGGGGCCGTACCCGCGCGAGCCCAGCACCAGCAGCTCCGACCCGGCCGCCGCCTCGACGAGGGTGTCGGCGGCCTCCCCCTCCCGCGCGTCGGCCCGCACGTCGAGCGCCGGGTACCGGGCCCTGACGCCCTCGGCGACCTCCGCGAGCGCGTGCGCCACCCAGCCGGACTGCGTCTCGGCGTCCGCGCCCTCCAGGCCCTCGTGCGGCGCGAACCGCCAGACCTGGAGCAGTCGCAGCGGCAGGCCGCGCCGGAGCGCCTCCCGGGCCGCCCAGTCGAGTGCCGCGAGGCTCTCGTCGGTTCCGTCGACGCCTGCGGTGATCGGGCCCGCCATACGGCTGCCTCCCTGTGTCGGGGTCGTGGATCCCGGCCCGGGACCACGGTGGGTCCGACGGGCCGGGACGACGTGTCGTGGGCATCTTCGGCGGTGGCACCCGGGCCGCCGCCGGGGCCAGTCTCGCGCACACCGGGCGGTCGGTCCCGCCCGCCCGCCACCGCTTCTCACGGCGAACCGCGGAGATCGAACATACGATGGACGGGAGCCGACGCGGTGACCGCTTCCCCGGGTGCGGGCCCGCCGTCCCGTCGGCCCGACCACTCGGGGTGGGAGACGCATGGCACAGCCGTCCGACACAGCGCGGACCGTCATCATGACCGTGGACGACGATCCGGGGGTCTCCCGCGGCGTGGCCCGCGACCTGCGGCGGCGCTACGGCGAGTCCTACCGGATCGTGCGCGCCGAGTCGGGCGCGTCGGCCCTGGAGGCGCTGCGCGAACTGAAGCTCCGCGGGGACCTGGTGGCGGTGATCCTGGCCGACTACCGGATGCCCCAGATGAACGGCATCGAGTTCCTCGAGCAGGCCCTCGACGTCTATCCGGGCGCGCGCCGGGTGCTGCTGACGGCGTACGCGGACACCGGGGCGGCCATCGACGCGATCAACGTCGTCGACCTCGACCACTACCTCCTGAAGCCCTGGGACCCGCCGGAGGAGAAGCTCTACCCGGTCCTCGACGACCTGCTGGAGGCGTGGCGGTGCTCCGACTTCCGGCCGGTGCCCGCCACCAAGGTGGTCGGCCACCGCTGGTCGGCGCGCTCCTCGGAGGTGCGGGAGTTCCTGGCCCGCAACCAGGTGCCCTACCGCTGGTACTCGGCGGAGGAGCCGGAGGGCGCGCGGCTGCTCGCGGCGGCCGGACAGGACGGCAGACGGCTGCCGCTGGTGATCACGCCGGACGGCGCCCCGCTGGTCGAGCCGGAGGCGCCCGAGCTGGCCGCGCGGGTGGGCCTGGCGACGACCCCGGCGGCCGACTTCTACGACCTGGTCGTCATCGGCGGCGGCCCCGCGGGGCTCGGCGCCGCCGTCTACGGGGCGTCCGAGGGGCTGCGGACGGTGCTGGTGGAGCGGTCGGCGACCGGCGGGCAGGCCGGGCAGAGCTCCCGCATCGAGAACTACCTGGGCTTCCCGGACGGCGTCTCCGGCGGCCAGCTCACCGACCGGGCCAGACGGCAGGCGGCGAAGTTCGGCGCGGAGATCCTCACCGCCCGCGAGGTGACCGCCCTCGAAGTGGACGGGGCGGCCAGGACGGTCCGCTTCTCGGACGGTTCGGCGGTCGCCGCGCACAGCGTGATCCTGGCGACCGGGGTCTCCTACCGGCAGCTGACCGCGCCCGGCACCGACGACCTGACCGGCTGCGGGGTGTTCTACGGTTCCGCGCTCACCGAGGCGGCCTCCTGCCAGGGCCACGACGTGTACATCGTGGGCGGCGCCAACTCGGCCGGGCAGGCGGCGATGTACCTGGCCAGGGGCGCCAAGTCGGTGACGCTGCTGGTGCGCGGCGACGACCTGGCCGCGTCGATGTCGTACTACCTGGTCCAGCAGATCAACGACGCGCCCAACATCACGGTCCGCACCCGTACCGTCGTCGACTCCGCGCACGGCTCGGACCACCTGGAGCAGCTCACCCTGCGCGACGTGGGCAGCGGCGCGACCGAACGCGTCGACGCGCAGTGGATGTTCGTGTTCATCGGGGCGGCCCCGCTCACCCACTGGCTGGACGGGACGGTCCTGCGCGACGAGCACGGATTCATCCTGGCCGGTCCCGACCTGACCGCCGACGGGCGCCCGCCGGCCGGCTGGGAGCTGGACCGGCCGCCGTACCACCTGGAGACCAACGTCCCCGGGGTGTTCGTGGCGGGCGACGCGCGCGCCGAGTCGGCCAAGCGCGTCGCGTCCGCCGTCGGAGAGGGAGCCATGGCCGTCATGCTCGTCCACCGGTACCTGGAGCAGTCGTGAGCGGGCGGGCGATGCCGTGCAGCCCGCGGGAGATCGGCGCCCTGTTCCTGTTCGAGAAGCTCACCGCCGAGCAGTTGGGGCGGCTGTGCGGCGAGGGGCGGGTGGAGCTGTTCGAGCCCGGCGCCGTCTACACCGAGGGCGACCCCGCCACCTGCTTCTACGTGATGATCGAGGGCACGGTGGTGCTCTCCCGCCGGGTCGGCGGCGACGACGTCGAGGTGACCCGCACCTCCCAGCCCGGGGTGTACTCCGGGGCCATGCAGGCGTACATCGGGGACCGGGTCCGGCAGATCTACAACAACTCGATGCGGGTCACCGAGCCGACCCGGTTCTTCGTGCTGCCCGCGGACTCCTTCGCGCGCTTCATGCAGGAGTCGTTCCCGATGGCGGTGCACCTCCTCGAAGGGCTGTTCTTCGGCTCCAAGAGCACCCAGCGGGCGATCGGCCAGCGCGAACGGCTGCTGGCGCTCGGCTCGTTGTCCGCCGGGCTCACCCACGAGCTGAACAACCCGGCGGCCGCGGCCGTGCGGGCCACCGCGACGCTGCGCGAGCGGGTCGCCAAGATGCGGCACAAGCTGGGCGTCATCTCCGCCGGTCCGTTCCCGCGCGAGGCGCTCGCCACCCTGATCGAGGTGCAGGAGCGGACCGCCGAGCGGGTCGCCAAGGCCCCGGCGCTCAGCCCGCTGGAGGCGTCCGACCGGGAGGACGCCCTCGGCGACTGGCTCGACGACCACGGCATCCCGGACGGCTGGCGCATCGCGCCGACCTTCGTGCAGGCCGGTCTCGACCTCGACTGGCTCGACCAGGTGGCGGCGGCCGTCGACCCGGAGATCCTGCCGGGCGCCGTCGGCTGGCTCAACTACACGGTCGAGACCGAGCTGCTGATGAACGAGATCGAGGACTCCACCACCCGCGTCTCGCGCCTGGTCGACGCCGCCAAGCAGTACTCGCAGCTCGACCGCGCCCCCTACCAGCACGCGGACGTCCACGAACTCCTCGACAGCACGCTGCTGATGCTCTCCGGGAAGATCGGCAGGCGGATCGACGTCGTCAAGGAGTATGACCGCACGCTGCCGAGGATCCCCGCCTACCCGGCGGAGCTGAACCAGGTGTGGACGAACCTCATCGACAACGCGGTCGCCGCCATGGACAGCACCGGCGGCGACGGCACGCTGACGGTCCGCACCGCGCTGGAGAACGACCGGCTGCTGGTCGAGTTCCGCGACACCGGGCCCGGCGTGCCGCCGGAGATCCGCGGCCGGATCTTCGACCCGTTCTTCACCACCAAACCGGTCGGCGAGGGCACCGGACTCGGTCTGGACATCTCCTGGCGGATCGTGGTGAACAAGCACCACGGCACCCTCCAGGTCGAGTCCGTGCCCGGTGACACCCGCTTCCAGGTGCTGCTGCCGCTCGCCGCGTCCGACGACCAGACCCCCGAGGAGTCCTCATGACCTCCCCCGACGGAATCGCCCCGAGCGTCCCGCCGAGCGGTACCGGCTGCGCCGAGTGCGACGCGGCCGGCGGCTGGTGGTTCCACCTGCGGCGGTGCGCGCTCTGCGGGCACATCGGCTGCTGCGACGACTCCCCCGAGCGGCACGCCACCGCCCACCACGCCGCGACCGGGCATCCGCTGATCCGCAGCTTCGAGCCGGGCGAGGAGTGGTTCTGGGACTTCGACTCGGGTGAGCTGTACACGTCGGGTCCGGAACTCGCCCCTCCCGCCCATCACCCCGCCGACCAGCCGACCCCGGGTCCGGCGGGCCGGGTGCCGGCGGACTGGGCCGACACCCTGCGCTGACGGCCGGGGCGTTGTCAGTGGGGCACGGCATCATCGTCCCCATGACGACGATCGACTGGCACGGACTGACCCACGCCTACGGGACCGCCGAGGACATACCCGGCCTGTTCCAGCGCCTCGGGGGCGCCGATGACGACGAGGTGTGGGGCGAGCTGTGGTCGTCCCTGTGCCACCAGGGCTCGGTCTACGACGCGAGCTGGGCGGCGCTGCCGCACCTCACGGACATCGCGTGCGGCCGGGCGCCAGGCGACCGGTTCCAGGCGGTGGTGCTGGCCGGGGCGATCGTCGTGGACACGGACGACCCGGGCCGGGCCAGGTACGCCGCCGAGATCGCCGAACTGCTGGGCGTGGCACGCGTGTTGCTGGACAGCGGCGACCTGTCGGCGGCCCTCTTCGTCCACCTGCTCAAGTCCGTGCTGTCCTTCGAGGGCGAGGAGTTCTGGGCCGAGACGCTGGAAGGGGTGAACAGCGAGGAGTACGAGGTGGAGTGCCCCGGCTGCGAGGCGGGTCTGTTCGTGGCCTTCGGCGAGTTCGGCACGTTCGTGTCGGAGGGTGACTACGTGACCGGGGGCGGCGACGGGGGCGACGCGACGCGCGGGGAGCTGACCCCGGCCGCGCCGGACGAGCTGACCGGCATCGGCGCCCGACTGCACGGCGAGGCGGTCGCACACGGCCAGGAGGAGGTGGCCCGCGCGCTCACCCTCGTCTTCGGACGCGGCCGCTGCCCGTCCTGCGACACGGAGTTCGCGGTGGCCGAGGAGGTCGAGCGGCTGGGCTACTGAGGCGGACGGGGGCGGGGGCGAACCTGCCGCGTCCCACGTGAGCCCAAATGACCGATTGCCGGTCGGCACCGGGCGATACTGCACGCGTCCACGCCCGCCCCCGGCGGTTCCGTCGGCGGTCGCCCCGGCTTCAGGGTGTCCGCGACGCCGGTGGCCGGGCGGCCGACCCCGCCTCGCCCGTGGCGAGGTGACGAGACGGAAGAAGGTACCCGGCTTGCAGATCACGGACCTCCCGCCCCCACCCACGCAGGACCAGCGCCGCCGCACCGCGCGCCGCAGCGCGGTCACGGCGACGACGCTGCTGCTCGCCCTCCTCACGACACCCGCCCTCGCCGCTCCCGC
>NZ_FMCI01000073.1 GCF_900091845.1 Streptomyces sp. SolWspMP-5a-2
TCACAGTGAATTCAGGGGCTCCTCGCGGAGCCCCTTTGTCGTTCATAGGCGGCCGGCCGCCTTCAGCGCGAGGTAGGCGTCCGCCAGCGCGGGCGCCAGCTCGTCCGGGGGCGCGTCGACCACCGTCACGCCGTGTCTGCGGAGTTGTTCCGCGGTGCGGTGGCGTTCGCTCTGGGCCTGGGCCGCCGCAGCGGCCTCGTAGACGGCCTCCACGTCCCCGCGGGCCTGGGACATCCGCGCGATGTACGGGTCCGCCACCGAGGCCAGCAGGACCGTGTGGCGCTGCGTGAGCTGCGCGAGCACCGGGAGCAGGCCCTCCTCGACGGGGGCCGTGTCCAGGCTCGTCAGGAGCACGATCAGGGAGCGTCGGGGAGCGGTGCGCAGCGCTGTCGAGGTGAGACCCCGGGCGTCCAGTTCGACCAGCTCGGGTTCCAGCGTCGCCATCGCGGTGACCAGGGAGGGGAGGACGTCGCGGGCGGTCCTGCCCTGTACCAGGGCGCGTACCCGGCGGTCGTGGGCCAGGAGGTCCACGCGGTCCCCGGCGCGGGACGCCAGCGCGGCGAGGAGCAGGGCCGCGTCCATGGAGGCGTCGAGGCGGGGGATGTCGCCGACCCGGCCCGCCGACGTGCGTCCCGTGTCCAGGACCACGAGGATGTGCCGGTCCCGCTCGGGGCGCCAGGTACGGACCGCGACCGTGGAGTGGCGGGCGGTCGCGCGCCAGTCGATCGAGCGGGTGTCGTCCCCGGGGACGTACTCGCGCAGGCTGTCGAACTCGGTGCCCTCGCCGCGGGTGAGGACGCTGGTGCGGCCGTCGAGTTCGCGGAGGCGGGCCAGCTTCGCGGGCAGGTGCTTGCGGCTGGTGAACGGCGGCAGGACGCGCACCGTCCAGGGGACGCGGTGGGTGCCCTGGCGGGTGAAGAGGCCGAGCGGGCCCGCGGAGCGGATCGTGACGCGGTCCGAGACACGGTCGCCGCGGCGGGTCGGGCGGAGCCGGGTCGTGGCGCGACGGCGTTCGCCCGCGGGCACCGTCAACCGGTGACGGGAGGCCGCCACCTCGGTTCCCGGCTGCCAGCTGCTGGGCGGCCAGGCGTCGCGGAGCTGGGCGCGCAGCGGACGGCCCGACGGGTTGGTGACGGTGAGGGTGACGTCCGCCGTCTCGCCCAGTCGCGCCGAGGTGTCCCCCGAGCGGGACAGGCCGAGTCGGCGCACCGGGGCGGCCAGCGCGAAGTCGCACAGGCAGGCCGCAGCCAGGGGCGCGTTCACGGCCAGGATGCCCGTCCAGCTCGGGTCCAGGATGCCGACGGGGATCGAGCCGAGGGCCGCGAGGAGTGCGGCGCGACCGGTGAGCGCCATCAGCGGGGGACGGGGACGTGGGCGAGGATCGCGTTGATGACGGAGTCCGCCGTCACGCCCTCCATCTCGGCCTCCGGGCGCAACTGGACGCGGTGGCGGAGGGTGGGCAGGGCGAGGGCCTTCACGTCGTCCGGGGTCACGTAGTCGCGGCCGGTGAGCCAGGCCCACGCGCGTGCCGTGGAGAGCAGGGCGGTGGCGCCGCGCGGGGAGACGCCCAGGGTGAGGGACGGGGACTCGCGGGTCGCGCGGCAGATGTCCACCACGTAGGCGGTGATCTCGGGGGAGAGGGTCGTCTTGGCGACGGCCGCGCGGGCGGCCTCCAGGTCGGCGGGGCCCGCGACGGGGCGCACGCCGGCGGCCTTGAGGTCGCGCGGGTTGAAGCCGTCGGCGTGGCGGGTGAGGACGTCGATCTCGTCCTGGCGGGAGGGCAGTGGGATCGTCAGTTTCAGGAGGAAACGGTCCAGCTGGGCCTCGGGGAGGGGGTAGGTGCCCTCGTACTCGACCGGGTTCTGGGTCGCCGCGACCAGGAACGGGTCGGGCAGCGGACGCGCGGTCCCGTCCACGGTGACCTGGCGCTCCTCCATGGCTTCGAGGAGGGACGACTGGGTCTTCGGCGGGGTGCGGTTGATCTCGTCGGCCAGCAGCAGGTTGGTGAAGACCGGGCCGGGCTGGAAGGAGAACTCGGAGCTGCGGGTGTCGTAGACGAGGGAGCCCGTGATGTCGCTCGGCATCAGGTCCGGGGTGAACTGGACGCGCTTGGTGTCGAGTTCGAGCGCGGATGCCAGCGCCCTGACGAGCAGCGTCTTGGCGACGCCCGGGACGCCTTCCAGGAGGACGTGGCCGCGGCAGAGCAGGGCGACGACGAGGCCGGTCACGGCGGGATCCTGGCCGACCACGGCCTTGGCGATCTCGGCGCGCAGGGCCTCCAGGGAGGCGCGGGCGCCGCCCTGGTCCCCGGTGGGCCCGGCGTTGTCAGTGGTCGGGTCCATCATGGACGGCGTACCTCTCTTTCGAGGGCGTCGAGTTGGTCGGTGAGGAGGACGAGGGCCTTGTCGTCGCCGGGCGGCGGTCCGAAGAGGAGGGTCGGCAGGGTCGTCCGGCCGTCGCCGTGGAGGTGGGCGGACAGGGCGGGGAGCAGGGCCTCGGGCGTGTGCGCCTGGGAGACGGGGACGCCGACGAGGGGGGCGAGGCGGGTGCGGGTGGCGGAGCGCAGAGCGGTCGCGGCGCGGTCGCGGGCGTTGGCCTTGCGGTAGAGGCGGGCGCGGCCTTCGGCGGTCTCGGAGGCGCGGATCGCCACGGGGAGGCGTTCGGGCACCAGCGGGCCGAACCTGCGGGCCCGCCAGAGGGCGGCGAGTCCCGCCGCCACGAAGAGTTGCAGCGTGGCCCAGAGCCAGCCCCCGGGCAGCAGGTCCATGAAGTCCTTCTCGTCGTCCGTGCCGGTGGCCGACGTGTCGGAGAGCGAGGGGAGGTACCAGACCAGATGCGGGCGGGAGCCGAGGAGTTGGAGGGCGAGCGAGGCGTTGCCCTGCTGGTCGAGGCGTTCGTTGAGGAGGATGTCGGGCGCCCCGAGGACGACGGTGTCGCCGTCGCCGGTGCTGTCCGGGACGCGCAGCAGGGTGGCCAGGCGCTGGCTGGGGTAGCAGGTGTCGGCGCCCAGGTGGGTGGTGGTGTAGCGGAGGCCGCCGGTGTCGGCGGGGCCCGCGCGGCGGGCGGCGGGCAGGTCGCATCGCGGGGGGCGCGCGGAGACGTCGCTGGTGGCGGGGTCGGCGGTGACGTCGGGGACCAGGCGTTCCACGGAGGCGCTGCCCGGGGCGACGAGGACGGTGCGTCCGCCGGAGCCGTCGAGTGCCGTGCGCAGGCTGGTCTGCTGGCTCTGCGTCAGCAGGTCGGGGACGGCGATCAGGACGGTGGTGTCCGGGCCCGCGGCGGCACGGGCCCGGTCCAGGCCGGCGACCACGCGGGTGGAGACACCGCGGTCGGCGAGGAGTTCGGCGACGGCGCGGCTGCCGTAGGGGTCGGCGGAGCGCGGGTCGAGGGCGCCGTGGTGGGCGTCCGAGCGGACGACGGCGATCGTGACGGCCGTCGCCAGCAGGACCACGGCGGCGAGGACGACGCCCCGCGCGCGGGTCCACACCTGGCGGACGCCGGGCGCGGCCGAGGTGGTCGGGGGCGCGGCCTCGGTGGCGGTCATCCGGCGGCCCCCTGGTGGGCGTGGGGGGTCGTGCCGTCGGCGAGGCGGGGCCTGGCGCCTTCGAGGTCGCCGTCGAGGTCGGCGAGGCGCCGGTACGACGTCTGGGTCGCGCTGCGTCCGCCGTACGTGACGTCGTCGAAGTCCCGGGCGGCGGCGCGCAGTCGGTCCGCGTGCAGGGGCAGCGGGCCGCCCGCGGCGGCGGCCGCCTCGTCGGCGGTGCGGCCGGGGCGGACATCGAGGACGGCGCGTTCCTCCAGGGACCGGACGATGGCGCGCATCCGCTCCTGGACGGCCGGGTTCCAGTGGCCCTGGGCGGCGTGCGCCTCGGCGGCCGCGCGGTGTTCGGCGGCGCTGCGGGGGCGGTCGTCGAAGAGGACGGCGGCCGAGACGGGGCTGCGGCGCGGGGTGCCCAGGCGCCACCACAGGGCGCCGAGCACGGCGAGCACCGCGACGATGACGACGACCAGGCCGAGCGTCCCGCCGGGGGTGGCCGACGAGGCCGTCCGGAGCAGGTCGGAGATCCAGTCCCAGACGGTGTCGAGGGCGCGTTCGACCAGGGAGGGGTCGTTCTCGTGGTACATGCCCTTGGAGAGTTCGCGGCGGGCCGCCTCCCGCGCGGGATCGCGGGGGACGGTCAGCGGCGGTGCGTCGCCCGAGGCGGTCAGGCGCAGCGGTGCCAGGGACCGTACGGCCCGGTCCGCGGCGCGGGTCAGGACGCGCGCGGCCGGTTCGGCGGCCGTCGGCAGGGCTGCCGGTGCCGTGGTGAGAACTCCCCCCGCCAGGCTCACCGGGTCATCCTCCCGCGCCGGTCTCGGTGCCGTAGCCCTGGACGCCCGCCGCGCGGGCCAGTTCGAGGTCGAGGGCCTCGCGGCGGATGCGCTGGTCGACGTAGAGCAGCACGGTCACGCCCGCGGTGATCGGGAACGTGATCATGGAGCCGATCACCGAGCCGATGCCGCTGACGACGAGGAACGTCCAGCCGAGTCCGGCGTTCTCGTCCAGGAGGCTGACGACGCCGTCGCCGCCCGCCAGCGCCCCGAAGAAGGTGAAGGGCAGGCCGACGATGGACGAGACGAGGTTCGCGATGATCGTCGCGAGGAGCTGGATGCCGAAGACGCGCCACCAGGAGCCGCGGACGAGCTTCGTGGAGCGGCGCATCGAGGTGCCGATGCCCTGCTTCTCCAGCATCAGGGTGGGCGAGGCCAGCGAGAAGCGGACCATCAGCCAGACGGCGACGACACCGCCCGCGAGGCAGCCGACGCCGACGAGCGCGGCTCCCGCGGTGCCCGAGCCCGCGGCGGCGACGACGATGCCCGGCACGGCGCCGACCACGATCAGTCCGAACGTGATGACGAGCAGCAGGACGATCAGCCCGAAGAGCCGCGGCAGCTGGGGGCGGGCGTCGCGCCAGGCCTCGCCGGTGGTGACCGGCCTGCCGAGCACGGCCCGGCTGGTGACGGTGGTGAGCAGCGCGGTCGCGGCGACGGTGCCGATGAGGGCGATCACGGAGATGGCGCCGAAGCCGATCAGCATGCTCCCCATCGCGCGGAAGACCTCGCGGGGGGAGACGTCCGGGTCGTCGAGGTTCACCGTGCGCGAGACGTCGTTGAGGACGAGGCCCTGGAAGAGGATGACGACGACCTGGGTGACGACCGCGATGGTGAGCGAGATGCCGAGGACGGTGCGCCAGTGGACGCGCATGGTGGAGACGGCGCCGTCGAGGATCTCGCCCACGCCCAGCGGGCGCAGCGGGATCACGCCGGGCTTGGCGGCGGGCGGCGGGCCGCCCCAGGGGCTTCCCCAGCCGCCCGCGGGCCCGGGGCCGCCGTAACCGCCCTGGCCTGCTCCCCAGCCGCCCGCGGGGCCGGTGGGGGGCGTGCCGCCC
>NZ_FMCI01000008.1 GCF_900091845.1 Streptomyces sp. SolWspMP-5a-2
TTGTGTTAGCCGTTGTTATTGCTGTGCGGTCGAGCAGCGCGCGTACCCGATCCGGATCGGCTTGGCCGCGGCGGCCGGCTCGGCCTCGACGGGCGGGCCCGGTTTCCATGGTCGCCCGGGGCCGCGGTCTTCGAGCACGAGGACGTCGAGTTCTTCCCGGAGGGCGGGCACTTGGATGAAGCGGGCGGTGTAGTACTTGGTGGCGTCTCCCGCCGCGGGTGCGGCATGGACTCCCGGCGAGGGCTTCGCACTTTGGACATTCGTTTCGTTCTACCGCGACTGCGGCTTGATCGGGTGTCAGTTCCACCCGATCATGGTGTCAGAACTGTTTCGCGAAACCCTTTGGGTTTTGACACGGGTTTTGCGAATGGCAACCTGCGGAAATGTGATCGCCTTCGGGGCTCTCGCAGAACTCTCGCATCTGTTCGTTTGTGAGAGCAGCACACACTTCGTCACACCTCGGCGCCTTCCCAGACAATCTACTTGTGCTGTCGGGGCATAGCCGGTCGCTGAACGTGGGGAGGGGGTGTATATGGTCGTGTCATCATGTATCGATGGAGCGTCTGCCTTTGGCGCTATTGTGGGCGAGGAGCATCTGTGCGGCCGGTATCGGATGAGGAATCTGTGTTCGCGTTTCGGATCTGGTGGCGCGCGTGGGACTCCGAGCAGTGGGTGCCGGGGGCGCGGTTGCTGGTGCACCTGGACGACGGCGGAGGCGAAGTGCCGGCGCAGCTGTCCTGGGCCACCGAGGACGGCGCGCAGTGCGCAGTCGGCTTCTCACCGGACATGGCCAGCTGCTACGGCAATCGGCGCACCGCCGAGGGTGACGTCGTGGAGGTCCGGGGCGAGCTCGACGACCCGCGGGACCACCCTAGGGATGGGTACCGTGATCGCGGGTACGAGTTCGACACGCGGGTCCAGGACACCGATGGGTGGCTTCCGGCGGGACGGCTGCGGGTGCTTGTGGAGGAAGGCAGCGAGGCACCCGCACGATGGGTGGCCTGGCAGGACCGGTCCGGCGACGCATATTCGGTGGTGTTGCGTGCGGCGAGTCCGTCCGGCAACGCAGAAGTGGGCAACCTGGTGAGTGTTGTGCGGGCCAGTGCCGAGCACCGCGGCGCGGGTGAGGTGGCCGCGAATCTCGTGGACGCGTCGAGCAGCAAATGGTTCGCGTTCCAAAACCGTGCGTCGCTGGAATTCCAGCTGACCGGACCGGTCCCGGTAGATCGGTACGTGCTGACCTCCGCGAACGATGCGCCTGATCGCGATCCGGCGGCATGGACGCTGCGAGGTTCGGCGGACGGGAGACGGTGGCGAACCCTCGATGCCCGCACGGGTCAGTCCTTCCCCGGCCGTCACAGGTCTCAGCTGTACCGGATCGCCGAGCCCGCAGCCTTCGCCCGTTACCGCCTTGAGGTCACCGGCAACAACGGCTCCCCACACCTGCAACTCGAATCCGTCCGGTTCCTCGCCGACATCGGCGGATTCGTCGGATATCGCCAACGCATGGGCCACGCTCCCGCCGCCTACCAGGGCATACGTGTCGTGCAGGCGTCACCTGACGTTCCGGCGCCACCGCCGCCCGAGGATGCCTCACCGCCCTCGGAATGGCAGGCCGGGTGTTCATGGCTTCCGCTCGGCGGCAGGCTCTCAATGGAGTCCTTGACCTCGCCGTCGGGCCGATTCACGGTTCTGGATGGGGTGTACAGTCCGCAGTTGGCGATCCGCGACAACCTCACACGCGAGTACGTGTGGGTTAGCGACGCACAGTCATCGAGACTACTGTCCCTGGGCCCTGATGGAGATTTCGTCGCCTGGGACCATCACGGCCAGCGGGTGTGGAGTACGGGTACCGCGTGGCAGGGCGTGCGGCGGCTGGACATGCGCGACACCGGCGAGCTGACCCTGACTGACGCTCACGGCGGAGTCGTGTGGAGCTCTGGAATCCCCGAGATCTCCGCTGGATCGGGCGAGTTGCGCACGGTGGCCCGGGGATCGACGATGCACCGGGGCGAAAGCCTCTACGGACAGTCGCTCACCAGTGATGACGGGTCGACCGTACTTTTCCACGACGGCCGAGTCCTCCGCTGCATCGTGAAGGGCCACACCTCGCACTGGGACAGGTACTACGACAGCCAGAACGTCCTTGAGCTCGACAAGGATGGCTTTCTGCGCACACTGGCCCTGGACGGCTCCGAAATGGAACGCATTGCCGGGCCGGGCACCGAACTGGTCGTCGCACGAGGCGCGGCAGAGTTGCGGGACGAGACGGGGGCCGCCGTCTGGGCATCCGCCAACAGCTCGACACGGATCGGCTCGGGGCCGGTGCGCGAGCCGACCATGCCACACAACGACGCGCTGGCCGCATGGTTCGCAGCATTGATGGGGCAGCGCCACGGATTCTGCGTTGCGGTGGTGAAAGAGAGCACGCCTGCCGAGGTTCTTGAACGCGTTGGTGTCACATCCGACTCGGCGATGCAAGGTACGTGGCGTGAACTCCAGCAGCATCAGGAGGCGGTGGGAGAGGGGAGCATCATCGCAGCGATCGCCATGGGGCCAGACGTCATCCTTCTCAGCGACGATGCCGCACTCCCGCTGGGAGAGTTGGCGCCCTTGACGTCGTGTGCGGCCGTGCACGCTCCGTCCGGCGGAAACGGTTACGGGACGCGGTTCAGTCTTCATCAACGCGGCCTGCTCGTGAGCGAGTTCACGGACCATCCCCGCCGTGAAAAGGGGGCCAAGGTACCCGAGGTAGCCGTCGCGCTGGACGAGAGCGTGCATCACTTGCACCGCTTCGAGCTGCTGTTCCGTGTGTCCGGGGTGGTGCCCAGCGCTGAGAAGCTCGGCGGCGTGCTGCTGGGCGGCGTGTTGGCTCCGCGGCCCACGTCCGTCGTGACGCCCGACACCGAGGACGACCTTCCGCCCTTGGTGATGGGGGAGCGCGACGAACTCAGCCCGCTGGTGATCCGCACCGACTTCACCGACGAGGACGCCTGGAACCGGGTCCTCGCGGAACTTCAGGAACCGTGGATGGAGAACGAGGCGGAGCCGTACCTCATCTCCGAACCGGCATACGACGGAGTGCCCGCCGAGCGGATCATCAAGGCTGTCCTCGTAGCCATGTCCTCACTCGGACTGCCCGGCGTGGTTTTCATCGCCGACGCCACCACGATGCGCGAGGAGAAGCACCCTCTGCTCGCAGTGTCCACCGAGTGGGACGGCGAACCCTTCGCGCAGGACGAGGACGCCTTCACAACGCAGTTCCGCATTCGGCCCAATGCGGCAATCGAGGTCAGCATCAACCTGGGCATTTCCAACATGGACTTCGAGGACTTCGCCGGCGACGGGGTGAGCGAGCGCATGGTGGACTGACAGGTCCCGCGACACACAGTGCGGAAACATAGCGGGCCGGGGCCGGTCATTCCACCCGGGCCGTCGGGCAACCAGGCAAGCCTCCGTCGCTTCGCGCGCCCCCGCCGATCACCGGTCGCACTGCTACTGGCCCCGCAGCAAAAGCCTTTGGTTTAGAAGTTGTAACCAGTTTCGGGTCGTTGCCGGAGGCCGGCCCGAAGCGGTGCTACCACTCGATCCAGTAGGCCGTGCGCGCCACGATGTCCAGCAGCGACCGCTCCGGCATCCGTTTCTTACGAGTTGGTGCGTGATAGCGGGTGAGGTGTGTTTTCCCTGCTCACGGCTGTTCTCAGGTGGTGGCGGTGCGGTCGGATACGAGGCTGGCGATGGCGCGGTAGGTGTCGGGGAGTCGGTCGCGGCGGTGGGTCCAGCGCGTCAGTTGCTTCCAGCGTTTAGACGCC
>NZ_FMCI01000022.1 GCF_900091845.1 Streptomyces sp. SolWspMP-5a-2
TTCCGTGACGGAGCGTTCTCTGTCGATCCGTTGAGTGTGGCGTAGACGACGACGTTGTCTCGGTAGACCTTGGCCGTGTTGTCCCAGCCGGTGCAGGTGATCAGGTGCAGGCTCGGACCGAAGGTGTCCTCGTAGACACTGTGAGGGAAGTGGCTGCGGGGGTATACCGCGACCGCGGTGACGACGAATCGGGCGGTGGCGCCGTCGGCTCGCGACACGTCGATACGCATACCCGTTGTGGCGGCGCTGAGTTGGTAGAAGGCGGCCGGTCCCTTGTCGGTGTCGACGTGGCCCGCGAGGACGGCGGTTCCGTTCTCGCCGGGCGCGGCCGAGGAGCTGAGCCAGCTCGCGCGCGTCGGGTCGGCGGGCAGCGGGAGCTGGCTGCGGGCGGTGAGGCCGACTGGTTGGAGTGTGGCTTTGAGGCCCAGGGCGGGGATGGTCACTCTGGTCGGACGGGCGCGGGGCAGGGGTGCGGCCGAGGGGCGGGCCGCCCGTTCCTCGGTCAGGGAGGAGGGGATGGTTCCCGCAACGGTGGGGGATGGTGGCGGGGCGGCACGGTCCACGGCGGCGAAAGCGATCGCCAGCGCTGCGGCGAACGCGCACGCTGCGGCCACCGCGGTCCAGACGCCGTGGTGGCCCGTCGTTCTCATCGCTGCCTGACCGGAGTCGCGGGTCAGGCCCGGTCGGTGGAGCTCTTGCGGCGGCTGTGGATGAACGCTCCGATGCTGCCCAGTGCGAGTAGGGCTCCCGCGCCCATCAGCCCGGCGTTACGGACCGTCTGTGTACCGCCCTCACCCGCCGCGATGCCTCCGGCCGGTGCGTCGCCGCGGCTCGGGGCGCCGCTGTTGGCTCCGGGGAGGGTCTGGAACCAGAGGAAGGTGTTGGTGGGTATGGGCTGGCTGACACCGGAGTTGGGGTTGGCGGCGAGCTTCTTGACGGTGTCGAAGCTCTTGCCCTCCTGGATCTTGGCGAACGATCCGGGGTCGGTGACGGCCACCACGTAGACGGGCCACCACTCGGGCCGGTTGTTGTTCCGGTCGGTGATGATGTGGTCGTGGCCGGGCAGCTCGGTGTTCTTCAGCGCGGAGGCGGGCATCTTGAGTGCCGAGGCGAGGCGGGAGAGATCGATGGTCGTGGGATGGTCCACGCACGGAACGTTCGCGGGGCACTGGAGGGTTTTGGGTGCCGGCTTGAACAGCGGGACCGGGATGTAGAGCGGGTCGGTGAACTTGTCCGAGGTCGTCCCGGGCGGCACGTTCCGGTACTTGGCACCCGCCTCACACTTGCTCGGCGCACCGGAGGCGACCGCGGGGTCGCAGAAGAAGTTCTGGGTGTAGAGGAACTTGATGGTCTTCCCCTCGTACCAGCCGTCGGTGACGCCGATGTTGCGGCACACGCTCTGAGGCTCTCCGGTGGTGCACTCGTTCTTCAAAGGCTGAACGGTACGACTGCCGGTGGGATTCGGCCCGAACCCCTGGGCGTCGGAGGTATCCCCGGCCCCCTCAGCCAGAGCGAGTCCGCCGGTCGAGAGACCTGCCAGCGCGAGAGCGGAACTGAGGGCGGTGACGCGGGCGAGTCGGCGCCGCGATATGAAGCTCATGCGGATCGTTCCTTTCGGAGGCGCCCGGCAGCCGGACGCGAGAGCCGCCCCAGCCGACACGGGCAACGGGCCACGCATCACGGCAGAAAGCTGCGGCGTACCCCTTCATCAATACGCCATGCAACGGATCGGTACCTTTTCGTGATACGCCAGGAGAGTGACCCTCGGCCCCTTCGCCCACCAGCGCTCGGTCCGTCGTAGAGCATGCTCCGGCAAAGAGCGGGGCTGACCGAGCGGCTCCTGGAGTCCGCTCTCAAGGGTGAGATCACCGAGGGGCTTCCCCCATGAAGGTGGGCACGCGGTTATTGATCACGCGGCGAGCGTGAGTTTAACGGTGTGGTGTCGGCGTTCGTATTCGTTGGGGCTGAGGTGGCCGTTGGCGGAGTGCCGGCGGCGGGTGTTGTAGCGGGCCAGCCAGGCGAAGACAGGCCTGCGGCAGGCGCCGGCGTCGCCGTAGTGGCGGGCGCCCTGGAGGGTCTCGCGTTTCAGGGACGCATGGAAACTCTCGCAGGCCGCGTTGCCGGCACTGGTGCCGACCGCACCCATCGACCGTGTGACCCCGAG
>NZ_FMCI01000354.1 GCF_900091845.1 Streptomyces sp. SolWspMP-5a-2
ACAACACCCCGCCGCCCCCCACCGGCGAGCACCACACCCCGCCTCCCACCGGCGGGCGTACCCACACGCCTCCGGCCGAAGCGGTGCGGTACACGCCCCCCGTCGCCCAGGGGCCCGAGCTGGCGCACACCGGGAGCGGCGGGATGTTCGCCGCCGGGGGCGCCAGCGCCGCGCTGATCGGCGCGGGCGCGCTGCTGTACCGACGGGGCCGCACCGGCGCCCAGCGGTAGCGCGCGGTACGCGGACACCGGGTGCCGGACGGCGGTTCGTCCGGCACCCGTGGCATGTCGTCGCCGTCCCGCAGGACCGTCAGCGGCCCGCGGGCGCCGCCGTCCGTTCGCGCGACGACGGCGCCGGGACCGCGGCGCCCTGCCCGGTGGCCCGCAGATGACGGCGCACGCCCCGCACCAGCGACCCGGCCGTGTACGTCGCGCCGTGCACGAAGCGCATCGCGGGGCCGTAGCCCGACGCCGTGACCAGCCCGGCCAGGAACAGGCCGGGCTGCGAGGACTCGAAGTCCCGGCCGACCGCGGGGGAGCCGTCGGCGACCGCGGCCAGCCCGGTGCGCAGCTCGTCGCAGAGCAGGGAGAGGCGTTCGCGGCGGGCGGTGAACCCGGTGGCGGCGATGACGTGCCCGGTGTCCAGGACGCGCGAGGTGCCCGCGGCCCGGTCCCGCACGTCGAGGCGCACCCCGCCCGGGACCGCCCGCGCCGCCGTCACCTCGTGGCCGAGCAGCACCTCGACGGCCGGTTCCACCCGGTCGCGCACCCACCAGGCGCCCGCCGGTCCGAGCGCCGTCCCGGCGACGCGGGCCCGGGTCGTCTCGGGGAGCAGCCGGTACAGGCCGGGCCGCTCGGAGTAGAACCAGTTCCGCCAGCCGCAGCCGAGGCCGCTGTGCGGGGAGCGGGCCGACCGCCACCAGGGGCGGACCCAGGGCGGCGGCACGTCGTTCCAGGAGAGCGCGTCCGCGCGGGCCAGCACGCGCACCCGGGTGCCCTGTTCGGCGAGGAGCGCCGCGGTCTCCAGGGCCGCCTGCCCGCCGCCGACGACGGTGACGTCGCCGTCCCGGAAGCGGTCCAGGTCGCTGTGGTGGCTGCTGTGCGAGACGAGGGCGGGGCCGAGGCCGCGCAGCGCCGGGGGGATCTCGACGAACGGCATGACGCCCACCGCGAGGGCCACCGCGCGGGCCCGCAGCACCCGGCCGTCGTCGGTGAGCGCCTCGAAGCCGCCGGGGACCGGTGCCACCCGGGTCACCATGCGCTCGTCGATCTCCGGGACGGCGTTGCGGGCGAACCAGAGGCCGTACTCGGCGAAGGTCTCCACCGGGATCGGGTGGCCGTGCCGGGCCTCGGTGCCGCGTCCGGCGCAGTAGGCGGCGAGGCTCAGGCGCCCGCCGGGGTCGGAGAGGTTGGAGGCCCAGGGCTCCGACTTCAGGAACATGCCGCGCGGCATGTGGTCGCGCCAGGACGCCATGGGCCGTCCGAGGACGCGCACGTCGAGCCCGGCGGTCACGGCGTGGGACGCGATGGACAGGCCGTAGGGACCGGCACCCACCACCAGCAGGTCGTACATCAGCAACTGCTCGCTCTCTCGTCGTCGGACAGGTCGGAGGGGAAGGGGACGGGGGCGGGCACCGCGGGGCCCGGCCCGGTGGGGCGGGGCGCGGCCGGGGCCGCGGGGCCGAGGCGGGTCCACAGGCGGCGGGCGGCGTGCCGGGTCCACAGGCGGCGCAGGGCCTGGCCGGGTCCCCGGTCGTCGTCGGCGTGCCAGGCGAGTTCGCGGCTGCCCGCGGCGGGGCGCAGGGCGGCGAGCGGGGCGTAGTTCTCCACCACGAACTCCCGGCCCGCCAGCGCTCTCCCGGCGGGCAGCGGACGGTGGGTCAGGTCCAGGTGCAGCGCGCGGACGACGTCGAGCCCCGCGGAGTCGGCGAACAGCCGGAACTGGGCGCCGGGACGCGGGTTGAAGTCCAGCAGGTGGTGGCGTCCGGAGGGGCCGCGCCGGAAGTCGAGGTCGAGGATGCCCCGGTAGCCGAGTTCGGCGACGAGGCGTTCGGCGAGCGCGGCGACCCGCGGGTTGGGGGTCCAGCGGCCGACGGCGGTGAGGCCCGCGCCGCGCGGCCAGGCCAGCAGTTTGACGCCGGTGCCGCCGCCGCGCAGAACCCCGGCGCGGTCGGCGTAGCCGTGGAAGAACCAGTCGCTCTCCGGGCCCGGCGGCAGGAACGCCTGGAGCAGCAGCCGGGAACCGGCTTCGCCGGAGCGGTGGAACAGCTCGCGTGCCTCCCGGGCGGAGTGGACCACCATGGTGCTGCGCAGTCCGGTGCCGGCCGGCAGCAGCCAGGGTCTGCTCCACTTGGCGACCAGCGGCAGCCCGAGCCGCCAGGCGGCGGTGGCGGCCTCGGCGGGGCTCTCCGGGACGATCGTCGAGGGGTGGGGGACGTCCAGGTCGGCGCACAGGTCGGCGAGTTCGGCCTTGTCGGCGACGCGGGCGGGCACCCGGTCGGGCGTCTCGGGCAGCAGGTAGGCCGGGGCGAGCGCGTCCCGGCGGGCGCCGACGGCGAGGGCGCTCGCGTCGTCCATGGGGATCAGGACGGCGGGCCTGGCGACCCGGGCGGCGACCCGGCGCAGCGCGAGGACGATCTCGTCGGCGCGGGCGCCGGGCGGTGGCGGCGGGTGGGACTGCGTCACGAACCGGGACGCGGAGACGGGACTGTTTCCGGATTCGGCGACCACATGCACGTCCACGCCCGCCCGGCCGAGCGAGCGCACGGCACCGAGGGTGCCGTGGTGAAAGGGATTCCGGTCGATCCGCAGCAGAACGGCGGGGACCCGGATGTCGAACAGGGACACGCGAATTGATCCTTCGAGTCGATCGGGTGGTTCCGGTCGTTTCACTCGTGCGGGCGATCCGGCCACTCGAAAGCCCCAAGCACGGTGGCGGAATTCATACTGATATGACTGAGTGTCAGTTATTCCGGAGAATTCGACAGCCGGAGAGAGCGGTGAGAGGAGCAGGCATGACCCCACAGCAGCGGCGTTCCCGGCCCTGGCGGCCGGCCGTGGTCGCGGCGACGGTCGTCGTGACGGCCGCGCTGGCCGCGGGACCCGGGTTCGCGGAGGGTCCGGGGGCGGTGCGGGCCGCCGACCCTCCCGCTCCGCGCCCGGCGACCGCGAGCAGCACCCCGGCCGCCACACCGTCCCCGGCCGTCACCCCGACGCCGTCCCCGACGCCGTCCCCGACCGGCCCGGGGACGGGCACGCCCGCGAAGTCCGGGCCGCCCTTCGGCGCCTACCTCGACTACGGGGCGCGCGGGGTGGCCCGCATCGCGGAGCTGAGCCAGTGGCTGGGCGGCGCCGACCTGCGCGTCGGCCACACCTATCTGCCCGGCGACCGCTGGACCAACATCGAGGGCGCGCACGGCTTCCTCGACGTGTGGGCGGACTGGCGGGCCGAGAAGGACGACCGGATGCTCGTCCTGAACGTGCCGATGCTGGAGCGCAACGAGGCCGGGGTCTCCGACTCCGGGGTGCGGACCCTGCTGCGCCAGGGCGCGGCCGGGGCGTTCGATCACCACTTCAAGACCCTCGCCCGGCGCCTGGTGGAGCTGAAGGCGCCGGACACGGTGATCGTGCTCGGCTGGGAGATGAACGGCATCACGTACACCTCTCGCTGCGGACCCGACCCGGAGGCCTGGAAGAAGTACTGGAACAGGATCGTCACCACCATGCGTTCCGTGCCGGGCCAGAAATTCCGGTTCGATTTCGCGCCGACCCGCGGCCGGGACGCCATTCCGTGGACGCAGTGTTATCCCGGGGACGACACCGTCGACATCCTCGGCATGGATTCCTACGACCAGCCCTCGGGTCTGACCTTCGACCAGCAGGTGAAAGAACCCTACGGACTTCAGGAACACGTGGACTTCGCCGCGTCCCACGGCAAGCCCATTTCCTATCCCGAATGGGGTCTTTTCCGCAATGGTGACAACGCCGAGTACATGCGGCGGATGCTCGCCTGGATGGACGAACACCACCCGCTGTACAACACGCTGACCGACTACTGCCCGCACGGGGTCTGGCAGTGCCGTCAGAACCCGAAGGCGTCCGAGGTCTACCGGTCGGTCCTGTCCGGACGCACCGCCGAACCGGCCCCGGCGACGCCCGAGCCGTCCAAGTCCGCCACCGCGGAGCCGACCCGGCCCGCCCCGTCCCCCGTCGAGGTGCGGCCCACCGAGTGCGCGCCGGTGGAGCTGGGCGGCTGGGTCGAGCACTGGCTCGGCGGGAAGCTCTGCCTGCGCTTCGACTGGTGGTCGCGCGACCGCTGACCCGGGCGGGGCGGCGGGCAGGTCAGGGCCCGCCGCCACCGCGCTCCCTCCACACCCGCACCAGCTCCTTGCCCCGTCTGCGGGCGGCGACGTCCCCGACGGCCGCCGTCAGCAGCGGGGCGGTGCGCCTGCGCGCCAGCAGCAGCCGCTGGTTGACGACCGGGTCGGGCCGCCAGTGGTGCTTGTAGGGCTCGTTGCCGCGCAGCAGGCTCAGCGCGCCGCGCGTCCCGCCTCCGGTGTGCGCGGCGCACGCGTCGAGCAGCATCACCGCCACGTCGGCCTTGCGCTCCCGCAGCCGCGGATGGGCCCCGTACAGGTAGCCGCCCGCCAGCCGCCGCGACAGCAGCGTCAGATCGACGGCGACGACGTCGTCGTCCAGCCGGAACTCGGTGACGACGGCGTCCCCCGAGCGGACCATCGGGCCGACCGAGCGGACCAGGTGGTCGCAGAACCGGGGCCGCAGGTGCTCGCTGGTCACCTTCCGGTCCTGCCACTGGAGCCGGTGCAGCTCCAGCATCCGGCGCAGCGCCCGGTCCACCTCGTCCGGGCGGACCACGTGCCGTTCGACGCCGAGCGCGGTCAGTTTGCGCAGCTTGGCGCGGACCCGCTGGGCCTTGGCCGTCGGCAGCCGGGCGAGGAGTTCGTCCATCGGGACGGCGGGCAGTTCCAGGCAGAGCGAGTCGCCGACCCGGCGGCGCGGGCCGCGCCAGCGCTCGTAGACCCGCTCGGCCGCGCCGCCCGGCCGCACCTCGCGGAAGTCGACCAGGGCGGTGCGGGCGGCGGCGGCCAGCCCCGCGGTGAGCGCGTCGACGGCCGCTTCGCCGCGTCCGTCGTCGAGCAGCACGTCCCCGTAGTCGGAGATGGTGCCGCCGAGCGGGACCAGCGAGGGCACCGGGCTGCGCACCCTCATCAGGGGCGCGGCGGCGGCGAGTTCACCGCCGTCGCGCACCAGCAGGACGCGCAGGCGGCCGCGCCTGCCGTACGACAGCCACCACGAGTGCAGCCAGGCGTGGCTCTGGAACGGGGTCGCCGTGCCGCAACGGGCGTACAGCCGCGCCCAGTCAGGGGCGAGCGCGGCGAAGTCGGCTTCGTCGGTGATGAGTTCGGTCGTGTACGTCACAGCTGGCCGTGGGCTTCCGCGGCGAGCGCCGGGCCGGGGACCGAGGCGGCCCGGCCGGGCTCGGGCCGCCTGCGGCGCGGCCGCACCAGCAGCAGGAGTCCGCCGAGCAGCCCGCCCGCGCTGGCCCCGACCAGTCCGGTCACCCCGGCGGAGGCCGACGACGGCCCGGCGGGTTCGGTGGCGCGGGCGAACTGCTGGAGCTCGACGTGGGTGGCGCTCTGCACGTCGGCCGCGTGCCGGGTCAGGGCGCGGGTGACCGCGTTGGCCATGTCGGCGGCCAGGTCGGGCCGGGAGGAGGTGGCGGTGACGGCGATCATCGGCGCGTCGGGCGACGTCGCCGCCTGCACGCTGTCGCGGAGGGTGGCGACCGGGACGCCCGCCCAGACCTGCGCGTCGCCGAGCACCGCGAGCTGGGTGGCGACGCGCCCGTAGGCCTGCGCGAAGCCCAGCGCGGAGGCCGGGTCGGACTTCGCGGTCGGCACGGCGACGACGTACCCGGTCGCCGTGTACACGGGTGTCCTGACGGCGCCGTAGCCGCCGCCGACCAGTGCTCCGGCCAGCGCTCCGGCCGCGACCAGCGACCAGGCGGGCAGCGTGGCGGCACGCCGCAGGGCGGCCGGACGGCGCGGTGGGGTGGGGTTGTCGTTCATCGGGGGCTGGCTCCCTGGAGAGGATCAGAGGTGCGGGACACGGGGGGACGGACCGCAGCCGCGTAGACGTCCATGAGCTGGGCGGCGCTGCGGGTGATGCTGTAGTGGTGGGCGGCGTCGGGGGCGGTGCGCCCGGCCGGGCCCGCCCGCCGGGAAGCCGCGAGGGCGTCGGCGAACGCGGCGGGACCGCCGGTCACCCGCCGGGCACCGGCCGCGGCCCGCGGCGGCAGGTCCTCGATCGCCGGGCAGGACGCGTAGAGCACCGGCAGCCCGGACGCCAGCGCCTCGACGACGGCGAGCCCGAAGGCCTCCTCGGGGGACGGCGACGCCAGCAGGTCCATCGCCGAGGTCAGCGACGGCAGATCGGGCCCGGGGCCGCCGTCGCACAGGTAGGGCCGCTCGCCGGTGAACAGGACCCGGTCGGCGACGCCCGCCTCGTGCGCGACCCGGCGCAGCACGTTCTCCTCGGGACCGCCGCCCACCAGCAGCAGCCAGACGTCCGGCGGCAGCAGGGCGAGCGCGCGGATGACGACGTCGAACCGCTTGCCCGGCGCGAGCCGTCCGATCCCGCCGACCACGAACGCGCCCTCCGGCAGCCCGAGCCGCTGCCGGGTGCGGTGGCGGCGGACCGGGTCGAAGCGGAAGCCGGTCAGGTCGATGCCGTTGGGCACGACCTCGATCCGCGGTCCCGGCACGCCCCAGCGCCTGAGCCGGTCGGCGACGGTGGGGGAGACGGCGACCGTCGAGCGGCCGAGGCGTTCGCTGCCCAGGTACAGGGCCCGCACCCCCCGGCTGAGCCTGCGGCCCTCCATCTGCGAGTCGCCCAGGGAGTGTTCGGTGGCGACGATCGCCCGCACCCCCGCGAGCCGCGCCGCGATCCGTCCGTAGACGCAGGCCCGGTAGAGGTGGGTGTGGACGAGGTCGTACCCGCCGGCCCTGATCAGCCGCGCCAGCCGGGGCAGCGCGGCCAGGTCGCGGTTGCCCGCCATGCCGAGGTGCGTCACCCGCACCCCGTCCGCGGTCAGCCCGTCGGCGACCGCCCCCGGGTTGGTGAGGGTGACGACGTCGCAGTCGACCGGCAAGTGCCGTAGCAGCAGCCTCAGTTGCTGCTCGGCGCCGCCGACCCCGAGGCCGGTGATGACGTGCAGCGCCTTCACCGCAACCCCTCGACCGGCCGTCGGCGCAGCCGGTGCAGCCGGTGCTTGAGGTAGAGCCGGACGGCGGTGTCGTTCTGCCCGATGTGCACGCGCGGGAGTGCGAAGAATCCATTTAGCTGACCGGGGTCGATCGCACAGGCCCAGCCGTAACCGGCCTCCCGCACGGCGTCGGCCGCCCGCCGGTCGACCGTGCCGTACGGGTAGCAGAAGCCCTCGACCGGCGTGTCCGTCAACTCCTGGAGCAGGGCCCGGCTCTCGGTGACCTCGGCGGCCAGGGTGGCGTCGTCGGCGCGGGTCAGGTCGACGTGGGTGAGGCCGTGCGAGCCGATCTCGATGCCCGCCGCGGCGGCGGCCCGGATGCCGCGCGCGGTCAGCAGCGGCTTGCGCGGGCCCTGCGGGTCCCAGGCGTTGTCGCCGCCGAGCCGGCCGGGCAGCACGAACAGGGTGGCGCCGCATCCCCAGCGCCGCAGGGCCGGGAGGGCGTTGTCGACGAAGTCGGCGTACCCGTCGTCGAAGGTGAGCCCCACCAGGTGGCGGCCCTCGCCCCGGGCGCGGGCGGCGAGCAGGTCGCGCACGGAGACGCCCCGCAGCCCGTGCCCGCGCAGCCAGCGCAGCTGTGCGTGCAGCCGCTCCGGGGTGACCGTGATGCGGTAGGGGTCGTCGGAGCAGTCGCCGACGGAGTGGTACATCGCCACCCACGGGGCCGGGCCCGGGGCGGTGGGTCTGCCGGTGGTCGCGGGTGCGGCGGTGTCAACGGATGCGGGCATACGTGAGCCTCCGGATCACGGAACGTACGGAACGGAGCGCGGGCGCGAAGCCCTGGGCGCCCAGAGCCCAGCCGAGCAGGACGAAGACGGCGGCCACGGTGACGCAGCCGACGGCCAGGCCGAGCACGGCGGGACCGATGTGGTGCGCGGCGAACGCGCCGGCCGCCGTCGCGCCGACGGCGGCTTGCACCGGCTTGCCCAGCTCCACCAGCACCCGGCGGGTGCGGATCGGGACGCTGCGCGGTCCGGTGCCGGCCAGCAGCAGGGCGGCCGTGGTGGTGATGCCCGCGGCGTTGGCGAGCGCGATGCCGCAGACGCCCCAGGGGCCGACGGCCCACGCCCCGACGCAGGTCGTCACGAGGATGCCGCCCGCCATCGCGGCGACCGGGTACCAGGAGGGGCGGCCCGCCGAGAAGTACGAGCGCACCAGCACGCCGACCAGGGTCTGGCCCAGCAGCCCGAGCGCGTACACCCGCATCACGGACGCCGTCGCCGCCGTGTCCCACGTGGTGAACGCGCCGCGCTGGAAGAGGAGTTCGATGATCTGCGGGGCGCAGGCGATCACCGTGGCGGCCCCCAGCAGCACCACGCACGCGGCCAGCGCCAGGTCCCGTTCCACTCGTTCCCTGGCCCGCTCGACATCGCCGTCGGCGAGCGCTCGCGCGACCACCGGGAAGGTGACCGTGCACAGCATCATCGACAGTGTCATCGGGATCTGCGCCACCTTCTGCGCGTAGTTGAGGTGGGAGATGGCGCCCGAGTGCAGGCTGGAGCCGAGGAACCGCTCGATGAGGACCTGGGACTGGCGGGCCAGCGCGAACAGCAGCACCGTCGCCATCAGCGCCACGTCCAGCCGCCGCGACGGAGCCGCCGCCACCGCGATCTCCCGGGCCTGCGGTTCGTGGGCGCGCAACTGGCGCAGCAGCACCGGCAGTTGCACCAGGACCATGAGGCAGCCGCCGAACGCGACGCCCACCGCGGCCGACCGCACGCCCCACTGCCCGCCGAGCAGGTACATCCCCGAGATGATGCCGACGTTGTAGGCCACGTAGATCGCGGCCGGGGCCAGGAAGCGGCGGTGGGCGCGGAGCGCGGCGCTCGCGTACCCGGCCAGCCCGAAGCTCAGCACACAGGTCGCCGTCAGCCGGGTGCAGTCCACCGCGAGCCCCGGGTCGGGCAGGCCGGGCGCGAGGGCCTGGACCAGGTACGGCGCGGTCGCGGCGAGCAGGGCGCCCGCAGCGGCGAACGCCAGCGACAGCCGGGGCAGGGTGCTGGCGACCAGCGCGCGCACCGGATCGCCCGGCGCCCCCTGCGCCCTCCGCGCCAGCGCCATGCTGAAGGCGGGGATCAGCGCGAACGCCAGCCCGTCCTCGATCAGCAGCGTCGCCGCGAACTCCGGGACCGTCCAGGCCACCAGGAACGCGTCGGTCTCGCTGCCCGCCCCGAACAGCCGGGCCAGCGCCTGGTCCCGCACCAGCCCGAGCAGTGCCCCCGCGATCGAGAGCGCCGCGGTGACCAGCGCCGCCTTGGCGAGGAACCCGCCGGAGACGGGGGCGTCGACGCCGGGCTCCGGCGCCACGGGCGACGGGTGCGCCTCGGGCGTCCTGGCGGCGGGGAGGGGGAGAGCGGTGGGGCCCGCGGGGCTGACGGGGGCGGCGGCCGCGGTCCCGGTGGCGGCGTCGGGCGTCCCGGGGCCGTCGGCCGACTGCGGCCCGCCCGCCGGGTCGTCCGCGCCGAACCCGACGGTCCCGCTCGTCCCGGTGCCTCCAGGGGTCCCGCCGCCGGTGCCTCCTGTGGTCCCGGTGCCGCTCTCCGGACGTGACGGCGCCCCGGGCTCCCGCGCGGGCGTCGCGGGATCCGGGGGCGTCCCCGGGGGCCGGGGAGCGGGCGAGGGGGTCAGGTTCACCGGGCCGCCGCCTGTTCGGGCAGCGGGCGGGTGACCGGGGCCTGGGCGTCGGCGCGGGGGAGGTCGGCACCGGCCAGCGCCCACCACGCCACCAGGCCGAAGCAGACCGCCGTCAGCACCGTCGACGGGCCGCCGATGTCGGCGTACACGAAGTCGATCAGCTGCCAGATCAGCAGCCCCGAGCCGATCAGCGCGCAGTCGAGGCCGGTGCCCGTGCGGTGCGCCCGGCCCAGGCCGCGCAGCGCGCACACCAGCAGCGCCAGCCAGCCGCCCGCCAGCGCGAGCAGACCGACCAGCCCTTGCTCGGCGAGGACCAGCAGGTACATGTTGTGCGGGGACAGCAGCGCCTGGCGCCGGAAGGCCGCGCCCGCGCCGTCGGTGTCGCTGCCCGCGGAGAGCGCGAGCGAGGCGTGGCCGTCGCGGTACTCCGGGAAGTCCTTCAACCCGACGCCGGTGAGCGGGTGTTCGCGCCAGATCCCGACGGCCGCCGCCCACAGCGAGTACCGGTCGACGACCGACTGGTCCGGGGCGTCGGTGACTTGGGTGATGCTGTCGATGCGGTCCTGGAGCATCGCGGTGCCGACCCCGAGGCCGCCGATCAGGACCACGCCGACGGCGGCCACCGCGACGCCGATCCGCAGGGCCCGTCGCACTCCGGCCAGGGCGAGTTGGAGCGTGCAGGCGGTCGCCGTCGCGATCCAGGCACCCCGGCTGAAGGACAGCGCGAGGGGCGCCAGCAGGGCCACCGCGCAACCGGCCGCGAGGACCCGGCGCCGCGCGGGACCGTGCCCGAGCGCCAGGCCGAGCGCACAGACCAGGCCGAACGAGACGACCGTGGCCATCCCCATCACGTCCTGCGGCCCGAAGGTGCCGACGGCGCGGATCTCCTCGCCCTGGTAGGAGGCGCCGGTCCCGGTGAGGTACTGGTGCACGCCGACCGCGCCCTGCCAGCCCGCCAGCGCGACGAACGACCAGGCCAGCACGCGGAAGTCGGCCCGGTCCCTGACCAGCAGCAGCACGGCGGCCGGGACCAGCACGAAGATCTGGAGGTAGCGGCCGAGGCCGCTGATCCCGGCGCCCGCCGAGGAGGACCCGACGGCGGCCACCGCGAGCCCGACCACGGGCAGCCCCAGCACCACGGCCGCCGTCGGGGTCAACGCCCTTCTGCGGGACCGGATCTGGCGGATCGCGCAGTACAGCACCAGCAGCGCGGAGGCCGCGTCGGCGGGGCCCGCGCCGCCGTCACCGCCCTGTGCGACCGGCAGCGTCAGCAGCGCGACCACCGCGACGACCGGCAGCACCGGGGTGAAGGCCCGTGCGCGGGGCAGGGCCAGGGGCAGGGCGTGGCTCACGGCTCAGCTTCCCGTCGGCCGCACGAGGGCGGCGGCGGTGCGCAGCAGGATGCAGATGTCCTGCCACAGCGACCAGTTGTCGATGTAGGCGTTGTCGAAGCGGGCCCGGTCCTCGATCGAGGTGTCCCCGCGCAACCCGTTGACCTGGGCCAGCCCGGTGATGCCGGTGCGCATCCGGTGACGGGCCGCGTAGCCGGGGTAGGTCTGGCTGAACTGGGCGACGAAGAAGGGGCGTTCGGGGCGCGGGCCGACCAGGCTCATGTCGCCTCGCAGGACGTTCCACAGCTGGAGCAGCTCGTCGAGCGAGGTGCGCCGCAGGAAGCGGCAGAACCACGGCATGCGCGGTTCGTCGGCGACGCTCCAGCGGGTGGCGGCCTCGTGCTCGTCGGCCGGACGGTGGGTGCGGAACTTCAGCAGCGTGAAGGGCCTGCCGTCGCGGCCGACGCGCTCCTGCCGGAAGACCACGCCCCGTCCGACGACCAGCCGCAGCGCCGCAGCGCAGCCCAGCAGCAACGGGCTGACCAGCAGCAGGAGAAGGCCCGACACCAGCATGTCCAGGGCCCGCTTGCCGACGCTGCCCCGGCGCCGTCCGGCGCCCAGGTCGAGGCGGCGGCAGGAGAACCCGGCGAGCTGGTCGCGCCCCGCGTACGAGGGCGTGTCGGCGTCGACCTCCCACACCGCGCAGCCCGACTCGGCCAGCGCCCGCAGCAGCGGCCCCTGCTGGGTACGCACCGAGGGGTGCACGGCGAGGACGTCCCGCACCCCGTTCTGGATGAGCGCGCGCTGCACCTCCTCGCCGGTCGTCAGCACCGGCAACCCCTCGCCGCTCGACGGGAGTTCGGCCACCACGCCGACGGGGCGCACCCCGTGCCGCGGGTGGCGCAGGACGGCCGCCGCGACGCGCTGCGCGGTGGCGGCCGGGCCGATGACGAGGGCGGCCCTGGGGCGGTTGAGGAGCGCGGTCCTGCGCCGCCAGTGGGCCAGGCCGCGCCCCGCGCAGCAGACGGCCGCCTGGAGCAGGAAGCCGAGCAGCAGGGTGCGGAAGGACAGCGCGAACCGAGGTGACCAGGCGGCGAGGAAGGCCGCGAGCACCGTCCAGGCGAGGGCGGTCCGGCCGCAGACGAGGGGGAGTTCGTCCAGGACGCCGGGTGCCGGGCGCGGCCGGTGCGCGCGGGTCAGCATCGACGCGGCCACCAACAGGGCCGTCAGCAGCGGCTGGTGGGCCGCCTCGGCGAAGACCGCGGCGCCGGTCAGGGCACCGGCCAGGTCGGCGGCGAGCAGCGGGACGGGTGAGGCGGGCCGGGTGCGCGGGCGCCGGGCGGGGAAGCGGAACCCGGCGGTGAGGCCGCGCGGCGGCAGGACCGCGGCGGGCGAGAATCCGGGATCCCGTGGCTGTCCGCCGGGCGAGGGAACGGTGCTTTCCGCGGTCACGACTGGATCGACTCCCTGCTCTCGGACGGCACGGCGGGCGGGTCGCCGAGGAGTTCGCGGTACACGTCCGCCACCGCCTCGGCGGAGTGCCGCACGTCATGGGCGGACAGCACGTGGTGGCGGCCCTGGCGGCCGAGCGAGGCGCGCAGCACCGGGTCGAGGAGCAGCTCGGTGACGGCGGCGGCCAGCAGCGGCGGCCGGTCGGGGCGCACCAGGCAGCGCGACGCGAGGGCGGCCGGGAGGCTCTCCCGGGCGCCGTCCACGTCGCTGGCGACCACCGGACGCCCGCAGGCCATCGCCTCCAGGGGCGCCAGCGCCATCCCCTCCCAGCGGGACGGCAGCACCACCAGGTCGGCCGCCCGGTACCAGGGCACGGGGTCCGTGACGGACCCGGCGAAGACCACGGAGTCCGGGGCGAGGTCCGCCAGCCGGGCCCGGTCGGGGCCGTCGCCGACCAGCACCAGGCGCGCGGTGGGCACCCGCCGGGAGACGAACTGCCAGGCGTCCAGCAGGACGTCCTGGCCCTTCTGGCGGCACAGCCGTCCGACGCAGACCACCAGCGGCGCGGCCGGGTCGACACCGGGCAGCAGCTCGGCCCGCGTCGGGCCCGCGCCGTCGGGGCGGAAGCGCTCGGGGTCGACGCCGTTGCGGACCACCCGCCACCGGCCGTCGATCCCGGCGCGCACGCCGGTCGCGCGCTCCGCCTCGCTCACGCACACCACCCGTGCGGCCCAGCGCGCCCCCCACCGCTCCCAGCCGAGCGCGAGGTCCGCCGTCACGCCGCCGACGGCCTCGAAGGACCAGGCGTGCGGCTGGAAGACGGTGGGGACGCGCCCGCGCACCGCGAGCCGCCCGGCGAGACCGGCCTTGGCGCTGTGCGCGTGCACCAGATCGGGGCGCACCCGCGAGACGATCCGACCCAGACGGTGTACCTCTCGAACAAGTGTCGGCCCCGGTGAACGGGTCGCACGCCAGGGGTGTACCTCGGCCCCCAGCGACCGCAGTCCGGCGGCGAGCGGGCTCTCCGGGCAGGCGACCGCGACCCGCAGACCGGCGGCGAGCTGAGCCCGCGTCAGATCAGTCACGACACGGGCGACACCGCCGTCCACCGGCTGCGTCAGGTGCAGGACCCGCGGCCGGGGGTCGGGTGGTTCCAGGTGCATTGCGCGGTTTCCTCGCTCACGGACGGCGCTCGGGAAGGCGGGCGGGAACGCGCCTACTGCTGTGCGTCGACGGCGACGAAGAGCACACCGGTCCACGCCGCGTCCCGCCGGGAAACGAGCCGGACGGCCAGCTGGTCACCGCCGCGTTCCAGTGCGGTGCCGAGATCGAACACATCGGAGTCGTAGCCCAGCGTGTTCGCGTAGGCCGGGACCCGCTCGATGGTGGAGTCCGCGGGCTCCGAAATGGTCGAATTCAGTACGTCCGCACGGGGGTTGGCGCCGTCGCGGAGCATCGCGGCCGACCCGGGACGGGTCGTGACGGAGAGGGAGTCGCCGGTGACGCCGCGCCGCCCGGCGTAGGCGACCAGCCCGGCCCGGCCGCCCGCGCCCGGCGCGACGGGCGCGCCGTCGAGCCTGATCTCCCGCCCGGCGCCGGGGCCGAGGACGTCGAAGCCGTCCCAGAGGGCGAGGTGGCGCAGCGGCGCGGCCGGGTCCTCGTAGGCCACCACCAGCGTCCAGCCGCCCCAGGCACCGGCCGCCGAACGGCCCATCGCCGTGTTCACCTGCGCGACGGTGTACAGCCCGGGGCCGCTCCGCCGCACCAGCGGGGTGACGTCCGCCGACGCCTGGTAGGCGTCCGCGTCCGGCGCGGTCCGGTGGCCGACGACGGTGTCGGCGAGGACCTCGCGGTAGGAGCCGCCCGGCTCCGCGATCAGCACCCGCCCGTCGTCCTTGGACGGCTTCTGCTCGCCGACCCGCAGATTGCCGCCCCAGTAGAGGCGCGCGTAACTGACCCGGGCCGCGGCGGGCAACCTGACCTCCGCGCGGGAGGAGTTGTAGGTGGCGGGGTCGCGGTCGACGTCGACGTAGAACATGTCGAAGTCGGAGCTGACGGCGGAGCCACCGGCGCGGGCCGCGGGGCACTCGGGGACCGCCCCGGCGCCGGTGGCGCGGCAACTGACGGAGACGTTGGCGGCGCGCACGATCCCACCGTGCTGGAGGGCGCGGTAGCGCTCGGCGAACGGCAGCCGCGGCGCCTCCCCGACCGGCGGGGCGGAGGCGGCGGCGCTGGCGGCGGTGGACAGCGCGGTCAGGACGAGGACGCCCGCCAGGGCGCGGCGCAGCAGAGGGCCCGGGGTTGTGCGCATGACGGGCGTCACCCTTTCGGGAATTCGTGAATCCGATCGACCGGCCGTGGGGGTGTGCCGGGAGGTGCGCAACTGTAGCCGCTATCCGTACTAATACGTCGAAACCGGTCATCTGTGTCGGAATGGTGAAGGTGGGCCTGTCGGCAGATCACTCCATTGGCGGCACAACCCGGGCGGACGCCACGCGTTGACACAGCGCCGGGCAGCCGCCCGGATGTTGTGTCAACCCCCCAAGGAGCACCTCTCCATGTCGCGTATCGCGAAGGGCCTGGTCCTTACCACCGCCGCCGCCGCGGCCGTCGCCGGCGCCGCCGGCATCGCTTCCGCCGACAGTGGCGCGCAGGGCGCGGCCGTGCACTCGCCGGGTGTGCTGTCGGGCAACGTCGTCCAGGTCCCGGTCCACGTTCCGGTCAACGTCTGCGGCAACACCATCGACGTCATCGGCCTGCTGAACCCGGCCTTCGGCAACACCTGCGTCAACCACTGACGTCCGGGGACGCGCGAGCAGTCCCTCCGCCGGCCGTCCTCCCGCGTCTCCACCGCGGGAGGGCGGCCGGTCGCCGTTCCCGGGGGTTGCTCCGAACGGGAGCACCGCCGCGCACCCGGCCCCGCAAGCGCCTCACCAGGGGCGATAGCCGCGCCACGCCGCACATCTGACGACGCGTCGCGCCCGCTCGGTTGCGGACCGCGACCGGCGCTCCCACGGTGGGCTCAAGATCCGAGCCCCACCGAAGGGAACATCCATGCGTGTCCTGCCCGCACGGCGTCTCGCGTCGTCCGCCCTCTGCGCCGTCCTGCTGACCGCCGTCGCCGCGCCGACCGCCCTCGCCGCCGACGCCGACCAGGCACCGCGGCAGGGCGAGCGGTCGGCCCCCCGCGCGCCCCTGCCCGGCGCGGACGCGCTCCTCGCCCAGGTCAAGAGCCTCGGCGACGCCGGGGGCGTCCTCGCCGCCGTCGCCCCGCTGCTCGACTCGGCGCTCAAGGCCGACAAGGGCCAGCTTCCCAAGGAGCAGGCGACGCAGCTCGCCACCGCGGCCAAGGACGCCATCCAGAAGGCGTCGGCCGCGGCACCCGCGACCCCACCGCCCTCGC
>NZ_FMCI01000214.1 GCF_900091845.1 Streptomyces sp. SolWspMP-5a-2
GGTCCGCGCCGCCTCCGGCGCGGACTCCCCGGGGTGGGAGGCCGTCGCCCTGCTCGACCGCTGCGACGTCGAGCGCCGCTGCGGCATGCCGGCCGACGCGCGCCGATCGGCGGCCCTGGCCGGGCGGTGCTTCGCCCGGAAGGGACACCTGCCGGGCGCGAGCCGAGCGGTCACCCTGCACGCGAACGTGACGCCTGCGGGCGGTGGTTGAGGGGGAGGGGGAGGCGTGCGGGCGGTCACTGGAGGTTGCCGGGTCGGACGGTGTCGGGCCTCGGCGGGACCCGGGGGCGCTGAGGCCGACGGGTACGCCCCCCGCCGCGTCATACCGGTCCGGCCTGGCGTGGGCACGGGCCACGGTCCAGCGTGGCGGGGCGGGGCAGGAGGGCTAGGGTCCGCCCCGGCGTGGCACGAGGGCCGTGGTCCGTTCCGGCACGACCTATGGGGCGCGGCCCGTTCCGGTGTGTTCCACGGGCTACGACCCGCCTCGGCATGGCACGAGGGCCTCGGGCCGCCCCGGCGTGACCTGTGGGCCTCGGGCGGCCACGGCGTGACCCATGGGGCGCGGTCCGATCCGGCCTGCCCCATGGGGTGCGGTCCGACCCGGCCTGCCCATGGGTCACGGCACGCTCCGCTTCGCTCTCGTCGACCGGATGAGCCCCGTCCCGATGTCGTGGACCCTGCCAGGAACCTGCCTTCGGTGCTGGGCGCGGCTACCATGGGCATTCCTTGCTTTTCTCCCGCAAACGGGCTTCTGTCGCACTCGGCGGCCCGGCCGCGACCTCGCCCGGCCGCAGGTCCGGGAAAGCCGGGCGCGCCCGGTCCGGGTCGAAGCGGCGGGAAGGGGAACCGGTAGGCGATGAGACTCCTGAACGAGGCACACTCGAAGCCGGTCACCCGGCGGTCGCCGTATCTCGTCACCGCGACGGCGGTGGCCGCCACCGCGCTGGCCGGAGCCGCCGCCGTCGATCCGGACAGCACCTGGTACCGGCGCCTGGACAAGCCCGCGTTCCAGCCCCCGTCCTGGGCGTTCGGCGCGGTCTGGACGCCCCTCTACGCCTCCCTCGCCTGGGCGGGCGGCCACGCCCTCCAGCGCGCCGAGGGCGAGCGGCGCCGGGCCCTCGCCGTGACGCTGGGGGCGAACCTGGTCCTGAACGCGTCCTGGAACTGGTTGTTCTTCCGCGCGCGGAGCCCGAAGGCCGGGCTGGTCGGCACCCTCCTGATCGACCTCAGCAACGTCGCGCTCATCCGCCGCACGGCGGACGTGGACCGGACGGCGGCTCGGGCCCTCCTCCCCTACGCGGCCTGGTGCGGATTCGCCACCGCGCTCAACGCGGCCATCGTCCGCCGCAACCCTGGCTGACGGCTGCGGGATCTCCGCGCGCCTGCGTCCATGGTGGTACAGCAGGCGTCGTACGGAGATCACTTCGTTGGCATGCGGGAACGTTGCGGGGGCACCCGGCGGTCACCTGACATTGGTCATTTTCTACGGGGAGGGCATCATGACGGCATCTGCGAAGAAGCGTGCCTCGCGTGCGACCACGTACGGGGCAGCCGGTCTGCTGGCCGTGGCGGCACTGGCGGGCTGCGGCTCGGGCTCCGGCGACGACAAGGACGCGTCGTCGTCGAAGGACACCACGTCCGGTTCGGCGGAGGGCTCACCGGCGCAGGTGGTCCAGGCGACCAACAGCAAGACCACCGGGGCCGGTTCGGCCCGGGTGAAGATCAGCACCGCGGTCGCGCTCGGCGGCAAGAGCGAGACGATCACCGGTGCGGGGGTGATGGACTTCGCCGACGGGACCAGTCAGCTCACCATGGGGCAGTCCGGCAAGAACCTGGAGCAGCGGGTCGTCGACAAGACGCTGTACCAGAAGCCGCCGGAGGGGACGGGAGGGCTGCCGGGCGGGAAGACCTGGTTGAAGATCGACCTCAAGAAGCTGGCCGCGTCCGGGGCCACGGGCAGTGACCGGGCCAGTGATCCGGCCGACACCTTCGCCTACTCCAAGTCGCTGTCGACCAAGGACGCGAAGAAGATCGGCGAGGAGAACGTCGGCGGGGTGGACACGACGCACTACCGGGTCCTGCTCGACATCGACAAGCTCGCCAAGGGCGACGAGCAGAAGGCCGAGAAGCTGCGCGAGACGCTGGGGGAGAGCGTGCCGGTTGACCTGTGGGTCGACGGCAAGGGCCTCACCCGCCGCCAGCAGATCGAGACGACCGTCAAGGCTCCGCAGTCCGGCTCCTCGTCGGACAAGGCCGAGACCAAGGTGAAGGTGGTCATGGACTTCAGTGACTTCGGCACCGACGTCAACGTCGAGGCGCCCCCGGCCGCCGACACCGCCGACATGACCGACAAGCTGATCCAGCTGAACCCGCAGAAGTCGTGAACCCGCGGGGTTCCTGAGTCGGCGCCGCGGCTCGACGGATGGGCAACCTCAGCATTCCCAGGCGGTGTTGAGGTTGCCCGGAGGCGGTTCCTCGGCGATCACCGCGCGGACGGCGGGACGCACCGCGTCGCCGTGGACGCGCCGCACGTCCGTGCCGGGCAGGGTCGGCGGGAGCGCCCAGTGGGTGACCACTTCCTCGCACTCCGGCCCGCCCAGCGGGAAGCGGACCACACCGTCCGCGTCGTAGAAGCAGTTCTCGATGATCTCCCCGGTCTCCTCCACCGGATGGACCGTGGTGAAGTACATCGGGAGGACCAGCCAGAACTCCCGCCCGGAGAGCGAGTCCGGGTCGGCCTCCGGTTCGCCGGGGTACCGGCCGGTCACCGCGCCGACGACGGCGGCGCCTTCATGGGGGAGCCGTTCGTCGGCCCGGATCCATTCAACTGTCGTGCGCATGCGCGGGTCCTGCCGGTCGGGAAGTGCGGGCGGACCCCAGTCCACTCCCTTTCCGGACGCTCCGCATCAGGGATGTCCCGCAGGAGGACCCTGAGTTCGCGTGGGGGGTCGCGTGGGGGCCGTCTCCGCGACGCACACCGTCCGGCACGCTCTCGGCGTGCCGGACGGTGGCGGCCGTCGGAGGACGGCGGTCGCGCGGGTGTCAGCAGGTGTGCTCGGCCGTCAGCGACACGGAGATCCCGGAGATGAAGCTGAGGCAGATCGGGCTCGACTCCTGGGCGGGCGCGTCGACGACCTGGGCGGCCAGCTCCTCGGCGTCGGTGTAGAGGGCGTAGCCGTTCATGAGGTCCTGGGCAGACATGGGGATCTCCTTGTGGGTTCATGGCGATGACGCGCACCCGCGCCCGACAGAGCTGGAGGCGGGGCGTGGTTCAGTTCTACCATTCGATGACACGTCGCTGTCAATAAACGTGACAAGAGATGTCATGGCGCGCGATGGCAGCCGTGTCCGCACACCGCGTCGCCCCGTGTCCCGCCGTCGCTGTCACGGGGTCGGAGGGGTGTGACAAAATGCGTGACATTCCGTCGACGGGGCACGGTGGGCCGGGACGCCCGCGGGGCCGCGACGGGACCGGCCGCGACCCGTCGCCTCTCGGGCACCCGCGGCCCTTCCTCCCGTGGGGGAGCGGCGGTTCTTCCGGCCGTCGGGGTCCGAGCAGGATGGGTGGATGCGCCGTTGAACATGTTGAGCCAGCCGGCTTTCGGCCGCCTGCTGCGCAGGCTGCGCGCGGAGCGCGGTCTGTCACAGGCCGACCTGGTCGGGCCCGGGGTCTCCGCCAGCTATGTCTCCCGGCTGGAGTCCGGCGGACGCGCGGCGACCGCGACGGCCGCCGCACACCTCGCCCGGCGCCTTGAGGTCGACGTGGACGTCTTCACGGCGTCCGACGACACCGACCGCGCCGTCGCCCTGCTCGCGACCGGCATGGCGGCCCTCGCCGACGGGGACGCCGACACGGCCGTCAGGGAGCTGACGGAGGCCGCGCGCGTCGCCGTCGAGGACGAACCGGAGCCCGGCTGGCAGATCCTGTGGCACCTGGCCACCGCGCACGCCCGGCTCGGCGACCACGAGGCGCAGCGCGAAGTCCTGCGGCGGCTGCGCCCGTTGCTCACCGGGCGGGGCATGGACGTCCCGGAGTCGCACGTGCTGGCGGCGCTCGCCGAGTGCGACCGGATCCTCGGGGACGTCGACAGCGCCGTCCTCCTCGCCCGCGAGGCCCTGGCGCTCGCCGGGGACGAGGGCGCGGGCCGGACCGAGGCGCTCCTCGTGCTGACCGCGGCCGAGGTGGAGGCGGGCCGCTTCACCGACGCCGCGGAGCACGCCGGACTGGCCCTGGCGCGGACCGCGGGCGGCGGCGGCCCGCAGCGCACCCGCGCGCTCTGGACCGCCGCGACCGTCCACGCGCGCCGGGGCGCCGAGGAGGAGAGCCTCGCCCTCCTGGAGGAGGCCGTGGCGGGCGCCGACGCCCGCGCCGACCTCCTCGCCTGGGCCGGTCTGCGGCTCGCCCAGGTGACCCAGCACCTGCGCGTGCACGGAACGCTTGATCCGCAGGCCGCCGTCCGGTTCGAGGAGGCGCGGTCGGCGCTGCGGATGATCGGGCTGCCGCAGCACCTGACGCAGGCGCAGGCGCTCCAGGCCCGGATCGCCTTCCACGACGGGGACTTCACCACCGCCGCGCAGCTCGCCCGCGCCGTCGTCGACGAGCCGGGCGCCCTCGGCTTCCACGACCGCGTCCGCACGGAGATCCTGCTCCACCAGGCGGAGGCGGCCGACGGCTCCTTCGACACGGCCGTGAGCGAACTGCGCCGCATCGCCGACGAGGTGACCCGCTCCGGCAACCTCGACCTCGCCGCCGAGGCGTGGAAGGCCCTCGCCGAGTGCGCGGTGGTGCGCGGCAGTTGAGCCGCGGGCGATCCCGTGGACCTGGAGGGTGGCCAGGGGGCGGGGCGCCGTGCCCAGGGGGCCGTGCCCGCGGGTGCGGGGAAGCGTGTTGTTCAGGCAGGGTGCGGATGCTTCCGGCGGCACTTGCGTATGGCCGTCGTTCCAGGCCGTGTTGCTCAGGCGCGCGGAAGTCCCTCGGCGCGGGGCGTGTGCGTTACGGCGTCGGTGCCCGCAGGGGACGCGCGCGGTCGTGACCCCCGGGTGGACGGCGATCAGGGCGCGCCCCCAACCGCTGCCGCGTCAACCGCTGTTGCGTGCGGCCTGTCCCTTGTCCCTGTCTCCGTCCTCCGCGCTCTCCGTCGCCGTCGCCACGAGGTCCAGGTAGACGGTCAGTTCCTCGTGCCAGCCCACGTAGGACGCGAAGTCGTGGGCGTGGGTGAGGACGCGGAGGGCGGTGACGCGCCGGAGCAGCGGCTGTGACGGGGTGCCGCCGTAGCCGTCGGTCACCGCCCCGGACAGCGCGGGGATGTCCGCCGCCGGGACACCGCCTATGCCCCGGTCCCGCGCCAGCGCCAGTTCCGTGAGTTCCGCGAGCAGCCAGGCGATGTCGAAGTCCGCGGCACCCCACGCCAGTTCCTCGCCGGTGAGCAGCGCGGGCGGACCCGGGTCCCCGCCCCACGGCAGCACCAGGGAGCCCAGCGCGGGACCGCCGTGCAGCAGTACCCGCCGCCCCGGACCCGTGGCGGCCGACCCGGCCCACGCGGCCAGCAACTCCAGCCGCCGTGCGCCGAGTCGGGTGACGGCGGCGCGGTGCAGCCGTGCGGCCGACCCGGCGCCGTCGCCGCTGCGCAGCCACCGCAGCAGACGCGCCGGGCCCGGCGGCGGGGTGTCCCGCCCCGGGGGCGCGGGGACCTCGTGCAGCCGACGCAGCGTGACCCCCACACCGCGCAGCGCCTCACGGACCGACGCGTGGGCCTCCTCGCCGGGCACGTGCAGCAGCCGCGCCGCCGAGAACGCTCCCGGCACGGAGTAGCGCACCTCGTCCGCTCCGCCGTGTCCGTCGTGTCCGTCGATCCGGTCGTCGGGGAGCGCCAGCCGGACGGGGCCCGTGCGGGCGGGCGCGCGCAGCTTCGCCGTCGTCGCGGCGTCGGGGCGGGGGAGGTCTCCCTCGTGCGCCGGTCCGGGGCGCCGCACCCACAGGTGCTCCCCTCGCGCGCCGTCCGCTCCCCCCGACCGGGTGAGGACCGTCGTGCGGACGCGGGCGGTGCCCAGGGTGCGGACCACCCGCCAGCCGTCCTGGGTCGGCGGACGGTCCTGCTGCCCGGCCCGGGTGCCGGTGCCGCCTTCCGGGGCGCGCATCAGCCCTCTCCTCGGGTGAACCGTCGTTCGATCAGGGCGAGGAGCGCCGGGAGCGGGGCCGCGGCCGAGGCGTCGTTCCTGCCGGTCGAGGCGCTGCGCCCGGGATGCGGTGGCGCGATGAGCACGTTGTCGTACTGGTCGAGTTCCTTGACGTGGCGGCGGTAGGCCGGGCCCTGTTCGGCGCCCGGCGGCAGGGCGGGCGCGATCCCGATGACGGCCCTGGTGCACTGGAGGGCCATCAGCACCGGGGTGTCCGCCGCCCCTTGCGCGAACCGGGCGAGGAAGTGCAGACCGGCCGGGTGCACCGCGACGGCGTCGGGCCACGCGGCCAGTTCGACGTGGTCGATCTGGTCGGCGCCGGACGGGCCGGTGCCGTCGGGCCAGGCGTCGAGCAGCACCTCGCCGCCGACGAGACTGCGCAGCGCGACCCTGCTGACGAAGCGTTCCGCGCTCCGGGTGACGGCGACCCGTACCTCCGTCTCCGGGTGGGTGAGGCGCAGCCAGTTCAACCAGAACGGCAGGAAGGCGACGCTGAGTGCGCCGGTGCCGAACAGCAGCAGGCGCCGGGGCGTGAAGGGCGCGGGCGTCGGCTCGGCACTCGCGTCGGCGGGCGGCGCGGCGGGTGATGCGGCGGACGGCGCGGAGGGCGGCGCGGGCCGGTCGGAGGACGAGCCGGGCCGGTCGGGCGGTGAGTCGGATCTGTCGGGCGACCGGGTGGCTGGGGTGGTGTCCGGCTCAGCCATGCAGTTCCTCCACCGCCGTGAACACGTCCTCCAGGTCGGCGAGGGACTCCCGCTCGCCGTGCGTGAACAGGACCCCGCCCGTGTTCAGCACGATCTCGTCGACGCCCGCCGCCGTGTACCGGGCCAGTTCCCGCGCGATGTGCGGCGGGTCTCCGAACACGAACACCCCGGATTCCACGAGCTGTTTGGCCTTCACGAGCGGGTCGTCGGCGGCCCGCAACGGCACGCCTGCCCGTCGCAGCATGTCGACATAGTGACCCGCGCCCAGATGGGCCGCGACCACGGAGTCCGCGATCCTGGCCGGGTCACGGCCGGGCCGGTCGACGGCGACGTGCACGACGGTCGCCACTCGCGGCGTCCGCAGGTCCGCGCCCGCCGTGAGCGCCGGGACCAGCACGTCCCGCACGTAGTCGGGCGGGGTGAGCCAGCTGACCGCCACGTCGGCCGAGGCGGCGGCCGTCCTGGCCATCGCCGGACGCAGCACCCCCGCGCCGACCTCGACGACGGCGTGCGGGCCGGTCGGGGGCAGCGCGGCGCGCACGCGGTGGTACGTGCCGCGCCCGTCCGCCTCGCCGCCGTCCAGGAGCGCGCGCATCGCGGCGAGGAACTCACCGGCCGCCGTCCGCGCGCTGGCCCAGGGCTCACCGTGCAGGGAGGCGACGAACGCGGGCGTCGCGGTGCCGTACCCGGCGACCACCGGTCGCCCGGTGACCAGCGCGAGCGAGCGGGCCTGGAGCGCGGCGTCGTACGGCGTGCGCAGGGCCATGAGGGAGACGCCCGTGCCGACCGCGACCCGCAGTCCGCCTCCGGCGAGATGGGCGAAGATCTGCGCGGCGTCGCAGCGCAGCGACTGCCCCATCCAGAGCCGCCGCGCCCGGCGGCGCACGGCGAACTCCGCGAACGGAAGGACGTCGTCCGGGCTCTCCGGCTGCAACGGGATCATCACGGCGGGGGCGGCCCGCGGGGGAAGCGGCACGGTGTCTGCTCCGATCGTCAGGACGAGGCGACGGCGGCCGGGGAGGACGCCGGACCCGCGGCGGACGCGGGACGGGACGACGGCGCGCCGTCCCCCGGGGCGTCCGCGTCGGACGGGCGCTGGCGGGTGCCCCGGGGCAGGACACCGCGCGGTGAACCGAGGTTGCGGGCCGGGTCGGCCGGGTCGACGCCCGCGTCGAGCAGCGCCTTCTCGACCGCCTGCGCGACGGTGAACACGCCCGGGTTCTCGTGGTGCAGGAGCAGCCCGGACGCGACGGCTGCGGCCCGGTGCTCACCGAAACTCACCCTGCCCATGCCGGGCCTGCGGTCGTCCGGCTCCCACGCGGCCCCCACGCCCGGCGCCAGCTCCCGGACGAAGTCCGAGGTCGTCGCGCCCACCCCGGGCAGCCCCCGGACGCTCGCGGCGACGCGCTCGGCCGCGTACCAGCCCTCCGCGCCCAGGTACACGACCAGGCCGTCCCGGCGCGGGAACGCCTCGAGCGCCGAGCAGACCTTGGCGCGGTACGGGATCGGCTCCTCCTCCAGGGCGGTCAGCACCGCGCCCCAGACCGCCGGCGCGGACTCCGCGTCCCGCACGTGCACATAGACCCGGAGCGTGCCGGTGGAGCGCAGCCGCCGCTCGCGCGAGCCGTCGCAGAGGAAGAAGCCGGGGGAGAGCGCGGGCCGCGCGGCGTCCAGGCGCACCCGCGCCGAGCGGCCGTCCGCGGCGACCCGTTCGATCCGGTCCGCGGGCAGCGCGACCCGCACCCCGTCCAGGAGGACCGTCCTCCCGTCGTGAGGGGAGGCGCCGGGCGCGGCGGACGCCCCGGGACCAGCAGCGGAGTTGGAGGTGGCCGACATCCCCGTGAGCGGGGCGGCGGCGGTCGTCGCCGTGTCGCCGACCGGGCCGGGCAGCGGGACGACCGCCGTGGTGTGCCGGTGCGGCATGGCCGCGAGGAGGCGTTCCTCCAGCTCCGCGTCCCGTGACGAGCGCCGGGGCGGCGCCGGTTCGCCCGTGTGCCCCATGTGGTGGACGCGGTAGAACTCCTCCGCCAGCACGGCCCGCAGCGCGTGCCGGGTGTCGCCCTCCAGGGCCCGCCCCCGTACGACGGCGCTCCGGCCGTCGGGCGCGACCCGGCTCTCGGCGAGGAGCCGGACGATCGATGGCGCCAACCGCGTCGTCATGCGAGGGGCCCTCCCCATCCGAGAACGGTCACGAAAGCCTGCGGTGTCAGCAGCGCCGTGCGGCCGATGCCGGCGGCGGCGCGCTCGGCGGCCGTCAGCCGTGAGTGGCGGCTCGCCGACGCCAGCAGCCGGTCCAGCAGATGCCAGCCCGCGAACGCGGTGGCCCGCGCCAGCAGTTCGGGATCGACGACGAGCGCGGACACCCGGCGCTCGGCGTACCCGGACCAGAACGCCTCGATCAGCGGCGCCACCCGCTCCAGCTCGGCCACCGCCGTCCGCACCACGTCACCGTGCGCCACTCGCGCCTCCTCGGTGCCCGCGTCCGGCGTCCCGCGCAGGGCCGCGGGCACGCCGAGGACCGCCCGGTGCAGCCATTCACCGGCGAACGCGCCGAGGTCGCGGGCCGGGTCGCCGAGTCCGAACTCCTCCCAGTCCGCGAGCAGGAGCCGCCCGTCGGCGCCGATCAGGAACTGGTCGAGCCGCACGTCACCGTGGACCGGGGTCGGGCACGCGCGCTCCTGCGCGGCCTCCAGCTCCCGCAGCGCCCCGTGCAGCGCGGGGTCGCCCTGGAGCAGCCGCCAGGTCTCCAGGGTCCCGGCGCTCGCCGTCGCGTACGCGCTCCACGGTAGGGCGTCGAAGCTGCTCAACGGGGGCAGCGAGCGCGGCGAGGGTGCCAGGTCGGCCACCGGGCGCAGGGCGTGCAGCGCGGCCAGCGTCTCCCCGGCCCGGCGGGCCGTCACCGCGTCGAAGGCGTCGTCGGCGGCGAGTTCACTGCCCGCGGACGCGTCCTCCACCAGGGCGAAGACGAGGAGACGGGCGGTGTCGTCGGAGCCGAGCAGGCGCGGCGCCGCGACCGGACGCCCCGCCGCGGCGGACTCGCGCTCGAAGGCGAGCACCCGCTGGAAGCGGCGCGCCGACTCGCCCTCCGTGCCCCCGATCCGCTTGACGAAGACCGACCGGCCGCTCTCGGTGCGCCCCGCCCAGTTGTCGTTGCGGCCGGGGTGGGCCGAGAGCCCCTCGGCGAGCAGCGGACCCGTGCCGAGCCGACGCAGCAGCAGATCGACGGCGGGGGTGGCCGACAGGTCCGTCGGCGTGAGTCTGCGGCGTGCGGCCGCGGTCTGCGGCGCCGCGATGTCAACGTCCATGACGCAAGAGACTGGGGCCAGTTGCTCACCAAGTCAAGGAACGTGACAACTCTTGACACGGGGCGGGGGGAGTCCGGTAGACCAGGACCGTCACGCCTGATCCGCCCCGTCGCACGACCCGTCGACCCAGGAGCCGCCCCATGACCGCAGCCCCGCCGCTCACCGTGCCTCCCCGGCTGCGTGTGCTGCGCCAGGTGCTCCAGGACCGTGTCAACACGGTCACGGCGGTCCTGCTCGCGCTGCTCGCCACCGGCGCCACCCTCACCGTCCCGTTGGTCGTGCGCCGCGTCGTCGAGGACATCGCCGCCCACCGCAGCCCGGCCGGTGCGGTCCTGCTGATGACGGTCCTGGCCACCACCGGCGCGATCGCCGCGGCCCTCTCCGCCTTCTGCCTCGCCCGCGCGGGGGAGCGCACCGTCCTCACCGTCCGGCAGCGCATCGCCGCGCACGCCCTGCGGCTGCCGCTGCCCGAGGCGCGCCGGGCCGGGGCCGGTGAGCTGGTCGCCCGCGCCACCTCGGACTCCGCGCAGCTCAGGTCCGTGATCGACATCGGGGTCACCCAACTGCCCATGGCCTGCCTGACCGCCGTGGCGACCCTCGTCGTCATGGGGTTCCTCGACTGGGTGCTGCTGCTCGTCGTCGTCGGCACCTTCTCCGCGGCGGCGCTCGCCATCGGCGTCTTCGTGCGGGGCGTGCGCCACAGCACCGCCGCCCAGCAGGCCGCGCTCGGTGACCTCGCGCAGCGCTTCACCACCGCGCTCGGCGCGCTGCCCACCATCAAGGCGTACCGGGCGGAGGCGCAGGTCACGGCGGGGATCGCGGGGTGCGCGGAGACCGCGGCGACCGCCGCCGTCGCCGCGGCCAGGCGCCAGGCGTTCGTCACCCCCATCATGGGTCTCGGCCAGCAGTTCGCGCTCATCGGCGTCGTCATGGGCAGCGGCGTGCGCCTCGCGTCCGGGGCGATCGACGTCGCCGGGTTCGCCGCGTTCCTCCTCTACCTGCTCCAACTCGTCGCCCCGCTCACCCTGGTGGCCAACGGCTTCGCCCGGCTGCAACTCGGCCTGGCGGCGGGAGCCCGGATCGAACAGGTCCTCGCCACCCCGACGGAGGACCAGCGGACGGCGACGGCAGACGCTCCGGCCCGGTCCGCACTGCCCGTCGCCGCACCGGATCCCGGGGCGCGGGCCGTCGAGTTCGACCGCGTCGTCTTCCGGCACGGAACGGAGCGACCGGCCGTCGACGGGCTTTCCTTCACCGTGCCCCGGCGGGGGGTCACCGCCCTGGTCGGACCGTCCGGAGCGGGCAAGACGACCGCGCTCGACCTCGTCGAGGGGTTCCTCCTGCCGGACAGCGGCAGCGTCCGCGTCCTGGGCCGGGACACCATGCGCTGGCCGCTGGACCGGCTGCGCACCCAAGTCGCCTATCTGGACCAGACGTTCGCCCTGATCGAGGGCACGGTCAGGGAGAACCTCGAACTCGGCCGGGAGACACCCCTCGGCGACGCGGCGCTCCGCGACGTCCTCGCCTCCGTGGGCCTCGACCGGGTCGTCGCCGAACTGCCCCTCGGCCTGGACACGGTCCTCGGACGCGGCGACGACCTCTCCGGCGGCCAGCGCCAACGCCTCGCCCTGGCCCGCACTCTGCTCAGCGACGCCTCGGTCGTCCTGCTCGACGAACCCACCTCGCAGCTCGACAGCGTCAACGAGAGCCGGTTGCGCGACACCGTGGAACGCCTCGCCCGCGACCGCGCGGTGCTCATGGTGGCCCACCGCATCTCCACCGTCCGCGGGGCCGACCACATCGTCGTGATCGACGAGGGCCGCCGCCTCGACTCCGGAACCCACGACGAACTCCTCGAACGCTGCGTCCCGTACCAGGAACTGGTCCGAGGCCAGGCGACGACGGTGGGGGCGGGCGCGGGAGGCTGAGGCGGCGGGCGTTGAGAGCGGGCCACGAACCGAACCCGGTCGACGCCTGGTCGGGACTCTCCAAGCGGGCGCGGCCCACGCCTTGTCGGGGCCGTTCCCCCGAGTGCGGCTGACGCCCTGTCGCGGTCTTCGAACCGGGCGCGGCCCACGCCTCATTCGCGGCGAGCCCCGCGCTCCCCGGCACCGGTCGCACCGGTCGCGCCCGAGGCCCACACCGCCCGATGCCCCCAACCCCCGTCCCTGTGCTCACCGTTCAACGGAAGGCAGCTCACGCCATGTCCGTCACCGGCCCCGCTGCCGCCGCCGGAATCCGGCGGATCTCCCTGCCCAACGGGCTCCGGGTGCTCCTCGCGCCGGAAGCCGCCGGGAGTTGTGTCGCCGTCGCCGCGCACTACCGGGTCGGCTTCCGCTCCGACCCCGTGGGGCGTCCGGGGCTCGCCCATCTGCTGGAGCACCTGATGTTCCGGCGGGGGAAGACCGACGGCGTCCATCCCGTCGAGCGCGTCGGCGGTCACCGCAACGCCGCGACCGGTCCCGACGTCACCGACTTCCACCAGGTGGGCCCGGCCGAGGCGTTGGAGGCGATGCTCGCCGACGAGGCGGCCCGGATGCGGGACCTGGACCTCGACGAGAGGGCCCTGCGCGCGGAGAAGAACGTGGTCGCCGACGAGATCCGGCGCAACGTCACCGACCGCCCCTACGGCGGCTTCCCCAAGGCCGTGCTCCCTCCGCTGCTGTACCGCACCTACGCCAACGCCCATGACGGATACGGCGACGCGGCGGCCCTCGCCCCCGCGACCGTCGAGGAGTGCCGCGCCTTCTTCACCCGTCACCACACGCCCGGCAACGCCCTGCTCACCGTCGCCGGGGCGTTCGACCAGGACACCGCCGCCCGGCTGGCCGCCCGGCACTTCGCCACCGTCCCGGCCCGCACTTCAGTGGCGCCGCCCGACCTGGACGAGCCCGAACCGGCCGCCGAGCGCCACGGGAGCCACCACGATCCGCTCGCCCCGCTGCCCGCGGTGAGCGTCGGCTACCGTCTGCCCGACCCGGGCGCCGACCTGCCCGCCCACCTCGCCCACGTGCTGCTCGCGGCCGTTCTGGAGGAGCGCCTGCGGGAGCGGCTCGTCGCCCGGGAGGGCGTTGCCGTCGCCGTCACCGTCGCCTGCGGACTCATCGGCGGCCCGTTCGCGGCCCGCCATCCGGTGACCCTCGCCTGCACGGTCACCCTGACGGCCGGCGCCGACCACCGCCGGGCGACGGACGCCGTCGACGCCGAACTCGGCCTGCTCGCCCGGCACGGTCCCTCCGCCGACGAGCACCTTGTCGCCACCCGCCGCTGGACCGCGTCGCTGCTGCGCGGGCACGACTCCCTGCTCGCCCGTCTCCGCTCCCTCGCCACCTTCGAACTCCTGCACGGCGACGCCGCGTTGCACCACCGGGTGCCGCTGCTCGCGGCGGCGGTCACCCCGGCCGACACCGCCTGCGCCGCGACCCGCCTGCGCACCTCGGCCCGCGCCATCCTCACCCTCCCTGTCGCGCCCCCCTCGGCAAGCCCGACCCCGCCTATCCCGCCCGCGGATCAGCGCCCGGTGGGCCGGACCGAGTTCGCCCCGCCCGCCGAACCCCGCCCGGCTGGCCCGAACATGCCCGCTCCGCCCGCAGATCCGCGCCCGGTTGACTCGCCCACGCCCACTCCGCCCGCCGACCCCCGCCCGATGCGCCCACGCACCCCCGCCCCGCCCACCGATCCCCGCCCGGTGGCCCCCACCCCGTCCGGGGTGGCCCCACCCGTCCGCCGGAGGCTCACGGTGACGCTGTCGACGACGGCCTCCTGGCCCGTGCCGCCCGCGGCCGACGCCGTGCTGTCCAACGGGCTGCGGATCCTCGCCGTCCGTCTGCCGACCGTGCCCCGCGTCGAACTGCGGCTCACCGTCGACCTCGACCCCGTCACCCCCGCCGACTCCGCGCGGGCGGCCGTCCTCGCCGTCACGCTGCTGCGCGGCCTCCCGGGCCTCGACCGGCGGGACGTCATGACCGCCCTCGGCCGCCTCGGCTGCGACCTCGTCCCGCTCTCCCACCACGGGCGGCTCACCCTGCGCGGCGGTGTGCTCGCTGACGGACTCCCTCCCCTGCTCCGACTGCTCGCCCGCGCCCTGACCGAGGCCACCCACCCCGACCACGAGGTGAAGGCGGCCCGCACCCTCCTCGGCGGCCAACTCGCCCTGGCCCGCGCCACTCCGGCGGCCACCGCCCGCGCACTTCTGCTGCGGCGTACCCGGGACGACGAGCCCGCCCGGCAGGCCGTGCCCGACCCGCGGCAGATCGCCGACGTCTCCGCCGACCAGGTCAGACGGCTGCACGCCACGCGGATCACACCGGCGCGCGGCACCCTCGTCCTCGTCGGCGACCTGGACCCGGACGCCACCGTCCGCGCGGCGGGCCGCGCCCTCGCGGACTGGTCCGGCGCCTGCGATCCGGCGCCCGCCACCACCCACACCCCCACGGCGTGTGACCACCCGCGCCCGGGCGCCACCGCCGACACGCCGTCCCCAAGTCCGCTGAGCACGCTGTCCGTTCACCCGCCCCTGCGGGACGGCGCCGCGCACCTGGTGCTGTCCGCCCCGGTCGGCGCCGCCGCCGAAACCCCCGCGCTGCACCTGGCCTGCCTGCTCCTGGGCGGCTTCCCCGGGTCCCGGTTGCACCGCCGTCTGCGGGACCGCGACGCCCTCGCCTACACCGTGCGCGCTTCCCTGGACGGCGAAGGCGACGGGGCCCGCATCACCGTCCAGGCCGACGCCTCCGCGTCCGCCGCGCTGCCCCTCGTCGACGCGATCGGGGACGAACTCGCCCTGCTGGCAGCCGATCCTCCCGGCGCCCGGGAGACCGGGGCCGTCCGCGACCACGCGATCGGCGGCGCCCGGATCGCGTGGTCCGCGCAGTCAGGTCTGGCCGACGCGCTCACCGCGCTCCCCGCCGGGCACCGACGGCCCGCCGCCCTCGCCGACCGGCTGGACGCCCTGGGCCGGACCGACGAGCGGACGCTCGCCGCCGTCTGCCGCGACCTGCTCCACCCGTCCCGCTTCACCGGCGTCCTGCTCGCCGGTCTCCCGGCACCGGCCACCGCCCGCCACTGGCGCCTGGACACCACCTGAACCGCTGTTGCCGACGCGGGAGTCGGCGGTGTCACCCCGGGTACCGTGTCCCGCCGCGCACCCGGCGGGACACGGCAGGGTCACCCCTCCCGCGGACCGGTCAGGGGCACGACGGCTTCCCGCAGACCGCGGGCGCGTCGACCGCGATGTCGATGATCTTCAGCAACTGGTCCATGATGTTCTGCCGGTTGCGCACGAGCGTCGCATCCGTCACCGCCGAGCCGCTGCCGAACTGGAGCACCGGCGTATGCACATGACCGCCCGGCTTGTCGTAGCCCAGCCGGTCACGGAGCAGGGTGGCCCGGTAGGCGATCTCGTTGGACAGGAAGTCCCCGCCGCCGCCCGCTCGGGCGGCCGAACCGGGGCTCGGCGGCCCCTGCCGCGACACCGCCTGGGTGCCGCCCGCCGGGATCTCCGTCACCGTCGTGTTGCTGTAGACCGGGAAGGTTCCCTGGGCGGACTGAAGGATCTGGGGGTAGCCGAGGGTGCTCCAGGACCACTGCGGCTGCGTCGACGGGTCGTCGACCGGGACGACTCCGGTGCTGGCGGTGTTCTCGTTGTCCGGCGCGCCCCCGCGCCAGGCCCCGTTGTAGCGCTCCAGGTCGAAGCGGCCGACCCGGCCCTGGCTCACGGTGACGAAGACGTCGGCGCTGCGCAGCGGGGAACTCACCGGCTCGGCCAGCGTCTTCTCCACCATGCCGTCCGCGAAGTCGCGCCAGCGGACCGGGAACGTGGCGGCCTCGACCCGGAAGAAGTGTCCCTGGGAGCTGAGGAAGAGCTTGCCGTCGAAGGCCAGCGCGGCGGAGCCGGACGGGTTGCTGTTGCGGATGTCGCTGTCGAGCTGGAAGGGGTCGAAGCCGGTCAGCAGCACCCGGTGCAGCTTCCAGGGCTGGTTCGGCGGCAGCGGCTCGAACCACATGACGTCCTGGCCGCGCGAGTACGTCTCCAACTTCTTGAGCAGCGTGGTCCGTTCGGCGTCGGACAGCGCGAAGGACGGCTGCCAGCGGCGCAGCGCCCGGGTCATCCCCAGCCGCGCCCAGTACAGCGGCCGGTCGTCCTCCTTGCTCAGGTCCCCGGTCAGGGGCGTCTTCCCCTGCGCCCGGTCGACGGCCCGCTGCCACAGCGCGCCGCCCTGCTGCGTGACGGTCGTCTCGGCAGCCGCGTACGACTGCGCCTGTTGCAGGGCCGCGGCGAACGCGGGCGCCACCGTGTCGAATCCGCTGCGGCTCAGGATCTCCGTGGGCACCGGCCGGTCGAGCCGCAGCTCCTCGGCCGTCACGGTGGTGGAGTCGGCCTGCGGCAGGGCGGTGGCCGCCGGGATGCCGTCGGCGAGCGTCAGCGCGACGCAGGCGAACAGGGTCAGGCATAACGCGCCGGTGCGCCGCACACGTCCGCGGCGCGTGGGTCTGGTCGATCGCACATCTGTCCTTCCGTCGGGTGGCGGAAGTATCGCGTTCGGGCGGGCCCGTGGGGAACAGCGCCTAATCGGGCAAAAGAACTGATCCGGGCGGAAGGTGAGAAGACGCGGCCCCCGGCGGGGCGATCAGTCCACGCAGAACTCGTTGCCCTCGATGTCCCGCATGACGATGCAGGAGTCCACGCCGTCGTACAGCAGCCGGTCGCGCACCGCGCCGTGCGGGACCAGGCGCGCGCACTCCGCCTCCAGCGCGGCCAGGCGCTCCTCCCCGACGAGCCCGGTGCCCGCTCGCACATCGAGGTGGACCCGGTTCTTGGCGACCTTGTCCTCGGGAACCCGCTGGAAGTAGAGGCGCGGGCCGCCCTCCGAGGGGTCGACGCAGGCGCACCACGACGCGTGCTCCCCCGACGGGCCCGAGCCGTCGAACGCGTCCCAGTCGGTGAACCCCTGCGGCGGCGGGACCAGTTCGTAACCCAGCACGGTGCACCAGAAGCGGGCCAGACGCACCGGCTCGGCGCAGTCGAAAGTGACCTGGAACTGCTTGATCGAGGACATCCGCGCACGATAACAGGGCGGCCCCCGGAATTCCCGGGAGCGGTCCGGGTATCCGCGCCGCTCCCTTTCCGCTCGGTCCGGTCGGCCACCTGATGCCGTAACCCCTCGAATTTCAGCGGAGTTATCGGATCCGAATCCTTGATCTGATATTTCATGGGGGTCAAGTTTCCCCCCACACACGGGAGTTCGCATGCGCTCAGCGCGCGCACGCAGATCGCTCACCTCGCTCCTCGCCGCGGCCGCCGCGGTCTGCCTCGCCGTCACCGCCGCCCCCGCGGCACAGGCCGCCGGATCCGGCGCGGAGGCCGCGGGCACGTACGTCGCGCTCGGCGACTCGTACGCCGTCGGACCCGGCACCCGCACCTACGACGACCCGGCGGACGTCTGCCGTCGCGGACCGCTGTCCTACCCCCGGCTCTGGGCCGCGCAGCACAGCGCGTACTCCTTCACGGAGGCGTCCTGCTCCGGCGCGACCACCGCGGAGATCAGGTCCCAGCAGGTGCCCCTGCTCACGGCCGACACCACGCTGGTGACCGTCCAGGTGGGCGGGAACGACGTCGGTTTCGTCAGCGTCCTGCAGAACTGCATCCTCACGCTGGACGACAAGGACTGCGTGGCCGGGGTCGAGGCGGCGAAGGCCGCGGCGACCGGCGCGCTGCCCGGCGCCCTCGCCGACACCTACGCGGCGATCCGGCAGGGCGCCCCCAACGCCCGTGTGGTCGTGGTGGGTTACCCCCGCCTGTACAAGATCGGCGGAAGCTGCGGCATCTTCGGCCTGAGCGACACCGAGCGCACCGCGCTGAACTCGGCGGCCGACGTCCTCGACGGCGTCCTCGCCCAGCAGGCCGCCAACGCGGGCTTCACCTTCCTCGACCCGCGGACGGCCTTCGACGCCCACTCCATCTGCTCGGGGGGCACCGCCTGGGTGACCAGCCTGGAGTGGGACAAGATCAACGAGTCGTACCACCCGAACCAGGCCGGACACCGCGACGGGTACCTGCCCGCCCTGAACGCCATCACCGGCTGACGACGCCGCTCACAGGGCTCCACCCTGAGACCGCCGGGCCCGCGCATCAACTGCGGGCCCGGCGGTGCGGGTTCGGCCCGTGTCGACCGGCGGTGCTGGTTCGGCTCACGTCGAGCGGCGGTGCGGGTTCGGCCCCCGCGGGTTCGGCCCCCGC
>NZ_FMCI01000074.1 GCF_900091845.1 Streptomyces sp. SolWspMP-5a-2
GTCGGGCACGCTGTTGGGTGTCTGAGGGAATGTTTGTTCCTTCAGTGCCGGCCCCAGTGCACTCGAACCGTAAGGGTTCGGGGTGATGGGTGGCTGGTCGTTGTTTGAGAACTGCACAGTGGACGCGAGCATCTGTGGCCAAGTTTTTAAGGGCGCACGGTGGATGCCTTGGCACCAGGAACCGATGAAGGACGTGGGAGGCCACGATAGTCCCCGGGGAGTCGTCAACCAGGCTTTGATCCGGGGGTTTCCGAATGGGGAAACCCGGCAGTCGTCATGGGCTGTCACCCTTGTCTGAACACATAGGGCAAGTGGAGGGAACGCGGGGAAGTGAAACATCTCAGTACCCGCAGGAAGAGAAAACAACCGTGATTCCGGGAGTAGTGGCGAGCGAAACCGGATGAGGCCAAACCGTATGCGTGTGAGACCCGGCAGGGGTTGCGTATACGGGGTTGTGGGATCTCTCTTTTACGGTCTGCCGGCCGTGAGACGAGTCAGAAACCGTTGATGTAGGCGAAGGACATGCGAAAGGTCCGGCGTAGAGGGTAAGACCCCCGTAGCTGAAACATCAGCGGCTCGTTTGAGAGACACCCAAGTAGCACGGGGCCCGAGAAATCCCGTGTGAATCTGGCGGGACCACCCGCTAAGCCTAAATATTCCCTGGTGACCGATAGCGGATAGTACCGTGAGGGAATGGTGAAAAGTACCGCGGGAGCGGAGTGAAATAGTACCTGAAACCGTGTGCCTACAAGCCGTGGGAGCGTCGGATGGGAGCTTGCTTCCATCTCGTGACTGCGTGCCTTTTGAAGAATGAGCCTGCGAGTTTGCGGTGTGTTGCGAGGTTAACCCGTGTGGGGAAGCCGTAGCGAAAGCGAGTCCGAACAGGGCGTTTCAGTAGCATGCTCAAGACCCGAAGCGGAGTGATCTAGCCATGGGCAGGTTGAAGCGGAGGTAAGACTTCGTGGAGGACCGAACCCACCAGGGTTGAAAACCTGGGGGATGACCTGTGGTTAGGGGTGAAAGGCCAATCAAACTCCGTGATAGCTGGTTCTCCCCGAAATGCATTTAGGTGCAGCGTCGTGTGTTTCTTGCCGGAGGTAGAGCACTGGATAGGCGATGGGCCCTACCGGGTTACTGACCTTAGCCAAACTCCGAATGCCGGTAAGTGAGAGCGCGGCAGTGAGACTGTGGGGGATAAGCTCCATGGTCGAGAGGGAAACAGCCCAGAGCATCGACTAAGGCCCCTAAGCGTACGCTAAGTGGGAAAGGATGTGGAGTCGCACAGACAACCAGGAGGTTGGCTTAGAAGCAGCCACCCTTGAAAGAGTGCGTAATAGCTCACTGGTCTAGTGATTCCGCGCCGACAATGTAGCGGGGCTCAAGCGTACCGCCGAAGTCGTGTCATTGCAGCATGAGGGCCAACGCCCGCTGTGATGGGTAGGGGAGCGTCGTCTGCCGGGTGAAGCAGCCGCGGAAGCGAGTTGTGGACGGTTGACGAGTGAGAATGCAGGCATGAGTAGCGATACACACGTGGGAAACGTGTGCGCCGATTGACTAAGGGTTCCTGGGTCAAGCTGATCTGCCCAGGGTAAGTCGGGACCTAAGGCGAGGCCGACAGGCGTAGTCGATGGATAACCGGTTGATATTCCGGTACCCGCTGTGAAGCGTCAAACATCGAGCATCGTGATGCTAAGGCCGTGAAGCCGCCCTGATCTCTTCGGAGTTGAGGGGAGTGGTGGAGCCGCCGGACCAAGCGGTTAGTAGGTGAGTGATGGGGTGACGCAGGAAGGTAGTCCATCCCGGGCGATGGTAGTCCCGGGGTAAGGGTGTAGGCCGTGCGGTAGGTAAATCCGTCGCACATAAGGCTGAGACCTGATGCCGAGCCGATTGTGGTGAAGTGGATGATCCTATGCTGTCGAGAAAAGCCTCTAGCGAGTTTCATGGCGGCCCGTACCCTAAACCGACTCAGGTGGTCAGGTAGAGAATACCGAGGCGTTCGGGTGAACTATGGTTAAGGAACTCGGCAAAATGCCCCCGTAACTTCGGGAGAAGGGGGGCCACATCCGGTGAGAGGATTTCACTCCTTGAGCTGGGGGTGGCCGCAGAGACCAGCGAGAAGCGACTGTTTACTAAAAACACAGGTCCGTGCGAAGCCGTAAGGCGATGTATACGGACTGACGCCTGCCCGGTGCTGGAACGTTAAGGGGACCGGTTAGTCGAGATTCGTCTCGGCGAAGCTGAGAACTTAAGCGCCAGTAAACGGCGGTGGTAACTATAACCATCCTAAGGTAGCGAAATTCCTTGTCGGGTAAGTTCCGACCTGCACGAATGGCGTAACGACTTCTCGACTGTCTCAACCATAGGCCCGGTGAAATTGCACTACGAGTAAAGATGCTCGTTTCGCGCAGCAGGACGGAAAGACCCCGGGACCTTTACTACAGTTTGATATTGGTGTTCGGTTCGGCTTGTGTAGGATAGCTGGGAGACTTTGATCATCGGACGCCAGTTCGGTGTGAGTCGTCGTTGAAATACCAGTCTGGTCGTGCTGGATGTCTAACCTGGGTCCGTGATCCGGATCAGGGACAGTGTCTGATGGGTAGTTTAACTGGGGCGGTTGCCTCCTAAAGAGTAACGGAGGCGCCCAAAGGTTCCCTCAGCCTGGTTGGTAATCAGGTGTTGAGTGTAAGTGCACAAGGGAGCTTGACTGTGAGACCGACGGGTCGAGCAGGGACGAAAGTCGGGACTAGTGATCCGGCGGTGGCTTGTGGAAGCGCCGTCGCTCAACGGATAAAAGGTACCCCGGGGATAACAGGCTGATCTTCCCCAAGAGTCCATATCGACGGGATGGTTTGGCACCTCGATGTCGGCTCGTCGCATCCTGGGGCTGGAGTCGGTCCCAAGGGTTGGGCTGTTCGCCCATTAAAGCGGTACGCGAGCTGGGTTTAGAACGTCGTGAGACAGTTCGGTCCCTATCCGCTGTGCGCGTAGGAGTCTTGAGAAGGGCTGTCCCTAGTACGAGAGGACCGGGACGGACGAACCTCTGGTGTGCCAGTTGTCCTGCCAAGGGCATGGCTGGTTGGCTACGTTCGGGAGGGATAACCGCTGAAAGCATCTAAGCGGGAAGCCTGCTTCGAGATGAGGACTCCCACCCACTTGATGGGTTAAGGCTCCCAGTAGACGACTGGGTTGATAGGCCGGATCTGGAAGCACGGTAACGTGTGGAGGTGACCGGTACTAATAGGCCGAGGGCTTGTCCTCAGTTGCTCGCGTCCACTGTGTT
>NZ_FMCI01000326.1 GCF_900091845.1 Streptomyces sp. SolWspMP-5a-2
CGCCCGCCGCACCGTGCGGACCCGGCCGCCCGGGACCCCGTCCCGCGGGGCGCGCACCGGCGCGCGGCGGCGCGGGCACCGCACCTCGGACGGGGGCCGCGTGCTGACGCCCCGGCCGATCCTGGTCATCCACGGCAGCGCCGCCCTGCTCGCCGCCGGGTCGCTCGGGGTGATCCTCTGGACCGGGCTCGACGAGCGGCCCACCGCGCTCGCCTTCGGCGCGCTCGTCGCCCTCGGCGAACTCAGCCGCTGGACCGGCTCCCGGGTCCGCGAGGCCGCGCCCCTCGGAGCGGCGGGCGCGCTCTCCTACGCCCTGCTCGGGGCCGACGCCGGACGGCCCACCCAGCACGGTGTCCTCCAGGTCGTCGCCGTCGTGCTCGCCGCCTCGCTGCTGGGCAGCGTCCCGCACCTCGCGCGCGGCCACGGGCCCGTCCTCGACCACCTCGCGCGCCGCATCCTGACCGTCGCGTTCACCGCCGTCTGCTTCCAACCCCTCTACAACGAGGACCTGTTCGGCGCCTGGGGCGGCGGGCCCGGCTACCCGCTGCTGCTGCTCGCGCTGCTCGCCCTCACCGCCCTCTGCGACGCCGTGCTCTCCGCCGCCCTCGCCCGCTCCCGCACCGGCTGGCCGTTCGGACCGCTGCTCCGCGACGAACTGCGCGCCCTGCTCGGCATCGGCTCCGCGGTCTGCGCCACCGGCGCGGTGATGGCGCTCGCGGTCGCCGTCGTGGGGCTGTGGGCGCTGCCCGTGTTCTCGCTGCCGCTGCTGCTGACCCAGCTGTCCTTCCGCCGGTACGCGGCCGTCCGCGCCACCTACCGGCAGACGATCGCCTCCCTGGCCCGCGCCCCCGAGATCGCCGGGTACACCCCGGCCGGGCACGCCCGCCGGGTCGCCGAGCTGAGCCGGGCCGTCGGCCGGGACCTGGGCCTGACCCGGGCGGAGCTGCTGGTCCTGGAGTACGCGGCCCTGATGCACGACATCGGCCAGCTCAGCCTCGTCGACCCGGTCCCGGCCGGGGCCACCTCCGGGCTGCCCGCCGCCGAGCAGCGCCGGATCGCGCTCCTGGGCGGGGCCGTCGTCCGGCAGACCGGGGTGGACGCGGCGGTCGCCGTCGTCGTCGAGCGGCAGGCCGACCCCTGCCGGGAGCAGCCCGCCGCCGCCCGGATCGTGCGGGCCGTCAACGCCTATGAGGAGAAGGTGCGGGACGCGGGGCCCGGCGGGCCGCTCACCGCGCTGGAGGAACTGCGCCTGGCGGGCGCCGGGGAGTACGCGCCGGAGGTCGTGGAAGCGCTGGCCCGGGTCCTGTCGAGGGACTGTCTGACCGTGCCGTCGGCTGGGTAACCCATGGGTAAGGAGCGCCCTTCCAGCCGCACGTGGTTGGATGCGAAAGAGACATGAGAAGGGGCGAGGGTGTCCGGGGGCAGCACTGGCCAGCCCACTCCAAGGAACTGGCAGGCGGGAATCGTGAGGATCTTCGGCAAGGGACGGCACCGGCCCTCCGCCTCCTGGCGGCAGGCCACGGACCGCGCGTTCACCCTGATCGGCGACGGCCGCTACGAGGACGCGGGGGCCCTGCTGACCCGCGCCGCCGACCTGGAACCCTGGCTGTCCGAGTCCTGGTTCAACCTCGCCCTGCTGCACAAGTTCCGGCACGACTGGGAACAGGCGCGGGCCGCCGGCCTGCGGGCCGTCGCCCTGCTCGACCGGGAGGCGGGCGCGCCCGACTGGTGGAACGTCGGCATCGCGGCCACTGCCCTCCAGGACTGGGCGCTGGCCCGGCGGGCCTGGCAGGCGTACGGGCTGCGGGTGCCGGGCGGTGCCACCGAGGCCGCCGAACCCGTGGGCATGGACCTCGGCAGCGCCGCCGTCCGCCTCTCCCCGGAGGGCGAGGCCGAGGTGGTCTGGGGCAGGCGCCTGGACCCCGCCCGGATCGAGGTGCTGTCGATCCCGCTGCCGTCCTCGGGCCGCCGCTGGGGCGAGGTCGTCCTGCACGACGGCGTCCCGCACGGCGAGCGCACCACCGGCGCCGGGCACGCCTACCCGGTCTTCGACGAGATCGAGCTGTGGGCGCCGTCGCCCGTGCCGACCTGGGTGGTGCTCCTGGAGGCGGCCACCGAGGCCGACCGGGACGCGCTGGAGCAGCTCGCCGCGGACGCCGGGTTCGCCGCCGAGGACTGGTCGTCCTCGGTGCGGCTGCTCTGCCGTACCTGCTCGGAGTCGCGGATGCCGGCCGACGAGGGCGACGGCGAGCACCTCGACCCGCACGACCACAGCGAGCCGGGGCACCCCGGGCCGCTCGGGCACCGCACCGACGGGCAGCTGTGGGTGCCGGAGCGGGAGTGCGGGGTGGCCGCTCCGGCGTCCCTGGTGCGGGGGCTGCTCGACGGATGGGTCGCCGACAGCCCCGACTCCCGCGACTGGCGCGACCTGGAAGAGGTCTGCTGAGGCCCCGCGGGGCCGATGGGCCCCGCCGCGGTGGGTCTACCCTGTATCACCGACGCATCCCCCCTGTCGTCTCCCGACGCACCACCTTGTTTGTCTAGGAAGGCTCACCGCGGTCATGGCCCAGCAGGACACCGATCAGCAGCACATGGACGTGCTCCCCGTGGACGACGAGGGTTTCGTCATCGACACCGAGGACACGGACGAGCGCGAGAGCGCCTGGCGTGAGCGGGGGACCTCGCGGCCGATCACGGTCGTCGGCAACCCGGTGCTGCACAAGGAGTGCAAGGACGTCACCGCGTTCGACGCGGAGCTGGAGCGGCTGGTCGCGGACATGTTCGCCAGCCAGCGCACCGCCGAGGGCGTGGGCCTCGCCGCCAACCAGATCGGCGTCGACCTGAAGGTCTTCGTGTACGACTGCATGGACGACGAGGGTGTCCGGCACGTCGGTGTGCTGTGCAACCCGAAGCCGGTCGACCTGCCCGCCGAGCGCCGCCGCCTCGACGACAGCAACGAGGGCTGCCTGTCGGTGCCGACCGCGTACGCGCAGCTCGCCCGCCCGGACTACGCCGAGGTGACCGGCCAGGACGAGAAGGGCAACCCGGTCAAGGTGCGCGGCACCGGCTACTTCGCCCGGTGCCTCCAGCACGAGACCGACCACCTCTACGGCTACCTGTACATCGACCGGCTCTCCAAGCGGGAGCGCAAGGACGCCCTGCGGCAGATGGCCGAGAACGAGCCGCGCTACCCCGTGGTGGCCAACGACTGACGTCCCGCACGTCCCTCGCGCACGGCGCCCGGTCGGGTTCACCTTCCCGACCAGGCGCCGTTCGTATGTAGGTCGCACATTCGATCTCGTGTGCGCACGCGGTGATCCATATTCAGTCACACAAGGGGAGGATCTAGGCGCCAGGGGGTAGTGAAGGAAGCAAATCCGTTCCCAGAACGGTCAGTTGTAGTGCTGAATGGGAACTGCGGGGATGCGCAACGGCGTGCGCCGGGTACAGCGGGAGGGGCGTACGCCAACTGGCGGCTGAGAGGGGTTTGTTCGTGCCTGCTTTCCCATACAGCACCACATCGACCGTGACCGCGGTGCCACCCTCACTCTGTCTTCCGGTGATCGAGGCCGCGTTTCCCCGGCGACTGCACCCGTATTGGCCTCGGTTGCAGGAGAGGACGAGGGCCTGGCTGCTGGAAAAGCGGCTCATGTCCGCGGAGAAGGTGGCGGAATATGCCGACGGTCTGTGCTACACGGATCTGATGGCGGGCTACTACCTGGGCGCCCCCGAGGAGGTCCTCCAGGCGGTCGCCGACTACAGCGCGTGGTTCTTCGTCTGGGACGACCGCCACGACCGGGACATCGTGCACCGCAGGCCCGGGGCCTGGCAGCGGCTCGAAGACCAGCTGCACACGGCCCTGGACGCCCCGCGCGACCACCTGGAGCACGAGGATCCCCTGATCGCGGGGTTCGCCGACGCCATGGTCCGGCTGTACGCCTTCCTGCCCGGCACCTGGAACGACCGCTTCGCGCGGCACTTCCACGCGGTGATCGGCGCCTACGGACAGGAGTTCCGCAATCGCACCGGGGGAATCATCCCCACCGTCGACGAATATCTCGAACTGCGGCGGCTCACCTTCGCGCACGCGATCTGGACCGACCTTCTGGAACCCAGTGCGGGAGTCGAACTCCCGGACTCCGTGCGGAAACACCCGGAATTCCGGCGGGCGGCCCTGCTGAGTCAGGAGTTCGCCGCCTGGTACAACGACCTCTGCTCGCTCCCCAAGGAAATAGCGGGCGATGAGGTGCACAATCTCGGAATCAGCCTCATCAAACACGAGGGGCTGACTCTGGAGGAAGCGGTCGTCGAAGTGAGGCGGCGCGTCGAGGAATGCATCCAGGAATTCCTCGGTGCCGAGAGCGGAGCCTTACGGCTCGCCGACGAGATCGACGACGGGACGGTCCGCGGCAAAGAGGTCGCCGCCGCCGTCAGGGCCTGCGTCGCGAACATGCGGAACTGGTTCAGTTCCGTCTACTGGTTCCACCACGAGTCCGGCCGCTACATGGTCGACAGCTGGGACGACCGGTCCACGCCCCCGTACGTCAACAACGAAGCGGCAGGTGACAAATGACCGTCGAGTCCGCACAGCCCGAGTCCGGCACGTCCGCCGACCCCGGACTCCGGGAACCGCCCCTCGCGGGCGGCCGGGTCCCCCTGCTGGGCCACGGCCTGCGCCTGGCCCGCGACCCGCTGGCCTTCCTGGCCCAACTGCGCCCGCACGGCGACGTCGTCCGGCTGAAGCTCGGCCCGAAGACGGTGTACGCGCCCACCACCCCGGGGCTCACCGGAGCGCTCGCCCTCAGCCCCGACTTCATCATCGCCGGACCGCTCTGGGAGTCCCTGGAGGGGCTGCTCGGCAAGGAGGGGGTGGCGACCGCCAACGGCCCCCTGCACCGACGCCAACGGCGCACCATCCAGCCCGCGTTCCGGCTCGACGCGATCCCCGCCTACGGCCCGGTCATGGAGGAGGAGGCGCACGCGCTGGCCGAGCGGTGGCAGTCGGGCGGGACCATCGACTGCACCGCGGAGGCGTTCCGGGTCGCGGTCCGGGTCGCCGCCCGGTGCCTGCTGCGCGGCCCGTACATGGACCAGTGCGCCGAGCGGCTCTGCGACGCCCTCGCGACCGTCTTCCGCGGCATGTACCGCCGGATGGTGGTGCCGCTCGGGCCGCTGTACCGGCTGCCGTTCCCGGCCAACCGCGAATTCAACCGGGCCCTGGCCGATTTGCATCTTCTCGTGGACGAGATCATCGCCGAGCGCCGGGCGTCCGGTCAAAAGCCGGACGATTTGCTGACGGCATTGCTGGACGCCAAGGACGACAATGGCGACCCGATCGGGGAACAGGAGATCCACGATCAGGTCATCGCGATCCTCACGCCGGGCGGCGAAACCATCGCGGCCACGATCATGTGGCTCCTCCAGGCCCTCGCGGAACACCCGGAACAGGCGGACAGGGTCAGCGCCGAAGTCGAAACGGTCACCGGCGGCCGACCGGTCGCATTCGCGGACGTCCGCAGGCTCACCCACACCAACAATGTCGTCGTCGAGGGGATGCGACTGGGCCCGGCCGTGTGGATATTGACCCGGCGGGCGGTGGTCGACACAGAACTCGGTGGCTATCGCATTCCGGCCGGGGCCGACATCCTCTACAGCCCGTACGCGATCCAGCGGGACCCGGAGTCGTACGCCGACCACCTGGAGTTCGACCCCGACCGGTGGCTTCCCGAGCGGGCCAAGGACGTACCGAAATACGCCATGAGCCCCTTCAGCGTCGGCAATCGCAAGTGCCCCGGCAGCGACTTCTCGATGGCCCAGCTGACGCTCATCACGGCGGCGCTGGCCGCCCGGTACCGGTTCGAGCACGCCCCCGGCTCCGACGGCACCCCGCACGTGGGCGTCACGCTGCGCCCGCACCGGCTGCTGCTGCGGGCGGTTCCGCGGTGACGGGCCCGGCGTCGGTCCGCCCGCAGCGGAACGTCCGCCGGTAGGCGTTCGGGGTCGTCCCCAGGACGCGCACGAACTGATGGCGCAGCGCGGCCGCGGTGCCGAACCCGGCACGGTCCGCGATCGCGTCCATCGTCTCGTCCGTCGCCTCCAGCAGCCGCTGGGCCAGCAGCACCCGCTGCCGCAGCAGCCAGCGGTACGGCGTGGTCCCGGTCTCCTGCTGGAAGCGGCGGGCGAAGGTGCGCGGCGCCATGTGGGCGCGGGCCGCGAGCTGCTCGACGGTGACCTCGCGGTCGAGGTGCCGGTCCATCCAGACCAGCACCTCGGCGACGGTGTCCCCCTGCGCGCGGGGCAGCGGCCGCTCGATGTACTGGGCCTGGCCGCCGTCCCGGTGCGGGGGCACCACCATCCGCCGGGCGATCTTGTTGGCGATCTCCGGGCCCTGCTCCTTGCGCACCAGGTGCAGGCAGGCGTCGATGCCCGCGGCGGTGCCCGCCGAGGTGATCACCGGGTCCTCGTCGACGTAGAGCACGTCCGGTTCGACCGTCAGGCGCGGGTAGGCGCGCGCGAGCTCGTCGGCGTGCCGCCAGTGCGCCGCGCACCGTCTGCCGTCCAGCAGCCCGGCGGCGGCCAGCGCGAAGACGCCCGTGCAGACGCTGAGCACCCGCGCACCGCGCGCCACCCCGCGCCGCAGCGCCTCCAGCATCTCCGGCGGGAACTCGCGGCTCTCGTAGCGGGCGCCGGCCGGTACGGCGATCAGGTCCGCCGACTCCAGCCGGTCGAGACCGTGCTCGACGTGGAGGGCGAAGCCCGCGCGGGAGGTGAGCCTCGGGCCCTCGGCCGAGGCCACCGCGAAGTCGTAGACGGGCAGTCCGTCGTCGCTGCGGTCGGTGCCGAAGACCTCGCAGACCACCCCCAGCTCGAAGGGGTTCACGCCGTCGAGGACGACGGCCGTCACGTTCTGGAGCATGGGGACAGTATGCGCCGGGGCTGGCAGTAATTCGAGGGTCTACGGCAGTCCTGCCACTGACGGTAAGGAGCGTCGAGGACGACAGTGGTGTCCATGGATACCGCGCGTCTCGAAGGACTCATCGGCATGCTGACCGTTCTCGCCATCCTCGCCCTGCTGATCCTGCCGTCCGTGATCGGCGTCGTGCACGAGCGCCGCGTCGACCGGCAGATCCGCCGGGCGCAGTGCGGCTACCGGACCACCACGGTGACCGACCACTCCTGAAGCCCCGCGCACCCGACCCGGCCGTCCCCGGTCGGGCAGAGCGGACGGGACGAGGAGAGCCGCGCCGTCCCGGCGGCCACCGCCCGGTAGGCGCCCGTCGCGTCACCCGGCAGGATCACCAGGCCGCTGTTGGCGGCCCGCAGCCCCTCGCCGCCGACCGCGAGCGCCCGCCAGGGCCGTTCCCCGCTGCCGTCCAGGCGCACCCGGACCGTCCCGCCCACCGCCACGCACACCGTGCGCCCGCCGTCCCCGGCGCCGAGTTCGGCCGGGGGAGCGCAG
>NZ_FMCI01000049.1 GCF_900091845.1 Streptomyces sp. SolWspMP-5a-2
CGCGCGCGGGCGGGGTCTTCGGCCTGCTCGGGCCCGGTGCGGGCGCCGCGACGGCGATCCGCCGTGGTGTCCGCTGCCGGGACGGCGGCGGCCGCCCGGCTCCGGGCGCCGGGCCGAGGCACGACGGCCGGTTGTGGCGGTCCCGTGCAGAGGACGCCCGGGAGGATGAATCCGCGCGCACCGGGTTGACGGCGCGATGCGCGCGGCCTGCTGGACCGGCGCCCCCGGGACGCCGGGGACGCGGGCCGTCTCAGCCGAGCCTGGTCTCCAGCTCCGCCACCACCTCGCCGACCCCGATCGCGGTCTGCTCGCCGCTCTCCATGTCCTTGAGCTGGACGATGCCCTCGGCGAGGTCGCGCTCACCGGCGACGACCGTGTAGCGGGCGCCGCTGCGGTTGGCGTTCTTCATCGCGCCCTTGAGCCCCTTGTGCCCGTACGAGAAGTCCGCCGCGATGCCGACCTTGCGCAACTCGGTGACCTTACCGAACAGCACCCGGCGCGCCTCGTCGCCGAGCGGGATCGCGAAGACGCTGGTGGTGGCCGGGATGTCCAGCGTGATGCCCTCCGCCTCCAGCGCCAGCACCGTGCGGTCGACGCCGAGGGCCCAGCCGACGGACGGCAGCGCGGGGCCGCCGATCATCTCGGAGAGGCCGTCGTAGCGTCCGCCGCCGCCCACCGCGGACTGCGCGCCGAGGCCGTCGTGGACGAACTCGAAGGTGGTGCGGGTGTAGTAGTCGAGGCCGCGCACCAGGCGCGCGTCGTCCTCGAAGGCGACCCCGGCCGCCTGGATCAGCTCGCGGACCTCCTCGTGGTACGCCTTGCAGGCGTCGCAGAGGTAGTCCCGCAGCAGGGGCGCCCCGGTGAGCTGCTTCTGGACGTCGGCGCGCTTGTCGTCGAGGACCCGCAGGGGGTTGATCTCGGCCCGGCGCAGGGTCTCCTCGTCGAGGTCGAGACCGCGCAGGAAGTCCTGGAGGGCGGCCCGGTAGACGGGACGGCACTCCTTGTCGCCGAGGGAGTTGAGCAGGATGCGGAAGTCGCGCAGGCCGAGCGAGCGGTACGCCTGGTCGGCCAGGATGATCAGCTCGGCGTCGAGCGCCGGGTCCTCGGCGCCGATCGCCTCGGCGCCGACCTGCGAGAAGTGGCGGTAACGGCCCTTCTGCGGGCGCTCGTAGCGGTAGTAGGAGCCCGAGTACCAGAGCTTGACGGGGAGGTTGCCCGCCTTGTGCAGGTTGGCCTCCAGGGCGGCGCGCAGCACGGAGGCGGTGCCCTCGGGGCGCAGCGCGAGCCGGTCGCCGCCCTTGGTCTCGAAGGCGTACATCTCCTTGGTGACGATGTCGGTGGACTCGCCGACCCCGCGCGCGAACAGCTCGACGTTCTCGAAGCCGGGGGTCTCGATGTAGCCGTACCCGGAGTTACGCAGCGGGGCGGCGATCGCCTCGCGGACGGCCAGGAAGGTGGCGCTGTCCGGCGGGATCAGGTCGTAGGTGCCCTTGGGGGCCTGGAAGGTGCTCACGGAAGGTCTCTTGTCACATTCCTCGTCGGGGAGCGGCGTCGTCGGGAGCCCGACGGTCCTGGGCCACCTGCCGCAGGTACGGGTTGGTGGCGCGCTCCTGGCCGATGGTCGTCTGGGGGCCGTGGCCGGAGAGGACCACGGTGGAGTCGTCGAGCGGCAGGCACACCCTCGCCAGTGAGGCGAGCAGGTCGGTCATGTCGCCGCCGGGCAGGTCGGTGCGTCCGACGGAACCGGCGAACAGCAGGTCGCCGGAGAAGAAGACCGGCGGGACCTCCGCGGTCTGCGGCAGTCCGAAGCCCACCGACCCCTTGGTGTGGCCGGGGGTGTGCGCGACGGTCAGCTCCAGGCCCGCCAGGGCGAGGGTGGCGCCGTCGGTCAGCTCCTTGACGTCGTCGGGCTCCCCCACGGTCAGCTCGCCCATGAGCGGCATGCCCAGGGAGCGGCCGAGGCCCTTCTCCGGGTCGCTCATCATGTAGCGGTCCTCGGGGTGGATCCACGCGGGGACGCCGTGCGCGCCGCAGACCGGGACGACGGAGGCGACGTGGTCGATGTGCCCATGGGTGAGGACGACGGCGACGGGCTTGAGCCGATGCTTTCTGAGTGCTTCCTCGACGCCTGCGGCGGCCTGATGGCCGGGGTCGATGATTACGCACTCCTCACCTGCGGCGGGGGCGACGAGATAACAGTTCGTCCCCCAGGCGCCGGCGGGGAACCCGGCAATGAGCACGATCGTCCTTCGTTGTGTCGATTACGGGCGGCTTGCAGCAGCGGTCAGAGCCTACCGGCGCTGCCGATTCCTCAGCGAACCCATATACGGTACGGGGCACACGCAGGCGGTCGGCTCACAAGACGCACGCGTCCCAGTCGACGTACGAGACGCATGAGGAGAGAACCCGGTGGTCACCCAGGAACAGCGGAAGCGACAGCTCGCCCGGGAGAAGTTCTTGCGGCAGCAGCAGCGACGCACCTCAGCCCGGCGCAAGGCACGTGTGCGCAACTCGGTGATCGCGTCGGTGCTCGGCGTGATCCTGGTGGGCAGTGTGGCCCTCTACACGACGAACGCGTTCAAGAAGGACGATGACAAGTCGAACGCGAACGCGAACGCGGAGGCCAGCCCGAGCGCTTCGCCGAGCAAGGCTCCCGACCCCTGCGAGAAGGCGGCCGCGGGGTCCGTGAAGAAGCTGAGCTGGAAGAAGGAGCCGGCGATGTCCATCGACAAGTCGGCGGACTACACCATGAAGCTGGCCACGACGTGCGGTGACATAGACATCGCCCTGAAGACGTCGGCGGCCCCGCACACGGTGAACTCCTTCGACTTCCTCGCGGGCAAGGGCTACTTCGACCACACGAAGTGCCACCGGCTGACCACCAACGGGATCTACGTGCTCCAGTGCGGCGACCCGACGGCCAGCGGCAGCGGCGGACCCGGCTACACCATCCCGGACGAGAACCTGAAGGACAAGAGCCTCAAGGGCAACGTCTACCCGGCGGGCACCATCGCGATGGCGAACACCGGTCAGGCGCACACCGGCGGCAGCCAGTTCTTCCTCGTCTACCAGGACAGCCAGCTGCCGCCCAGCTACACGCCGTTCGGCACGGTGTCCGCCTCCGGGATGAAGGTCCTGAAGAAGATCGCCGCCGCCGGCGAGAACACCGGGGCGGGCGACGGAGCCCCGAACGCGACGGTCGTCATCGACAAGGCGACGGTCGTCAAGTCCTGACGCGCCCCGACTCCGAGGTGCGAAATTTCGGTCGCGCGGGATGCGGACAGGCAACCCGCCGGTCGCCTATGTTGGCCGTGACGAACTGTGGACGATGCCCGGGGGCGCCGAAGCCCTGTGGAGGCATCATGTGGAGGAGGCGCTGTGAGCAGCGACCCGTGGGGCCGCGTCGACGAGACGGGGACCGTGTACGTGCGTACGGCCGACGGCGAGCAGGTGGTCGGTTCCTGGCAGGCCGGCTCCCCCGATGAGGCCCTGGCCTATTTCGAACGCAAGTACGAGGGTTTGGTTGTCGAGATCGGCCTCCTCGAACGACGGGTGAAGACCACCGACCTGTCGGCGAAGGACGCGCAGACCGCCATCGGGCATCTGCGGGAGCAGATCGACGCCCACCACGCGGTCGGCGACCTCGCGGCGCTCGGCGCGCGTCTCGACAAGCTCGTCGAGACGGTCGAGTCCCGCCGCGAGGAGCGCAAGCAGCAGCGCGCGAAGCAGTCCGACGAGGCCCGGCACGCCAAGGAGGAGCTGGTCGCCGAGGCGGAGCAGCTCGCCCAGTCCGACCAGTGGCGGGCGGCGGGCGAACGGCTGCGGGCCCTGGTGGACACCTGGAAGGGGCTGCCCCGGCTCGACCGCAAGTCGGACGACGAACTGTGGCACCGCTTCTCGCACGCCCGGTCGGCGTTCTCCAAGCGGCGCAAGGCGCACTTCGCGTCGCTCGACGCGCAGCGCGAGGACGCCCGCAAGGCCAAGGAACGCCTGGTCGCCGAGGCCGAGGCGCTGTCGGGCTCGACGGACTGGGGTCCGACGGCCGCGCGCTACCGCGACCTGATGACCGAGTGGAAGGCCGCCGGCCGCGCCCAGCGCGAGCACGAGGACGACCTGTGGAACCGCTTCCGCGGCGCCCAGGACGTGTTCTTCGCCGCCCGCAGCTCGGTCTTCGCCGAGCGGGACGCCGAGCAGACGGAGAACCTGAAGCTCAAGGAGGAGCTGGCCGGTGAGGCCGAGAAGATCCTCCCGGTGACGGAGCTGCGGGCGGCGCGGGCCGCCTTCCGCTCGGTCAACGAGCGCTGGGAGGCCATCGGCCACGTCCCGCGGGACGCGCGTCCGAAGGTCGAGGGCCGGATGCAGGCCGTCGAGCGGGCGATCCAGGAGGCCGAGGAGGCCGAGTGGCGCCGGACCAACCCGGAGGCACGCGCGCGTGCCGAGGGTCTGACCGGCCAGCTCCAGGCGGCCGTGGACAAGCTCACCGGCCAGATCGAGCAGGCGCGCGCCCAGGGCAACACCGCGAAGGCCGACAAGCTGGCGCGTGAGCTGGAGGGCCGCCAGGCCCTGCTCGACCAGGCGCTGAAGGGTCTCCAGGAGTTCGGCGGCTGACCACCGGCACACCCGACGGTACGAGGAGGGGCCCCGCACACCAGGTGCGGGGCCCCTCCTCGTCGTCCGGTCCTGCGGGGTCAGGTCTTGTTGCGGGCCGAGGTCACCCGGTACACGTCGTAGACGCCCTCGACGCCCCGTACGGCCTTCAGGACGTGGCCCAGGTGCTTCGGGTCGCCCATCTCGAAGGTGAACCGGGAGGTGGCGACCCGGTCGCGGGAGGTCTGCACGGCCGCCGAGAGGATGTTGACGTGCTGGTCGGACAGGACCCGGGTGACGTCCGACAGGAGCCGGGAGCGGTCGAGCGCCTCGACCTGGATGGCGACCAGGAAGACCGAGGACTGGGTGGGCGCCCACTCGACCTCCAGGATCCGCTCGGGCTCGCGGGAGAGCGAGTCCACGTTCACGCAGTCGCTGCGGTGCACCGAGACGCCGCTGCCCCGGGTGACGAAGCCGATGATCGGGTCGCCCGGCACCGGGGTGCAGCAGCGGGCCAGCTTGACCCACACGTCGTCGACGCCCTTGACGACGACGCCGGGGTCCGCGTTCGAGCGGCGCTTGCGGCTGCGGGTCGGCGGGACGGACTCGTCGATCTCCTCGGTGGCCGCCTCCTCGCCGCCGAGCGCGGAGACCAGCTTCTGCACGATGTTCTGCGCGGAGAGATGGCCCTCGCCGATCGCCGCGTACAGGGCGGAGATGTCCGAGTAGCGCATCTCGTGCGCCAGGGTGACCAGCGAGTCCCCGGTGAGGATGCGCTGGATCGGCAGGTTCTGCTTGCGCATCGCGCGGACGATGGCGTCCTTGCCCTGCTCGATCGCCTCGTCGCGGCGCTCCTTGGAGAACCACGCCCGGATCTTGTTGCGGGCGCGCGGCGACTTGACGAAGCCGAGCCAGTCGCGGGACGGTCCGGCGCCGGCCGCCTTGGAGGTGAAGACCTCCACCAGGTCGCCGTTGTCGAGCGTCGATTCGAGCGGGACGAGACGCCCGTTGACGCGCGCCCCTATCGTCCGGTGCCCGACCTCGGTGTGGACCGCGTACGCGAAGTCGACCGGGGTGGCGCCCGCCGGGAGCGCTATGACGTCGCCCTTCGGGGTGAAGACGAAGACCTCGTTGCGGGACAGGTCGAAGCGGAGCGACTCCAGGAACTCGCTGGGGTCCTCGGTCTCCTTCTGCCAGTCCAGGAGCTGGCGCAGCCACGCCATGTCGTTGAGGTGGTCGTCCTTGCTCTTGCCGGAGGACCTGGGGGCGTCGGTGCGCACCTTGGAGGCGCCCGCGACGGCCTCCTGCTTGTACTTCCAGTGCGCGGCGATGCCGTACTCGGCGCGGCGGTGCATGTCGAAGGTGCGGATCTGCAGCTCGACCGGCTTGCCGTTGGGCCCGATGACCGTCGTGTGCAGCGACTGGTACATGTTGAACTTGGGCATCGCGATGTAGTCCTTGAAGCGCCCGGGAACCGGGTTCCAGCGCGCGTGGACGGTGCCCAGGGCCGCGTAGCAGTCGCGGACGGTGTCCACCAGGACGCGGATGCCCACCAGGTCGTAGATCTCCGCGAAGTCGCGGCCCCGCACGATCATCTTCTGGTAGACGCTGTAGTAGTGCTTCGGGCGGCCGGTGACGGTCGCCTTGATGCGGGCCGCGCGCAGGTCGGCCTGGACCTCGTCGGTCACTATGGCCAGGTACTCGTCGCGCTTGGGGGCGCGCTCGGCGACCAGGCGGACGATCTCGTCGTACATCTTGGGGTAGAGGATCGCGAAGGCGAGGTCCTCCAGCTCCCACTTGATGGTGTTCATGCCCAGGCGGTGGGCGAGCGGCGCGTAGATCTCCAGGGTCTCGCGCGCCTTCTTCTCCTGCTTCTCGCGCTTGAGGTACCGCATGGTGCGCATGTTGTGCAGCCGGTCGGCGAGCTTGATGACCAGGACCCGGGGGTCCTTGGCCATGGCGACGACCATCTTGCGCACGGTCTCGGCCTGCGCGGCCTCCCCGAACTTGACCTTGTCCAGCTTGGTGACGCCGTCGACGAGCAGCGCGACCTGGTCGCCGAAGTCGCGGCGGAGCTGGTCGAGGCCGTACTCGGTGTCCTCGACGGTGTCGTGCAGCAGGCCCGCCATCAGGGTGGCCGGATCCATGCCCAGCTCGGCGAGGATGGTGGTGACAGCGAGCGGGTGCGTGATGTAGGGGTCGCCGCTCTTGCGCTTCTGGCCGCGGTGCCAGCGTTCGGCGACCTGGTAGGCGCTCTCGATCTGGCGCAGCGTGGCCGCCTCGGTCTTCGGGTCGTTGCTGCGCACTATCCGCAGCAGCGGTTCGAGGACCGGGTTGTACGGGTTGGAGCGCTGCACGCCGAGGCGGGCGAGGCGGGCCCTGACCCGGTTCGAGGAACCGGAGCGGGAGGGCTGGCCGGTGTTGGGACGCACCGCGGGGGCGGACTGCTCCGGCGGGACCGGCTTGGGGCGCGACTGCTCGGCGGACTTGTCGACGGGCGCGGACTGGGCGTGCTCGACCGGCCCCGCGCCGTCGTTCTTCACCGGCGGGGTGGTCGGCGCGGGCTTCGCCGCGGCAGCCGAGGCGGACTCGGGCTTGGCGGCGGTCAGGTGCTGGGCCTCGTCTGGCAAGAGGACTCCTCGTGCGCGATCCGGGTCCCCGGTCAGGCTCCGGAGACCCCATGGTAGCGATCCTCGGCCCGGGGATCGCCTTCAGGCCGATCTGATGACCGTCTGCCCGGGAAACACGGAAGGTCTCCACGGGATTCCACGGGGCCGTCCACCGGGTGTCCGGGAGGTTGCGCCCGCCGGTGCCGCCGGGTGCGCGAGAGGCCGTCCCCGAGCCGGGGACGGCCTCTCGCGACGGGTGCCGGTCGGCGACCGGGTCCGGTGGGTCAGATCTGGAGCAGCGCCTCCAGCGGGGCGCCCCCGAGGGCGGGCTCCAGGCGGGCCCGGCCGTTCAGGAAGCCCAGCTCCATCAGGACCGCGACGCCCGCGACGTCGGCGCCGGCCCGGCGGATCAGCTGGAGGGACGCCTCGGCGGTGCCGCCGGTGGCCAGGACGTCGTCGACGACCAGGACGCGGTCCCCGGCGCTCAGGTCCTCGGCGTGCACCTCGATCTCGGCGGAGCCGTACTCCAGGTCGTAGGACTGGGCGAGGGTCGCTCCGGGGAGCTTGCCCGCCTTGCGCACCGGGATGAAGCCGAGGCCCGCCCGGACGGCGACCGGGGCGCCCAGGATGAAGCCCCTGGCCTCAAGGCCGACGATCTTGGTGGCGCCGGTGCGGGCGGCGATCGCGGCGAACTCGTCGGTGAGCGCCGTGAACGCGACCGGGTCGGCCAGGAGCGGGGTGATGTCCTTGAAGACGACGCCAGGCTCCGGGTGGTCCGCCACGTCCCTGATCCGGCTGAGCAGCAGCTCCGTGGTGTCCGTGGTGCCAGTCATCGGCGCTTGCCCGAGGGACGGCCGCGCCCGCGGGAGCGAGAGGCGGGCTGGTTGCGCGGGCCGACGACGGCGGGGGCCGCGTCCTCGAAGTCGTCGTCGTACTCCTCGGCCGTCTCCGGCTCGGCGGTGTCGCCCTGCGCGGCGGCCTGCGTCCGCTTGGCGAGGACCCGCTTCCTGAGCGCCTTGAGCTGCGGCTCGTGCTCCTTGAGGTCGGCGACGAGCGGCGTGGCGATGAAGATCGAGGAGTAGGCACCGGCCGCGAGGCCGACGAACAGCGACAGCGAGATGTCGTTGAGCATGCCCGCGCCGAGGACGCCACCGCCGATGAACAGCAGGGCCGCCACCGGCAGGAGCGCCACCGCCGTGGTGTTGATCGACCGCATCAGGGTGGAGTTGATCGACCGGTTGGCGATGTCGCTGTAGGTCCAGCGGGTCTGCTTGGTGATGTCCTTCGTCTGCTCCTTGAGGCTGTCGAAGACGACGACCGTGTCGTAGAGCGAGTAACCGAGGATGGTCAGCAGACCGATCACCGTGCCGGGCGTGACCTCGAAGCCGACGAGGGCGTAGATGCCGACGGTGATGGTGATGTCGTGGACCAGCGCGACCAGCGCGGCCAGCGCCATCCGCCACTCGAAGGCGATGGCGAGGTAGATCACCACCAGGACCATGAAGATCGCCAGGCCCTGCCACGCCTTGTTGGCGATCTGGTCGCCCCAGCTCGGTCCGACCAGGTCCGCGTTGATGTTCTCCGCGTCGACCTTGAGGTCCTTGGCGAGGACGTCCTTGATGTCGTCGGACTTGCCGGTGTCGATGCCGGAGATCTGGATGCGCAGGCTGCCGTCGCCGAGCTTCTGCACGATCGCGTCGTGGCCGGAGGCCTCCTCCGCCAGCTCCTCGGCCTTGGTGACCGAGACGCTCATGTGCTTCGGCGTGGTGAAGACCGCGCCGCCCTGGAACTCGATGCCCATGTTCAGCCCGCGCACCGCCAGGCCGAGGATGGCCGTGATGGTGATCAGGATGGAGACGCCGTACCAGAGCTTGCGATTGCCGACGAAGTCGTAGCCGACCTCGCCGCGGTGCAGTCGGGCGCCGAGGTTGCCGAGCTTCGACATCTCACGCCTCCTTCGGGTCGACAGGGCCGGCGGAGGGCGCGGCGGGACGGCGGGTGCGGCGCAGCGGGGGCTTGGCTCCCAGGGACTTCGGGTCGAGGCCGGAGAGCTTGTGGCCGCCCGCGAAGAACCTGCGGCGGGCGAGGATCGTCATCAGCGGCTTGGTGAAGAAGAAGACCACGACGACGTCGAGCACGGTGGTCAGACCGAGCGTGAACGCGAAGCCCTGGACCTTGCCGACGGTGACGATGAAGAGCACCGCGGCGGCGAGGAAGGAGACGAAGTCCGAGACCAGGATGGTGCGCCGGGCCCGGGGCCAGGCCCGCTCCACCGAGGGGCGCAGCGAGCGGCCCTCGCGGATCTCGTCCCGGATGCGTTCGAAGAAGACGATGAAGGAGTCGGCGGTGATACCGATCGCGACGATCGCTCCGCAGACCGCGGGCAGGTTCAGGGCGAAGCCGATGGTCGGGCCGAGCAGCGCCATGATCACGTAGGTGAGCGCGGCGGAGACCAGCAGCGACGGGATCGCGATGACGGACAGACCGCGGTAGAAGACCAGCAGGTAGACGACGACCAGGGCGAGGCCGATGCCGCCCGCGATCAGACCGGCGTGCAGCTGCTCACCGCCGAGCGCGGCGGTGACGGTGGTGACGCTGTCCTCCTTGAAGGTCAGCGGCAGCGCGCCGTAGGACAGCATGTTGGCGAGGCTCTGGGCCTCCTCCTGGTTGAAGCTGCCGGAGATCTCCGCGTTGCCTGCGGTCAGCGCCTGGCGCACGTAGGGGTCGGAGACGACGTTGCCGTCCAGGACGATCGCGAACTGGTTCTGCGGCGACTGCTTCTGCGCGAGCTGGCCGGTGATGTCGGCGAACTTCTTGGTGCCCTTGCCGGTGAAGTCCATCGTGACGGTCCAGCCGGCGGCGGTCTGCGTGTTGAAGACGGCCTGCGACTTCTTCACGTCGGTGCCGTCGACCGCGGCCGGGCCGAGGATGTACTTCTGCCACTGGCCCTGCGAGTTCTGGCCGCAGGCGACCGTCGGGTCGCTGGCCTTGACGCCCTTACCCGCGGTGGCGCGCTGGGACTGCACGGTGCAGTCGAGCGCCGCGTACTGCGCCTCCAGCTTGCTCGCCGCCTCACTGGTGGCGGAGCTGCTCGCGTCCGGGGACGGCGAGGAGGAGGCCGACGGGGAGGAGGAGGCGGACGGGGTGCTGTCGGCCTTCAGGGCGTCGGTGACGGCGCGGCCCTGGGAGGTGGCGCTCGCCGAGGGGTCGGGGGAACCGGAACCGGTGGCGCTCGGCGACGCGTCGGTCGCCTTGTCCTTGTCCTTGTCGGTGGCGCTGCTGGAGGAGCTGGGCGAGGGGCTCTGGGACGCGGCGGCGCCGGAGACCTCGGTGGTCAGCACCGGCCGGAAGTAGAGCTTCGCGGTGGTGCCTACCTGCTGCCGGGCCTCCTTGGAGTTCGTGCCCTTGGGGATGTTGACGATGATGTTCTTCGCGCCCTGGGTCTGGACCTCGGCCTCCGAGACACCAAGACCATTGACACGGCGGTTCATGATCTCGACCGCGGTGTCCATGTTGGTCTTGTTGATCGCGGACTCCTGGCCCGGCTCCGCGACCGCCCGCAGCGTGATGCTCGTACCGCCGGCCAGGTCGATGCCGAGACGCGGAGTGGTGTGCCCGGACGCGAACATGCCGCCGGTGAGCGCCACGATGGCGATCAGGATGAGGGCCAGCGAGCGCCATGGCTTGCTCTGGGCGCTCGCGCTCCGGCCCTTCTTCGGTGCTGCCACCTTCTCGTACTCCCTCTCGGGCCGCCGGGTGCCGGGGTGCGGGCGGGCGGCCATGACATGGTGTCGGGATCCCGTGCGGGACACACACTGACCGAGGCGCGCGGATCACCCCCGCACGCCCCCTCGGGTGCGCCTACTTGGCGGCGGAGTCGCCGTCGGTCTTCTTCGGCTCCTCGTCGGCCGCCTTCTCGGCGGTCTTCGCGTCGGCCGGCTTCGCCTCGGCGACGACGGGCTCGTCGGCCGCGGCGGGCTCCTCGACGGCGTCCTTCTTGCCGAGGTCCTTGCCGAGGTCGACGGCGGGCTCGCCGGTGGCGGCGGCGTCGCTCTCGGTGAGGGAGGAGGCGTCGTCCGGGACGAGGTCGGAGTCGGACTTCAGGTCGTGCTCGACACCGTGGACGATGCGGTTGTACTCGTCGTCGGAGAGGACGGCGCCGATGGCGTTCTTCGCGAAGAGGAGCTCCACTCCCGGTCCGGCGTCGACGAGGACCGTGTCGTCGTTGACCTCCTTGACCGTCGCGTACACGCCACCGATGGTGCGGACGCCACTGCCGGGCTGCATCTCGTCGCGCATCGACTGGGCCTGCTGCTGCTTGCGCTTGGCCGAGCGGGTCATGAGGAACATGGCCCCGATGAGCACGATGAAGGGGAGGAGCATGCCGATGTTATTCACGGGACGGAATTTCCTTCGCACGACCGCGGCGGACAGCGGCCTCATGGATGGGGGTATGTATACCGCCGACACAGGCGGCATCGGCGGAGTCTAAGCGAGTCCGCGCGCAGGGAACAACGCTCAGCATGGCACCAGGGTTCCTCCCCCGGCCAATGTGCGCGCTGTCACGGATGCGTCACGTCCCGAACAGGTCCCCTTGTCCGTTTCCGGCGGCGCCCCCCGCCACCTGCTGCTGCGGCGGGGTCAGACCGAGGTGGGCCCAGGCCGCCGGGGTGCCCACCCGGCCGCGCGGGGTGCGGGCCAGCAGACCCTCCCTGACCAGGAAGGGCTCGGCGACCTCCTCGACCGTCTCGCGCTCCTCCCCCACCGCGACGGCCAGCGTCGAGAGGCCGACCGGGCCGCCGCCGAACAGCTTGAGCAGTGCCTCGAGGACCGCCCGGTCGAGGCGGTCGAGGCCGCGTCCGTCGACCTCGTAGACGGCGAGGGCCGCGGCGGCGATCTCGCGGGTGATCACGCCGTCCGCCTTGACCTGCGCGTAGTCGCGGACCCGGCGCAGCAGGCGGTTGGCGATGCGGGGGGTGCCGCGGGAGCGGCCGGAGATCTCGGCGGCTCCGTCGGGGTCGATCTCCACGTCGAGCAGGGCTGCCGAGCGGTGGATGACGCGCCGCAGTTCGGCCGGTTCGTAGAACTCCATGTGCGCGGTGAAGCCGAAGCGGTCGCGCAGCGGCGGCGGCAGCAGACCGGCCCGGGTGGTGGCACCCACGAGGGTGAAGGGCGGCAGTTCGAGCGGAATGGCGGTGGCGCCCGGCCCCTTGCCGACGATGACGTCGACGCGGAAGTCCTCCATCGCCATGTAGAGCATCTCCTCGGCGGGCCGCGACATGCGGTGGATCTCGTCGAGGAAGAGGACCTCGCCCTCCTGGAGCGAGGAGAGGATCGCGGCGAGGTCGCCCGCGTGCTGGATGGCGGGGCCGCTGGTGATGCGGATGGGGGCGCCCATCTCGGCGGCGATGATCATGGAGAGGGTGGTCTTGCCGAGGCCGGGGGCGCCGGAGAGCAGCACGTGGTCGGCGGTGGCGCCGCGCGCGCGGGCGGCGCGCAGCACCAGGTCGAGCTGCTCGCGAACCTTCTCCTGGCCGATGAACTCGTCCAGGTCCTTGGGGCGCAGGGCGGCCTCGACGGCCTGGTCCTCACGGTCGGCGGACGCGCCGACGAGCCGCTCGGCGGCGTCGGGGTCGGTCGGATCGTCCCAGTTCATGTGATCTGCCTCGGAGGGTGGAGGGTCAGCGGGCGCGGTTGAGGGTCTGGAGGGCGGCCTTCAGGAGCTGCCCGACCTGCGGGGTGCCCTCGGCGGCCTCGGCCTGCGGAGTCACGGCGGCGACGGCCTCGTCGGCGTCCCGGGCGGCGTAGCCGAGGCCGATCAGGGCGGCGTGGAGCTGGTCGCGCCACCCGGCGGGGGTCTGGACGGCGGCCACCGTGGCGCCGGTGGGGGCGCCGAGCCGGTCCTTCAGTTCGAGGAGCAGCTTCTGGGCGCCCTTCTTGCCGATGCCGGGGACCGCGGTGAGGGCCTTCTCGTCGCCGGTGGCGACGGCGCGGCGCAGGGCGTCGGGGGCGTGCACGGCGAGCATGGCCTGGGCGAGGCGGGGGCCGACGCCGCTGGCGGTCTGCAGGAGTTCGAAGGTCTGCCGCTCGTCGTCGTCGGCGAAGCCGTACAGGGTGAGGGAGTCCTCGCGGACCACCAGGGAGGTGGCGAGGCGCGCGTGCTGTCCCATCCGCAGTCCGGAGAGGGTGTTGGGGCTGCACTGGACGGCGATGCCGACGCCGCCCACCTCGACGACCGCGGAGTCCGGGGCGAGGGCGGCGACCGGGCCGGTGACGAAGGCGATCATGCGGTACGGCCTTTCCAGGAGGGCGCGGATGCCCTGGCGGTGTGCTGGGCGACCGCCTGCTGGAGGCGGTTCTGCGCGGGGGCGCGCCAGATGTGGCAGATGGCGAGGGCGAGGGCGTCGGCGGCGTCGGCGGGCCTGGGCGGCGCGTCGAGCCGCAGCAGCCGGGTGACCATGGCTCCGACCTGGGCCTTGTCGGCGCGGCCGCTGCCGGTGACGGCGGCCTTGACCTCGCTGGGGGTGTGCAGGGCGACGGGGATGCCGCGGCGGGCGGCGCAGAGCATGGCGACGGCGCTGGCCTGGGCGGTGCCCATCACGGTGCTGACGTTGTGCTGGCTGAACACCCGCTCCACGGCGACGAATTCGGGCCGGTGCTCGTCGAGCCACTGCTCGATGCCCTGCTCGACGGCGACCAGGCGATGGCCCAACTCGGCCTCCGCGGGCGTGCGGACGACTCCGACGCCGAGCATGGTGAGCGGCCGTCCCGCGACCCCCTCCACGACGCCGACCCCGCACCGGGTGAGGCCGGGGTCCACCCCGAGTACGCGCACTGCGGCCCCCTTCTTCGATCGCCTGTTTGTGCAGGCTATCGGGTGCCGCCGACAACGGCCGACATGGCGACGGGCCGACGAGGTGTGTCCCGTCGGCCCGTTGGGTTCGCGGCAGCGCGTTACGCGTCGACCTTCTCCATGACCTCGTCGCTGACGTCGAAGTTGGCGAAGACGTTCTGCACGTCGTCGCTGTCCTCCAGGGCGTCGATCAGCTTGAAGATCTTGCGGGCGCCGTCCTCGTCGAGTTCGACCTGCATGGTCGGGACGAAGTTGGCCTCGGCGGAGTCGTAGTCGATCCCGGCGTCCTGCAGGGCGGTGCGGACGGCGACCATGTCGGTGGCCTCGCTGAGCACCTCGAAGGTCTCGCCGAGGTCGTTGACCTCCTCGGCCCCCGCGTCCAGGACGGCGCCGAGGACGTCGTCCTCGGTCAGTTCGCCCTTGGGGACGATGACGACGCCCTTGCGGTGGAAGAGGTAGGACACCGAGCCGGGGTCCGCCATGTTGCCGCCGTTGCGGGTCATGGCGACCCGGACGTCGGAGGCGGCGCGGTTGCGGTTGTCGGTGAGGCACTCGATGAGGACCGCGACGCCGTTCGGGCCGTACCCCTCGTACATGATGGTCTCGTAGTCGGCGCCACCCGCTTCGAGACCACCGCCGCGCTTGACCGCGGAGTCGATGTTCTTGTTCGGCACCGACTGCTTCTTGGCCTTCTGGATGGCGTCGTAGAGCGTCGGGTTGCCCTCGATGTCGACGCCGCCCATCCGCGCCGCGACCTCGATATTCTTGATCAGCTTCGCGAAGAGCTTGCCGCGCTTGGCGTCGATCACGGCCTTCTTGTGCTTCGTCGTGGCCCATTTAGAGTGGCCGGACATCTGCCTGTCTCCTTCGCGTAACCCATCTCTGCCTGAACGCCAGAGATCCTACAAGGCGTCCGCCTTCGCCCGCGCGCGCACCATGTCGACAAAGAGGGCGTGCACGCGGTGGTCCCCGGTCAGCTCCGGGTGGAACGACGTGGCGAGGACGTCGCCCTGGCGGACCGCGACGATGTGGCCGTCGTGCTCGGCGAGCACCTCGACCGCGCCGCCCACCGACTCCACCCACGGCGCGCGGATGAAGACGCCCTCCACCGGCTCGCCCGGGACGCCGCGCACGGCGACCGCCGCCTCGAAGGACTCGTTCTGGCGGCCGAAGGCGTTGCGGCGCACGATCATGTCGATGCCGCCGACGGTCTCCTGGCCCGAGCGCGGGTCGAGGATCTTGTCGGCGAGCAGGATCATGCCCGCGCAGGTGCCGTAGACCGGCAGCCCGGCCCGCACCCGGGCGCGCAGCGGGTCGAGGACGCCGAAGAGGACGGCCAGCTTGGAGATGGTGGTCGACTCGCCGCCCGGCAGCACCAGGCCGTCGATCCCGTCCAGCTCCTGCGCCCTGCGCACCGGCCTGGCCACGGCGCCGGTGGCGGCCAGGGCGACGAGGTGTTCGCGCACGTCGCCCTGGAGCGCCAGGACGCCCACGACGGGGTCGGACATCGGCGTCACCAGCCGCGGTTGGCGTAGCGCTCGGTCTCGGGCAGCGTGTCGCAGTTGATGCCGACCATGGCCTCGCCGAGGTCGCGGGACGCGTCCGCGATGATCTTCGGGTCGTCGTAGAAGGTGGTGGCCTTGACGATGGCGGCGGCGCGCTTGGCCGGGTCGCCCGACTTGAAGATGCCGGAGCCGACGAAGACGCCCTCGGCGCCGAGCTGGCGCATCAGCGCGGCGTCGGCCGGGGTGGCGACCCCGCCCGCGGAGAACAGCACGACGGGCAGCCTGCCCAACCCGGCGACCTCCTTGACCAGCTCGTACGGGGCGCGCAGCTCCTTGGCGGCGGCGTACAGCTCGTGGTTGTCGAAGCCGCGCAGCCGGGCGATCTCGTTCTTGATCTGCCGCAGGTGGCGGACCGCCTCGACGACGTTGCCGGTGCCGGCCTCGCCCTTGGAGCGGATCATCGCGGCGCCCTCGGCGATCCGGCGCAGCGCCTCTCCGAGGTTGGTGGCGCCACAGACGAACGGGGTGGTGAACGACCACTTGTCGGAGTGGTTGACCTCGTCGGCCGGGGTGAGCACCTCGGACTCGTCGATGTAGTCGACGCCGAGCGACTGGAGGACCTGGGCCTCGACGAAGTGGCCGATGCGGGACTTGGCCATGACCGGGATGGAGACGGCCGCGATGATGCCCTCGATCATGTCCGGGTCGGACATCCGGGCCACCCCGCCGTCCTTGCGGATGTCGGCCGGGACCCGCTCCAGGGCCATGACGGCGACGGCGCCCGCGTCCTCGGCGATCTTCGCCTGCTCCGGGGTGACGACGTCCATGATCACACCGCCCTTGAGCTGCTCGGCCATGCCGCGCTTGACGCGCGCGGTGCCGGTCTCGGGGGCCTGGTTGTCGAAGGGCGTGCTGGACACGGGCGACCTCACTCGGGGGAAGGGGGATTTGTGCACCTCCGAGGAAACGGGAGCGCCCGAGCGGCGGCAAGGGCCAATGGTTGAGCGGTGGATCGTTCTGCCCGCGCGGCGGCGCCCCGGGGGCCGGGGCCGCTCGGACCAGGGGGTCAGGCGACCCGTTCCACCAGGGCGACGGGCGGTTCGTCGTCCATCTCGAACGCCATCGGGAACGGCGCGTGCCCGGCCAGCCGGAACCAGCGGACCTTGCGGTGCTCGCGGAGCCTGCGGGCCGCGCCGACCGCGTCGTTGTGGAAGCGGCGGGCCATCGGGACCCGGCGCACCGCCTCGGCGAGTTCGCTGACGGCCGCCTCGCCGCCGGGCACCTCGCGGACCGCCTCGGTCTGCTGCGGCTCCCCGAACACCACCCGCAGCGCCTGGCTCAGCTCGCTCTCCGCGAACTCCCGCTGCTCCTCCTCGGCCTGCCGGGCCGCGTGCGCGGCCTCGTACAGGACGATGGACGCGGCCGGGTCGAGGACGCCGGACGTCGCCAGTTCCTGCGCGACGGAGGCCCGGCGGAGCAACTGGGCGTCGAGGGCGGCGCGGGCGGCGTCGATACGGGCGTGGAGGCGGTCCAGGCGGCCCGCCGTCCAGCTCAGATACAGGCCGATCGCCACGAGAACGACGAGGGTCCAGATCAGGGTGGGAGTCACGGCCCGCAGCCTACGCGCGCGACGGGCGCGGGGGTGCGGGGCGGGGGGTGTGCCGAGCGGGGGTGCGGCCGCCCTCCCCGGCCGTTCCGGGCCTGCGACGGGCAACGGGTGCAGGGGTGCGCGGGGCGCCGCCCTCCTGCGGCGCCCCGGGACGGAGCGGGTCGCCGTCGCCCGATGACACCCGGGACCGGCGGCCCCGGAGGACGCCCGTCGGTCCCCCGCCGGCCTCAGCCCCGCGCGCCCCGCGCGCCCCGCGCGCCCCGGTCTCCCCGGTCTCCCCGGTCTCCCCGGTCTCCCCGGTCCAGGCTCACACCGTCCCGTCGTGCACCAGGCTCAGTCCCGCGCGGACCCCGGTCCCGAGCCGCTCCCCGTCCCGGCGGGCCTCAGTCCCGTGCCAGGCCCAGTCTCGCTCTCAGCCCCGATGCCCGGTCGTCGTCCGCCGCGGCCACCGCCGCCGCGCCCGCCGTCACCGTCTCGTAGACGGAGAGGATGTCCGCGCCGACCGTCGACCAGTCGAAGCGGCGCACGTGCGCGCTGCCGCGCGCGGTCAGTGCCGCCCTGCGGGCCGGGTCGGCGAGCAGCCTGATCGCCGCGTCCGCCAGGGCGTCCGGGTCCTCGTTGGCGAAGAGCTCACCGGCCGCGCCCTGGTCCAGGACCTGGGCGAAGGCGTCGAGGTCGGAGGCGAGGACCGGGGCGCCCGCGGACATCGCCTCGACCAGGATGATGCCGAAGCTCTCGCCGCCGGTGTTGGGCGCGAGGTACAGGTCGACGCTGCGCAGCAGGCGGGCCTTGTCCTCGTCGCTGATCATGCCGAGGAACTCGACCCGGGAGCGCAGCTCGGCCGGGAGGGTCTCGACGGCCTCCTCCTCGTCGCCCCGGCCCGCCACCAGGAGCCGGGTGTCCGGACGGGCCGCGAGGATGCGCGGCAGCGCCTTCATGAGGACCGGCAGGCCCTTGCGGGGCTCGTCGATGCGGCCGATGAAACCGATCGTCCCGCCCTGCCACTCGGGGCGCGGTTCGGCGTCGGCGAAGAAGTCGACGTCGACGCCGTTCGGGATGACCACCGCGTCGCCGCCGAGGTGCTCGACGAGGGTGCGGCGGGCGTACTCGCTGACCGCGATGCGGGCGCTGATCTTCTCCAGGGCCGCCTGGAGGATCGAGTAGGCCGCGATCATGGCCCGGGAGCGCGGGTTGGAGGTGTGGAACGTGGCCACGATCGGGCCCTGGGCCGCCCAGCAGGTCAGCAGGCCGAGCGACGGCGAGGTCGGCTCGTGGATGTGGATGACGTCGAAGTGGCCGTCGTGCAGCCAGCGGCGGACCCGGGCGGCGCTCAGGAAGCCGAAGTTGAGCCGGGCGACCGAGCCGTTGTACGGCACCGGGACCGCGCGCCCGGCCGAGACGACGTACGGCGGCAGCGGGGTGTCGTCGTCGGCGGGGGCCAGCACCGAGACCTCGTGGCCCTGGCGGATGAAGTAGGCGGCGAGGTCGCGGATGTGGAACTGGACGCCGCCCGGCACGTCCCAGGAGTAGGGGCAGACGATGCCGATCCTCACGGGCGCTCCCCGTTCGACGGACGTGGTCCGAGGTCGGCGAGCCACAGACGCTGGAGCATGTGCCAGTCCTCCGGATGGTCGGCGATCCCCGAGGCGAAGGCATCGGCCAGCGCCTGTGTCATGACGGACGTCTTCTCGGCCCGGCCGCCTGACTCGGGTACCTCGATCGGGGGGTGGACCTGTCCCCGCATGACGGGCGAGTCGTCGTACCAGAGCGTGACGGGCAGCAGCAGCGCGCCGGTCTGCTGGGCGAGCAGGGCGGGGCCCGCGGGCATCCGGGTGGCCTCGCCGAAGAACGACACCTCGACGCCGGACGACGACAGGTCGCGTTCGGCGACCAGGCAGACCAGGCCGCCGTCGCGCAGCCGCCGGGCGAGGGTGCCGAAGGCGGCGCCGCCGCTGTGCGGCAGGACCTCCATGCCGAGGCCCTCGCGGTAGGCGACGAACCGGTCGTAGAGGCTCTCCGGCTTCAGGCGTTCGGCCACCGTGGTGAACGGGGTGCGCAGCTCGGTGGTGACCCAGGCGCCCGCCAGGTCCCAGTTGGCCATGTGGGGCAGCGCGAGGACGACGCCCCGGCCCGCGGCGATGCCGTCCGTGAGGTGGTGGACGTCCTTGACGGTGACGCCGCCCCGGACGCGTTCGGCGCTCCACGCGGGCAGCCGGAACGACTCCATCCAGTAGCGCAGGTAGGAGCGCATCCCGGCCCGGGACAGCTCCGCGAGGCGCTCGGGGCCCGCGTCGGGCTCCACGCGCGCGTAGTTGCTCTCCAGCCGCAGCACTCCCTTGCCGCGCCGCTTCCAGGCGAGGTCGGCGATGGTGCGGCCGAGCCGCACGGCGACCGGCTCGGGAAGCTTCCTGACCGCGCCCCAGCCGAGTCCGTAGAGGGCGTCCGTGAGCCGGTCGCGGGCGCTCACGTGGCGGCCTCGTTGTCGCGCTCGGCCGCCGCCTCCGCCTCCGCCGACTCGCGGCGGACGGTGACCACCCGCTGGACCAGGGTGACGAGGCTGCCCACCGCGACCACCCACAGCGCGACCGGCAGCAGGTACTGGATGCCCGGCACGCCGAACTTGTGCAGGCCCGCGAAACCGGCCGCGACCAGCGAGATCACCAGCCGCTCGGCCCGCTCGACCAGTCCGTTGACGGCGACCGGCAGGCCGATCGACTCGCCCCGGGCCTTGGTGTACGACACGACCTGGCCGCTGGCCAGGCAGAAGATCGACACGGCGCACAGCACGATGTCGTCGCCGCGGCCCGCGTACCAGAGGGCGAACCCGCCGAAGATCGCGCCGTCGGCGACCCGGTCGAGGGTGGAGTCCAGGAAGGCGCCCCAGCGGCTGGAGCGGCCGAGCTGGCGGGCCATGTTCCCGTCGACGAGGTCGGAGAAGACGAAGAGGGTGATCACGACCGTGCCCCAGAAGAACTCTCCCTGGGGGTAGAAGACCAGCGCTCCCGCCATCACCCCGGCCGTGCCGATCAGCGTGACCGTGTCGGGGCTGACTCCCCTGCGGATGAGAAACGCGGCGAACGGTGTGAGGACACGCGTGAAGAATGCACGCGCGTACTTGTTCAGCATGGCCTTCCCGACGGTCGGTTGGCCGCGCGGCCCCTGCTGGCCACCGGCTGGCCCATCGTAGCCACGCGCGCGCGTGTGCGACGGTCGGGCACCCGCACCCCTGTGCGGATTTCCGGCGGACGGCCGGTCCCGGGCGGCCCGCGGCGGGCGGCGCGGTCACGTCCCCCGTATGGACGCACCGTGACGGGAGTGGAAAGCTCGAAGGACCGCGGGCGCCGTCGGAGCCGCCCTCGCACCCGGCCCGGCCCGCCCGCGCCCACAGTGACCTCACCGTGCACGGGAGGCAAGGCCATGGGCGACAAGGCGAACGGACACCCCGGAGCCGCCGGCAGGGCCACGGCGGCCGACCACCCCGCGTCCGTACGGAACGTGGTGCTGGTCGGCCACTGCGGATCGGGCAAGACGACGCTGGTGGAGGCCCTCGCGCTGAGCGCGGGGGCGGTGAACCGGGCGGGCCGCGTGGAGGACGGCGGCACCGTCTCGGACTACGACGACATCGAGCACCGTCAGCAGCGCTCGGTCCAGCTCTCGCTGGTGCCGGTCGACTGGGACGGCGTGAAGGTCAACCTCCTCGACACCCCCGGGTACGCCGACTTCGTCGGGGAGCTGCGGGCCGGTCTGCGGGCGGCGGACGCGGCCCTCTTCGTCGTCTCGGCGGCCGACGGCGTGGACGGCTCGACCCGGCTGGTCTGGGAGGAGTGCGCGGCCGTGGGCATGCCGCGGGCCATCGTGATCACGCACCTGGAGGCGGCCCGCGCCGACTTCGAGGAGACCACCCGGGTCTGCGCGGCGGCCTTCGGCGGTGACGACCCCGACGCCGTGCTGCCCCTCTACCTGCCGCTGCACGCCGCTCCCGGGCCGGACGGGCACGCGCCGGTGACCGGGCTGACCGGCCTGCTGTCGCGGACCCTGTTCGACTACGCGTCCGGGGAGCGTGTCGGGTCCGAGCCCGGCCCCGAGCAGCGGCCCGGCATCGAGGAGGCCCGCAACCGGCTGATCGAGGGGATCATCGCGGAGAGCGAGGACGAGACCCTCATGGACCGCTACCTGGGCGGCGAGGAGATCGACGTCACGACCCTCACGGCGGACCTGGAGCGGGCGGTGGCGCGCGGCGCCTTCTTCCCCGTGCTGGCCGCCGCGCCCGCCGCCGACGGCGCCCGGCAGGGCCTGGGCACCGTGGAACTCCTCGAACTGATCACCCGGGGCTTCCCCACCCCGCTGGAGCGGACCGCGCCGCGGGTGACGGACGCGGCCGGCGCGGTGCGCGGGCTGAAGCCCTGCGACCCGGACGGGCCACTGGTCGCCGAGGTCGTGAAGACCTCCTCCGACCCCTATGTCGGCCGGGTCTCCCTGGTCCGGGTCTTCTCCGGCACGCTGCGCCCCGACGACACCGTCCACGTCCGCGGCCACGGACTCGCCGACCCCGGGCACCGGGAGCGGCCCTCGCACGAGTCCGACGAACGCGTCGGCGCCCTGTCCGCGCCCTTCGGCAAGCAGCAGCGGACCCTGACCCACTGCGTCGCGGGCGATCTGGCGTGCGTGGCGAAGCTGAGCCGCGCCGAGACCGGCGACACCCTCTCCGCGAAGGACGACCCGCTCCTCATGGAGCCCTGGGAGACACCCGACCCGCTGCTGCCGCTCGCCATCCAGGCGCACGGCAACGCCGACGAGGACCGGCTCTCGCAGGGGCTGGCCCGGCTGGTCGCCGAGGACCCGACGATGCGTCTCGAACAGAACCCGGACACGCACCAGTTGGTGCTGTGGTGCCTCGGCGAGGCGCACGCGGACGTGGCGTTGGAGCGGCTGAGCGGCCGCTACGGCGTCCAGGTCGACGTCGTCGCGCACCGGGTGCCGCTGCGGGAGACGTTCGCGGCGCGGGCGGCGGGGCGCGGGCGGCACGTCAAACAGTCCGGCGGGCACGGCCAGTTCGCGATCTGCGAGATCGAGGTGGAGCCGCTGCCGTGCGGTGCGGGGATCGAGTTCGTCGACAAGGTGGTCGGCGGCTCGGTGCCCCGGCAGTTCGTGCCGTCGGTGGAGAAGGGCGTACGGGCCCAGGCCGCCCGGGGGGTCGCCGCCGGGTACCCGCTGACCGACGTGCGGGTCACGCTCCTGGACGGCAAGGCGCACTCGGTGGACTCCTCCGACGCCGCGTTCCAGACGGCCGGGGCGCTCGCCCTGCGGGAGGCGGCCGCCGACGCCCGCATCCACCTGCTCGAACCGGTCGCCGAGGTGACCGTGCTGACCGGCGACGACTACGTGGGCACCGTGATGAGCGACCTCTCCGGGCGGCGCGGCAGGGTCCTCGGCACCGAGCGGACCGGGGACGGCGGGACGTCGATCCGGGCCGAGGTGCCGGAGATCGAGATCGGCCGGTACGCGGTCGACCTGCGCTCCCTCTCGCACGGCACCGCCCGCTTCCGCCGCCGCTACGCCCGGCACGAGCCGATGCCCGCGCAGGTCGCCGAACGGCTGCGGAAGGAGGCGCCCGAGCGGGTGTGACGCGATGTCGCCCCCGCGCCGGGTGACCTCGCCGGAACGCTGCCCTGCCGGAAGGCGCCTGCGGATACGCTGATGACCTCATCGGGTTGTCGAGGATTCCCCACGATGACCTGATCAACAGGTGTGCGGAGCACGGAAGTCGGGAAGGCCGCAGGAGCGGTGTCCGGTGGCGATGGGGGCGGGAATGACCGTTGACGGCAACTATCCGGACTTCTTCGGTCCGCAGGTGCCTCGCTCGGGCGACGAAGGGCAGTTGGCCACGTTCGCGCTGGCCTCTGCCGCCTACCGGGACAGCCCGGTGGAGGAGATCAAGAAAGCCGACAACGAATGGCACAAGTCCTCGGTCACCCCGCCCCGTTCCTGGGCCAAGATCTTCCGGCCCAACCTCGGTGAGGCGTTCTCCCAGGCGGTGATAGGCCGCATGCTGGGCGCCGGGCGCAAGCCGGTCATCCAGTCGTTCGGGGCGGAGCCGCAGGTGGTCGTCGAGCACTGCCTCGCGGCCAACAACATCCGCCACGACCGGGACAAGAAGCTCACCGCGATCATGCTGGTGTGCGGGGTGCTGTTCCTGCCGGGGCTGCTGGTGTGGCTGATGGTCTTCCAGCTCCGCACCACCATGGCCAAACAGGACAACAAGCGGGTCTCCGGCATGGCCACCGTGCTGCTCCTCGCGGTGGGCGCCCTCGCCGTGCTCTTCCTGATAAAGATGCCGTTCGGCGGGGTGTGGGGCTGGTACGCGCGCGGCGCCGTGGTCGCCCCGGTGATCGGCTGGTTCCTCGCCAAGCGGATCTGCGAGGCCACCGCGAAGGACCTGCGCTCCCGGTGGGACGGCCTGCTCTCGGGCAGCGGGGTCGCCGCGAAGATCCCGGAGGCGGTGCCCACCCACCCCGACCAGACCGCCGCCGAGCAGCTCCGCCAGTCCCTGGCCAGGCTGAGCGCGGAGCAGCAGTCCAACTCGACCTTCTACGCCGGTCCCAAGGGCATCCTCGGCATGGGCACCCGCTGGGGCGCCTGGATCCTCGCCGAGGAGCTGTCCCCGGCCGACCCCGGGCAGAGCATCCACGAGTTCCGCAGCTGGACGCTGGCCCGCGCCATCCACGACGAGCTGAAGATGCTCCCCCGCCAGAGCCTGAAGACCGGCGGCTTCCCCGAGCCGACCGTGCGGGACTGGGTCGTCACCCCGATCCCGGCGGGCGCCGGCGGTGTCTCCCGCCCCGAGGGCCCGGACGTGGAGGCGTACCAGGTCAGGCCCAAGGCGATGGAGAACATCTGCAACCACCAGCAGTTCGACAGCGGTGACCGGCACTACCTGGGCGTGCAGTGGGCGCTGTGGGGCGGCCAGTTGATCATTACGATGATGACCACCGTGACGGTCCTCAAGGAGACCCTGCGCATCGAGGTCACCGGCCACGCGCTGGGCCCGGTGAACGGTCTGTTCCTGACCAAGCCGTCCGCCCCGTCCAAGACGGTCGCCAAGACGGTGCGGTTCTGGGAGACCCGTACGGTGAGCCTGCCGCTGGTCACGCCGGACGAGGTCGTGCGGCTCGCCTCCCGGGCCGCGGTCGGCTGGTACCCGCCGCTGCTGAACTGGCTCGGCGGCTCGCTCGGCCTGCCCGAGCCGTTCGGGCTCCGGCACGCCTGGGCCGACCAGCCCTGGGGCAACCGCTTCATGAGCGACGACGTGCTGCGCGCGGCGACCCCGATCCTGCGCCGGGTGCACCACGCCACCCTGGCCGTGCTCAAGGACCACCGGGTCAACACCGACAACTTCAGCTCCCGCTCGTCCGCCCTCAGCGGCGCCGTCCAGGACCCGACCCCGCGGAAGGTCGACACCTACGACGCGTAGGGACCGCCGCCGCGCCTCCCGTCGTCCCGGAAGCCGGTACCACCGCCGGCCGGTCCCTCGCCGGACCGGCCGGTTCTCCGCCGCCGAGCCCGAGAGGGACCCCGATGGGCCCGTCCGCTCCCCCGCGCGACCCGGCGCCGTCCGCCCCGGCCCCCGCCCGGGGACCGGCCGCCCGGCTGGTGGC
>NZ_FMCI01000013.1 GCF_900091845.1 Streptomyces sp. SolWspMP-5a-2
AATCATTATGTTAGGCGTTGTAAGACGGGGCGGCACGAGCTGGGGCCGCCACCCTCTACCATCGTCAGGAAAGCGCGCATCTCGGCCCGGTATGCCTCGGCGAAACTGTCAAATCCCGGTGTACGGGGGACGGCTTCACCTCAGCCGGGCTGCGCGGCGGCCGTCCATGGCGCCCACAGCAGCGACGCGGCACCGCGCCCGGCGACGGCCGACTCGCCGGCGGCCAGTACTCCATGCGATGGTCGTAGCCGCTCGGGTCCAGCCTCGACGCGGTCAGGACCGCGGTCCCGCCATGGGCCAGCGTCAGCATCACCGTGCCGACACCGATCTCCGCCCGCCCCTCGCCCGAACCCGGGTGCGGGACCTGCTGGGTATCGGCCAGCACCGAGATGATCTCGTCCTGCGCGATTCAGCGCGTGGCGTCGATGTCATGGATCAGGCAGTCGGTGAAGGGGTCTCCCGCCGTGGAGCTGTAGCCCTCGCTCGGAAGCGTTCGGTCGAAGGCCGTGCCCCGGATCATCAGGACCTGTCCAGCCGCCCCGGAGGCCACCAGCCGGTGGAGCATCAGGTACTCGGGATCGAAGCGGCGCTGGAAGCCGACGAGAACACGGGCTGACAGCCGACGGGCCGTCGCCGCGATGTGCCGGGCTTCGGGCAGGCCGGCGGCGAGCGGCTTCTCGCAGAACACCGGGATGCCCCGGGCCATCGCCGTGTCGAGCAGCGGCAACCGGTCGGTGGCCGAGGTCGCGACGACCAGCGCGTCCGTGTCGGCGAGGACCGCCTCGGCCGTCGGGCGGACCGATCCGTCCACCTCCGCCGCGGCCTTTCCCGCCACGGCGGGGTCGGCGTCATAGATGAGCAGGGAACCCGTGGGAACCATCCCGGGGAGGTTGCGTGCGTGCACGGAACCGATGCGACCGGCTCCGACCGGATCTGGGAGACAGCTGGCCGGACGGCCGGATTCCAGAGAGCGATTTCTCGCCCGGGGATTCCGCATGCAGTCCCGGGAGCCACCTATGCCCCTGTCCTACGTGGTGAGGCGGACAAGCAGCTTGTAGCAGCAGAGGACCGCGACCAGTCCGAGAAAGGCCAGGTGTTACGGGGATGAGGCTCGTAGCGTGGACTGAGTCTGCGGTAGCCGGACAGCCACGACATCATGCGCTCGATGACCCACCTACGACGCCCTAATCGCTCGCTGGATTCGATGCCTTTGGGGGCGATGCGTACTCCGATTCGCTTCCACCTGAGCCATCTGCGCAGGTCGGCGCGAGCGTAGGCTTTATCTGCGTGGAGGCGCCGGGTCTTGAAGTACCGACCGCGATGAGGGCCGTGTCTCGTTTGGTTTGGTGACCCTCGATCATGGGCTTCAGCTCTTCGCTGTCGTTAGTGTTGCCGGCCGGGACACCGACGAGAAGCGGCAGTCCGTTCGCGTCCGACAGGACGTGCATCCTGGAACCCTGCTTACTGCGGTCTACGGGGCTCCGGACCTGTGTGTTCGCCCCCCTTTTGCCCTGACGTGGGCGGGGTCGAGGACGACGCGGGTGACGTCGATGAGCCAGGAGTCGTCAAGCAGGTGCAGCACGGCTTCGTGGAGACGCCCCCAAACGCCAGCTCTCGACCAGATCAGGAATCTGCGGTGGGCGGTTGACTTCGATATCACGAAGCACGGCGGCAGAGCGCGCCAGGCGCAGCCACTGACCAGCACGTAGACGATCGCGGCGAACAGCGTCTCATCAGGTGTGTCCGGCGTCCCGCCGCCTT
>NZ_FMCI01000356.1 GCF_900091845.1 Streptomyces sp. SolWspMP-5a-2
CTTCTCGGCGTCGCTCGCGGCGAGCGCGGCGCGGGCCGGGTCGGCGTCGGGGCGCTGTCGTCGAGCCAGCCCGCGCGGACCGCCTCGGCGGTCTCCTGCTCGACCTCGGTGAGGCGCTGGCGCAGGTGTCCGGCCTCGCTGCGGGCGCGCTGGGCCTCGGTGGCGGCGGCGGTGGCGTCCCGGTGGGCCGTCTCGCCGGTCTCCTGGAGGGTGGCGGAGCGTTCCTCGCCCTCGTTGGCGAGGGCCTCGGCGCTCTCGGCGGCGGCGTGCAGGGCGCGGACGAGGTCGACGGCGGCCCGCGCGCGGGCGGCGAGGGCGGGGGCGGCGTCCCGTTCGGCCTCCTGGATGGCGGAGGCGACGCGGGCGACGCGGTCGGCGGCGGCGCGGTGGCGCAGCACGGCCTCGGCCGCCTGCCAGGCGGAGTGCAGGGTGCGGGCGTCGGCCAGTTCGCGTTTCTGGGCGGCGGCGGACTTCTCGGCGGCGGCGAGGGCCAGCGAGGCGTTGCGGTAGGCGAGTTCGGCGGCGATCAGGGAGCTGTGGCCGCGGGCCGACTCGGCCTGGGTGACGGCGTGGGCGGCGCCGGTGACGCGGGTGGCGAGGTCGGCGGCGCGGGTCCGTTCGCGGCCGCCGCGGGCGGAGAGCCTGCGGGCCAGGGAGCGGGTGCGGCGTTCGGCGCCGGTGTGGACCTCGCGGGCGCGGGCGCGGGTGTCGGCGGCGTCGACGATCCGGCCGAGCAGGTCGACGGAACCGGCGGTGAAGTCGCGTTCGGCGATGAGTTCGGCGCGCCTGCCGAGTTTGTTGCCGAAGCCGCCGACGAGATCGGCGAGTCCGTCGGTGTCGCGGGTGTCGGTGACGGCGCGCAGCAGCAGGTCGGTGAAGTCGGAGTCCTTCTTGACCGCGAAGAGGCCGGCCGCCTCGCCCTCGTCGGCGTTCATCTCCCGCTGGTAGCGGAAGAGTTCGGGGTCGAGGCCGAGGTCGCCGAGGTGCTCGATCCAGCGGTCGTGGGTCTCCTCCCAGTGGACCTCCAGGTGCGGGTACGCCTTCCCGGCCTCGGTGAAGGCGTCCCGGAAGCCCTTCATGGTGCGGCGGCGGCCGCGCGCGCCCGACTGCCCCTCGACGGGGGGCCGGACGGCGGTGGACTCGGCGACCGGCAGGTTGTCGAGGCTCAGGCCGGGGCCGGGCCGGAAGGAGTACCAGGCCTCGGCGAACTTGCGAGGGTCGTTGGAGACCTGGCGGCCGCGCCACTCGCTGGCCTTGCCGACGACGACGCACTCGCCGGTGAGGGTGTGCTGCCACTCCAGGACGACGTGTCCGCAGTCGTCGGCGAGCAGGAACTTGCGCAGGACGCCGGAGCTGGCGCCGCCGAGGGTGTTGCGGTGGCCGGGGAGCATCACCGAGAAGATCAGCTTCAGCAGGACGGACTTGCCGCCGCCGTTCTCCAGGAAGAGCACCCCGGCGGGGGCGGGGCGGCGGGGCGGGCCGACCGGCTCCTCCTCGAAGAACTCCGCCTGGGTGGGGGCGGGGTCGGGTACGGGCTGGCCGACACCCCGCAGGTCAAGCACGGTGTCGGCGTAGCGCGCACCGGCGGGCCCGATGGAGTAGAGGCGGACCCGGGACAGCTCGTACATGGCGGACTCTCGTAAGTCTTCGGCAGGTGAGGGGGGTTCAGGAGTGCGACGCGTGGAAGGGGAGCCCGGCGTCGGCCACCAGGTCCAGGTCGTCGGTCTCCTCGGCGGGCAGCAGGGTGGGGGTGCCGTCGGTGACGGGGACGACGCCCAGCTCCAGGAGTTCGGCGAGGGCGGCGCTGCCCGCGAGGTCGCGGACCTGGAGCTGGTAGCGGGCGGTGGTGCGGTAGGTGCCGCCGTTGTCGTCGCCGGTGCGCTGGAGGAAGCCGGAGTCGGTGAGGAAGACGACGGCCTTGCCGACGATGCCGGTGGTGGATCCGGCGAGGCGGCGGGCGTCCTTGGTGGCGCCGGTGGCGCTGCGCCTGGCCCAGATCCGCCAGGCGGCCTCCAGTCCGGGGGCGTCGGTGGCGGGGTCGGTGTTCTCGCCGTGCTCCTCGGCGCGTTCCTCCAGGCGGCGGCAGGCCTGGCGGACGAACGCGTCGACGCCGTTGACGGAGACGCGGCCGATGTAGCCGTCGTCGGCGAGGTCCTCGGGGCGGGGGAACGCGAGGGCGGCGACGGCAAGATGGGCGAGTCCGTGCAGGAACCGGTCGCCGCCGTCGGCGGAGGTGCGGCGGGCGTAGTCGCCCATGCGGACGGCGAAGACCGAGTCCTCGGCGGCGGTGACGGCCATGCCCGCGCGGGGCGACACCTCCAGGACGACGAGGCCGAGTCCGGCGGCGACGGCGTCCGCGAGGCGCGCGAAGGGCGGGTCCTCGCGGTAGCGGCGCAGCAGTTCGGTGTACTCCTGGTCGCGGGCGGGCTGGAGCTTGGGCTGGAGGCCGAACGCGACGAGCCGTGCCGCGTCGGCGGCGTCGGCGGGGGTGACGGGTGCGTTCGCCGGTGCGGCGGGGGCCTCCGCGTCGCTCCACTCGACGTGCTCGCTCACGGCTTCGGCTCCTTGTTCTCGTGGGGTCATCAGGCGGCTTCCGTCCGGTCCGCGGCCATTCCCGCCGCGTCCAGCAGGGCCGTCCCGACGATGAGGTCGGCCCCGCCGAACTCGGGGTCGTCCAGTTCGGTGCCGTCGTCCACGGCGAACAGCAGCTTCTCCTCGCCCTGGCGGTAGGCGGTGCCGACGGCGGGGCTGGCCGCATGCACGGCCAGCAGGGCGACGAGGTAGGGCAGTTCGGGGTCCTGGGTCCGCGCCTCGGCGAGCAGTCCCGAGAGGCGGCGGGGCGCGTCGGCGGGCAGGTCGAGGAGGTGCTTGGCGGCGGCGAGCTGTTCCTCGCTGAACCGGCTGTCGTCCGGGGTGGCGATGAGGTCGGGTTCGGGCATCTCGGCGCCGAGGTGCTCGCGTTCGGCGGGCGGGGTCAGCAGTATGTCGACGAGGTCGGTGACCCGGACCGAGACGGGGGTGCGCAGCCCGGTGCCGCGGGCGAAGAACGCGTCGGTGACGCGGACCGCCTGGTCGAGCGGGAGCGGCAGGACCGGGGCGAGCAGGTGGCCGTAGAGGTCGGTGCCCGAGGTGGTCATGGGGGTGGCGAAGGCCTGCCGGTCCTGCTCGGCGCGGAACAGCGGGCCCGCTTCGAGGAGTCGGGACTGGAGCTGGGTGTGGCGCCGGATGCAGTCCTTGACGATGTCGACCAGCTCGGCGGCGCGGCGCTTGTGCTCGGCCTCCTCCGTCTCGTCGCGGGCCTTGCGGATGTTGGTGAGGATGGCGTTCTCGTGCCGGTAGCGGTCGGCGACGTGGTCCAGCGCCTCGGTGATCATGTCGGGGACGGTGTTGAGCCAGTCGACCGCGCGGACGTTGCGCCGGGTGGCGTCCAGGGCGCGGCGCAGGGTCTCGGAGTACTGGACGGTGCGGTAGCGGGCCTGTTCCGCGGCGAGTTGGGCGTCGGCGAGGCGGCCGCGGTTGATGAGCACCTCCAGCTTCACCTCGGCGGCGATCTGGGCGCTGGTGACGTCCGTGTCGAGGGCGCCGACCAGGACGTTGACCGCTTCGTCGGTGGTGCGCAGGTAGACGGTGCCGCCGGGGCCCGGCACCTCCTCGATCAGCTTGAAGTCGTAGTCGCGCCGGACGTAGCTGCCGTCGGCCGCGAACGTGCCGTACACGGCGCGGAAGCCGCGGTCGACGCTGCCGACGTTGACGAGGTTCTCCAGGACCCAGCGGGCCACCCGTTCGTGCTCGGCGCCGGGGCGCAGCGGGGCCTGGGCGGCGATGCGGGGGACGAGGCGGGCGACTATCTGGTCGTGGTCGGCGCCGGTGTCGAAGTCCATGTTCAGGGTGACCAGGTCGATGGCGGCCAGGGCGACTTCGGCCATGCCGTAGACCGTGTACTCGCCGGCGAGGTTGGCCTTGCGGGCGTCGAGGTCGTGCAGCGGCGCCGTGCAGGCGAGCGCGCGCAGCCGCCGCGCCAGGCCCTCGTCGGCGGCCGGGCCCGGTGCGGGTCGCGGCCCCGCGCTGAGCTGGGGCGGAACGCTGTCCGTCGATGCAGGCGAAGTCACGGTGCACAGACTAGGTCCTCGGTCCGACATCGACCCAAACGGTGCGGATGGCACCCGCGCGCCACCTGGGCTGACGGGTCTCGCGGGGCGGTCCGGGTCCGCGGCCCGCGGACCGCGACCCGCTAGGCGTGGTCCCCGACCCGGCGCCGGTACACGTCGACGACGCGTTCCAGCGACTCCGTCAGGTAGACCTCCAGCTCCGTCTCGGCCTCGGCGCGGCGCCCCGCGCGGAGCGTCTCGTGGAGCAGGTGGTTGCGCTTGAGGTAGGGCTCGTGCAGGCGCCTGGGGTCGTCGACGATGTGGAAGGCGAGGCGCAGTTCGGCGAAGACACCGCGCATCAGTTCGTCGGTGCGCGCGCTGCCCGCGAGCGCGACGAGCTCCCGGTGGAAGTGGATGTTGGCGGTGCCCACCGCTTTCCAGTCGGCCCCGCGGGCGGCCCGCCGGCCCTCCTCGACGGCCGTGCCGAGCGCCTCCAGGTCGTACGGCGGTTCGCCGAGCCCGCGGACGACGGCGCACTCGACGAGGATGCGGGTGCGGTAGATGTCCTCGACGTCCTCCACGGTCAGGACGCGGACGAAGACGCCCCTGTTCAGCTCGTGGACGAGCAGCCGTTCGTGGGTGAGCAGCCGGAACGCCTCGCGCAGCGTGTTGCGGGAGACCCCGAGGGCGCCGCCGATGCCGTCCTCCGGGAGCCGGGTCCCCGGGGGGAAGAACCCGTCGGCGATCCGGCTTCTGAGGATGTCCGAGACCCGTTCGGCGGTGCTGGTCCGCCCGAGCAGGGCACGGTCGTCGGCCAGGTCGGTCAGCTGCTCTGCCATGCCCGGAATTGAACCGCAGACATCAGGACGGGACAACATGGGTATGGGAGGATCGTTGAACGATCCTCACACCGCACGCGAGGGTGTGCGCGCGGTGGCGGATGTCCCTGACCGACCCCCGCGACGAGCGGTGCCGCGTCGCCCGAGTGGAAACATGGGGAGCATGACGTCGATCGACCTGAACGCCGACCTCGGCGAGGGCTTCGGCCGCTGGCGGCTGACCGACGACGAGGGGCTGCTGTCCGTCGTCACCAGCGCCAACGTGGCGTGCGGATTCCACGCCGGGGACCCGGCGACCATGCGCCGCGTCTGCGCGCTCGCGGCCGAGAGGGGGGTGCGGATCGGCGCCCAGGTCTCCTATCGGGACCTGGCCGGGTTCGGGCGGCGCGCGATGGACGTGCCGTCCGCCGAGCTGACCGCCGAGATCGCCTACCAGATCGGCGCCCTGGAGGTCTTCGCGCGCGCGGCGGGCACGCGCGTGTCGTACGTGAAACCGCACGGCGCGCTCTACAACCGGGCGGTGGACGACGAGGAGCAGGCCGCCGCGGTGGTGGCGGGCGTGCGGCTCGCCGACGCCTCGCTGCCCGTGCTCGGCCTGCCGGGCTCCCGGCTGCTCGACCTGGCGGCGGCGGCCGGGCTGCCGGCCGTCCCCGAGGCGTTCGCCGACCGCGCCTACACCGGCCGGGGCACGCTGGTGCCGCGCGACCGGGAGGGCGCCGTCGTCACCGATCCGGAGACGGTGGTGGCGCGCTCCGTCGGCCTCGCGCGCGACGGCGAGGTGACCGCCCGCTCCGGGGAGCGCGTCGCGGTCCGCGCGCGGTCGCTCTGCCTGCACGGCGACACACCCGGCGCGGTCGAGCTGGCCCGGCGGGTCAGGGACCGGCTGCGGGACGCGGACGTGCGCGTGGAGCCCTTCGCATGAGGGCGCTGCGCGTCGGAGCGGAGGCGCTGCTGGTCGAGGTGGCGTCGGGCGAGCAGGCGCGGGCGCTCCACGCCGAGCTGCTGCGGCGCCGCGCGGCGGGTTCCCTGACGGTCGGTGAGATCGTCCCGGCGGCCCGCACCGTCCTCCTCGACGGGCTGCGCGATCCGGCCCGCCTGGCGGCCGAGCTGACCGCCGCCGAGGTGCCGCCCGCGCCGCCGCCCCCGGACGCGGCGGTCGAGATCCCGGTCCGCTACGACGGCCCCGACCTGGCCGACGTCGCCGCGCTCTGGGGCGTCACGGAGCGGGAGGCGGCCCGCGTCCACGCGGGGACGGTGTTCACCGTGGCGTTCTGCGGCTTCGCACCCGGCTTCGGCTATCTGACCGGGCTGCCCGAGCGCTACGAGGTACCGCGCAGGGCCACCCCGCGCACCGCCGTGCCCGCCGGTTCGGTGGCGCTCGCCGGGCCCTACACGGGCGTGTACCCGACGGCGTCGCCGGGCGGCTGGCAGGTGATCGGGCACACCGACGCCGTGCTGTGGGACCCCGCGCGCGTACCGGCCGCGCTGCTGTCGCCCGGCACGCGCGTGCGCTTCGTCGCGGTGGGGGCGTCATGACGGACCGCGCGCTGGTCGTCGTCCGGGCCGGGGCGCTCACCACCGTCCAGGACCGGGGTCGCCCCGGCCACGCCCACCTCGGGGTACCGCGCTCCGGGGCGCTCGACGGGCCCGCCGCCGCGCTCGTCAACCGGCTGGTCGGCAACCCGCCCGGGGCGGCCGTCCTGGAGACCACGCTCGACGGCTGCGCGCTGCGCCCGCGCACGGCGGTCACGGTGGCCGTGGGCGGCGCCCCCTGCCCGGTAGCGGTGGACGGCGGACCGGCGGCGTGGGCGGCGCCGGTGCGGGTCCCGGCGGGCGCGCTCCTGGAGGTCGGCGCCCCGACCAGCGGGGTACGGAGCTATGTGGCCGTCTCCGGCGGGATCGCCGTCGCGCCGGTCCTGGGCAGCCGCTCCACCGACCTCCTCTCCGGGCTCGGGCCGCCGCCGCTGGCGAACGGCGCGGCCCTGCCCCTCGGCCGTCCCGGCGCCCCGCACGCGCGCGTGGACGTCGCCCCGCAGCCCGCGCCCCCCGCCGAGCTGGTCCTGCGGTTCCTGCCGGGGCCGCGCGACGACTGGTTCACCCCGGAGGCGCTGCGCACGTTCGGCACGCGCGCGTACACGGTCTCCCCGGCGGCGAACCGGATCGGGCTGCGCACGCTCGGGCCCGCCCTGGAGCGGGCCGTCGGGGGCGAACTGCCCAGCGAGGGCATGGTGTCGGGCGCCGTCCAGGTGCCGCCGGACGGCAGACCTGTGGTCTTCCTCGCCGACCATCCGACCACGGGCGGCTACCCGGTGATCGCGGTGGTCCACCCGGCCGACCTCCCGGCCGCGGCCCAGGCACCGCCCGGGACACCGGTCCGCTTCGTGCGCGGGACGGAGCGGGGCGGCCGGTAGCGGCGCCGCCCCGGAACCCGTGCCGGGCGGAGCCCCCTCGGCGGCTACACGGCGTCCGCCCGCTCGGTGACGGACAGCGCGGCCAGCGCCGCCGACACGGCCGCCGTGGCGCGCAGGTCGAGGCGCGCGCTGGTGCCCCGGGCGCGGTGGCGCATCTCGTCGGCGGCCAGGCCCAGGAGCTGCGGCAGCAGATCGGTGCACCGCCTGGCGACCCAGCCGGTGCCCGCGGTGGCCAGCCACCACAGGCTCGCCGCCCGGGTGGGCGCCGGGAAGTCGGGTTCGGGCGACGGCGCGGGCCCCTCGGCGAGGCCGGTTCCCGCCAGCAGCGCGTGGAAGCGGACGGCGAGCTGCCGGTGCCCGCGTTCGCCCGGATGCAGCCGGTCGGCGCTCCACATCGCCCGCTCGCTCAGCCAGGCGCCCTCGGCCGCGTGCAGATGGACGGCGCCGTACCGCTCGGAGAGGGCGTGGACGACGGCGTTGACCGCCCGCTGCCGCCGGGCCAGTGGACGCGCCAGGGCCCCGGGCAGCCCGAGTGTCGCCCCGGGGTCCGGCAGGCACGCGGTGAGGAGGACGGCGCCCTGCCGGGTGAACGCCCGGTACACCTCGTCGAGGCGGGTGGCGACGGCGTGGATGTCGAAGGTGCAGCGGAGGGTGTCGTTGACGCCGATGACCACGGAGACCAGGTCGGGCCGGAGGGCCAGCCCCGCGGGGGTCTGCTCCTCCAGCACCTCCCGGGTCTGCGCCCCGCTGACCGCGAGATTGACGAACTCGACACCCCCGGACCGAGCCCGGCCGCCGTCGCCGTCCTCGTGCGACCGACCACCGTCCCGGCGACCGCCCGGACGACCACCGTCACCGTGCGGACGATCACCATCCCGGCGACCGTCCGGACGGCCACCGTCGCCGCCACCGTGCGGACGACCACCGTCCCGACCACCGCCCGGACGACCACCGTCCCGACCACCGCCCGGACGGCCGTCGTTCCCACCGCCGTACCGACGATCGCCCCCAGTGCCACCGAGAGGACGGCCACCGTCCCCGAGGCTGCCCACGCGGCCGGCACCCGCCCCGGCGGCGACCGCGGACACCGCACCGGCAGCACCGGCCGACCCCGCCCCCACGCACGCCGCCCGCCACCGAGCCGAGGCCTCGGCCTCCCCCGTAAGAGACAGCCCCGCCTCCCCGGGAACCGACGAGATCGCGTCGACCAGGACCGCCGGGAGCGCATCGGCCACCACCGGCAGGACCGCCGCACTCCGGGCCGACGCCCCCGCCGCACGGGTCCCCCCGAGACCGTCGGCCAGCAACGCCGCCCAGCCGCGCCAGCCCTCCCCCACCGGGTCGCCGACCCCTTCGGTCAGCGAGTCGCCGAGGGCGACGAACCGCACGGCTCTCATGCCACGGCCCCCGGGACGGACGTCGTCGTCGGGGCAGGCCTGAGCCCGGTCGCGTCGTGGGCCGCGAGGAACGCGTCGACGGCGGTGTCCCAGCCGAAGCACGCGGCACGCGCGCGTGCCGCGTCCCGCCGCGCCGCCTCGGGCAGGCACAGGAGCGCGTCGACGGCGTCGGCGAACGCCTCCCCGGTGTCCGCGGCGACCGCGCCCGCCGAGCCGATGACCTCGGGGAGCGCGGAGGACACGCTGACCACGACCGGCGTCCCGCACGCCATGGCCTCCAGCGCGGCGAGCCCGAAGGTCTCGGCGGGCCCGGGGGCCAGGCAGACGTCGGCGGAGGCCTGGAGGGCGCCCAGTTCGGCGCGGTCGGAGACGTGCCCGAGGAAGGTGACCGGCAGCCTCCGCTCCCGCGCGCGCTGTTCGAGGCGCGGGCGCAGCGGCCCGTCCCCGGCGATCACCAGCACCGCCCGCCGGCCGCGCCGCAGCAGCGCCTCCAGGGCGTCGAGCGCGGTGCCCGGCCGCTTCTCCACGGAGAGCCGGGTGCAGGTCACCAGGAGCGTCTCGGCGGCCCGCGCGTGGCGTGCGCGCAGTCCCGCGTCGCGCAGCGCGGAGTGCCTGGCCGCCAGGTCCACGCCGAGCGGGGCCCTGACGACGTTGCGGGCGCCGATCCGCACGAACTCGCGTTCGGCGAACTCGGTCGTGCAGACCACGCGCGCGTAGGCGTGCGCCGTCCGCACGTTGAGGGCGTCGGCGGCGCGGCGGGCGGCGCCCTCGGAGAGGCCCCAGGTGCGCAGGACGCCGTCGGCGGTCTCGTGGGAGACCATCACGGCCGGTACCCGGGCCCGCCGCGCCCATCTGCCGGTCCAGCGCAGGGTGGTCCGGTCGGAGACCTCCAGGCGGTCGGGGGCCAGGTCGGCGAGGACCCGGGACACCGCGCCGCGGTCGGTCAGGACGCGGTAGCCGCCGGTGCCGGGCAGCAGCGGTCCCGGCAGGGTGATGACGCGGCCCTGCTCGGTGTCGCGGTCGTCGGCGCGGGCGCCGGGGACGATCAGGACGGGGTCGTGCCCGGCCCGCAGGTAGCCGCTGCCGAGTTCGCGCAGGGCGGTGCGCAGGCCGCCCGAGGACGGGGCGACGAAGTTGGCGAGCCGGACGATCCGCAGCGGGGTCACGCGGCCACCGCCGTCCGGCGCGCGGCGCGCACGTCCTGGTAGTGGCCGATCAGCTGGTCGCCGACGGCGGCCCAGGTGCGGCCCTCGACGGTGGCCCGCGCGGCGGCGCCGAACGCGGCGCGCCGTCCGGCGTCGGCGGCCAGGGCGGCCACCGCGTCGGTGACGGCGTCCGTGTCGCGCGGCGGGACCAGCAGCCCGGTGCGTCCGTGGGCGACCAGGTCGAGGGGGCCGCCCGCGGCCGGGGCGACGACGGGCACGCCGCTCGCCATGGCCTCCTGCACGGTCTGGCAGAACGTCTCGAACGGGCCGGTGTGCGCGAAGACGTCGAGGGAGGCGAAGATCCGGGCGAGTTCGTCGCCGGTGCGGCGGCCGAGGAAGACCGCGCCGGGCAGCGCCTGCTGGAGCGCGGGCAGGCTGGGCCCGTCACCGGTGATGACGACCCGGACGCCGGGCAGTCCGCAGACCCCGGCGAGCAGTTCGACCTGCTTCTCGGGCGCGAGCCGTCCCACGTAGCCGACGAGGAGTTCGCCGCCGGGGGCGAGTTCGCGGCGCAGCGCCTCGTCGCGCAGCTCGGGGCGGAAGCGGGCGGTGTCGACGCCGCGCTGCCACAGCCGCACCCGGGGCACCCCGTGCGTCTCCAGGTCGCGCAGGGCGGCGCTGGACGGCGCGAGGGTGAGGTCGGCGGCGGAGTGGACGGAGCGGATGCGGCGCCAGGCGGCGGCCTCGCCCGCGCCCATGTAGGTGCGGGCGTACCCGGCGAGGTCGGTCTGGTAGACGGCGACGGCGGGGACGCCGAGCCGGGCGGCGGCGGCCATGCCGCGGACGCCGAGGACGAAGGGACTGGCCAGGTGGACGACGTCGGGGCGGTGCTCGACGAGCGTCGCGGCGAGGCGGCGGCTGGGGAGGGCCACGCGCACCTGGGGGTAGCCGGGGAGCGGGAGGGACGGGACGTGGACGACCCGGCACGGCGCGGAGGCGTCGGGGCGGTGTCCGGGGGCCGGGGCCGGGGTGACGACGACGGGAGTGTGACCGCGATCTACGAGGTGCCGGGCGGTCTGGAGCGCGCAGTGGGCCACGCCGTTCACGTCGGGGGGAAAGGATTCGGTCACGATGACGACACGCATACCGGTGTTCTCGCCGCGCTGGACGTGGCCGCGTCAACGTGGATCTTTCCTGGCGGGGAACGTCCCATGAGCGTTCGCCCGCGCACCCGCGCAGGTCAGGAGGCGTCCACGCGCTCCTGACCCGCGGGTCACCCGGTGTTCACCCGGCGGGCGGACCGATGCGCCGTTGCGGACGTTTCAGGCCGCCGTGCGGGGGTTTCAGACGGCGGGCGCGTCGGGCCCGATCCGGCTGCGGACGGCGGTCTGCACCTCGGCCTCCTCGGCGGGGTCGGCGGCCAGTCTGCGCAGGCGCTCGACGACCCTGGCGTCGCCGGTCTCGGCGTGCCGGGCGGCGATCTCCCGGGTGGTCTCCTCGCAGTCCCAGAGGCACTCGACGGCGAAGCCGGCCGGGAAGGAGGGGTCGGTGGCGGCGAGGGCGCGGGCGGCGCGGCCGCGTAGGTGGGAGGAGGCGGTCTCGCGGTAGATGTGGCGCAGGACGGGCGCCGCGCAGGCGATGCCGAGCCGTCCGGTGCCGTCGACGAGGGTGAAGAGGGTGGGGGCGTCGGGCCCCTCGCCCCGCACGGCCTCGCGCAGCGCGCCCAGGACCAGGTCACGGTCCTCGGCGCCGCCGAGGCAGGCGAGCATGCGTCCGGCGGCGGCGCCGAGCGGGTCGGGCCGCCGGGCCCAGCCGCGGGCCCGGTCGACGGCGGCTGCGCCGCGCATCCGTTCGAAGGCGTCGACGGCGGCCTCCACGACCACCGGGGTGCCGGTGCGCACCGCGGCCTCGATGAGGTCGAGGGCGGCCGCGTCGTCGCCGTCGGCGAGGTAGCGCAGCGCCGTGCAGCGGGCGCCGTCGGTGCCCTCCAGGGCGGCGCGCAGGATCTCGGGGCGGTCGTCGGGGCCCGCGACGGCGACCAGGCAGCGGGCGGCCGGGACATGGAGGGCTGCGCCGCGGTCCATGCCCTGCTGGGCCCACTCGAAGACGGCCTGGACGCTCCATCCGGGCCGGGGTCCGGCGGGACGCAGTTGCCGCTGCCAGCGGTCGAAGCAGCCGGTCTCCCGGGCGGCCCGCACCCGGGCGGCGACCGACGGGCGCGGGTCGTCGGCCCACAGCCGCCAGGGGCGCGGCTCGAACGCGTCGCGCACGGCGACGGCGAGTTCGGCCTCGCCCTCGGCGTCGGTGGCGAACCGGGCCAGGGTCGGGGCGGCCAGGGCGCGCAGGCCCGCGTCGTCGTCCCGCAGCGCCAGCTCGTCCAGCGCCCAGGCCCAGTTGCTGCCCTCGGCGGCGTAGCGGCGCAGCAGTTCGAGCGCGTCGCGCCTGCCGTAGGAGGCGAGGTGGCCGAGGACGGCGAGGGTGAGTCCGGTGCGGGACTCGTCGGTGTCGAAGACGTCCTCGACGGCGAAGAGGTGCGTCTCGATCTCGTCCAGCTCGCCGCGCAGGTCGAGGTAGAGCCGGGCGTAGTAGAGGGAGCGGTTCTCCACCTGCCAGTCGTGGCGGGGATCGCGCAGCACGCAGTGGTTGAGGGCCGCGAGCGCCTCGGCGCGCGGGGCGGTGAGCGCGTGCAGCGTTCCGTCGCCACGGCCCCTCTGGAGGAGGCCGAGCAGGGTTCCGCTGGGCGCTATGACCGGATCGAACATGGGAGACAGCCTCACATCAAGCGTCGACGCAACCGGGGACCACGCACTACCTGGCCGCGTGACAACACGTCGGGGCGCCCGCCGTCTCTTGCTTGCTGTAGACCATTTCCTCTGCCTCTCGTCAGTGGCCCATGCGGACCGTGTCACGGCCCGCGCGGTGCGGCATCACCTGCCCAGCCATCGCGTCCGTGAATCACGGAGTCATGATGACCCGGCACTTCGACCTGCCGCGACCGAAATATCGGCGGCCTGGTACCGCCTCCCCCGTTGCTCGTGTTCTCGCTGGTCAGATGGTGTGTCTCAGTGCGCGCCGAACAGGTCGAGGAGGTCGGCCTTGCCGAACATCCGGGCCGTGTCGACGGCGGACGGGGTGCCCGCGGAGGGATCGGCTCCGCTTTCCAGCAGGGCGTGGATCACGTCCGTCTCCCCTTTGAAGACGGCACCGGCGAGCGGGGTCTGGCCCCGGTCGTTGATGTCGTCGGCCGCCGCGCCCCGGGCGAGCAGCGCGCGGACCGCGTCGGCGTGCCCGTGGTAGGCGGCGAGCATGACGAGGCTGTCGCCGCGGTCGTTGGTGAGGGTGGCCGGGACGCCCGCGTCGACGTACGCGACGAGCGCCTCGGTCCGCCCCTGCCGGGCAAGATCGAAGATCTTGGTCGCCAGCTCCACGACCTCGGGGTCGGGGGCTTCAGTCATCGGCCGGACCGCCTCTCGTACAACCGTTCAGGTGAATCGTCAGGGTACTGGTTCCGCGGCACATGACCCGAAGTGCCGGAGGTAAAGATCACCGAAGACCCGGTCGGACGCAAACCCGGCGCCCAACCCGCTCGGACAGGGCCGCCAACCGGGGGAAATTCGCCGAAATTCACTCAGTTGCACCTTTTATCGTATGGATACATCCTGTGAGCCTGGAAGTACTCATGGTGACTGTCCCCGCGAACCAGGAGAACGCAAATGATCCTGTCCATGTCAGGCGTGGTCCTTCTCGGCATCATCGTCTTCCTCTTCTTCCGCAAGGACGGGCTGAAGGCGTCCCACGCCATGGTGTCGGCCCTGTTCGGCTTCTACCTGGCGAGCACGGCGATCGCCCCGAGCATCAAGGCGGGCGGCGAGAGCCTGGCCAGCCTCCTCGGCGGCATCAAGTTCTGACCCGGTTCCGTCCCGTCCGTACGCACCTCCAGGAGACAGCAGTGGCCCGGCGCCCCCTCCCCAGCATCCTGAGCACAGGCAGCGCGCAGATCGCCCGGAGCCGGGAGCTGGCCCGGACGGCGGCGGACAGCGCCACCGATGTCCTCCATCCGCTGATCACGATCACGCGCGGACTGCGCCGCCTGGCAGCCGCCGGGCGGCGCAGATGGACCGACACCCCCAAGGACAAGCGCGGGCCGCTCCTGTTCCTCGCGGCCTCCGTGGTCCTGGTGGTGGCGCTGGCCCCCTACGGTCCGCTGCTCGCCGTCATCGCCCTGATGGCGGCGGCGGCCTGGCACGGCCGGGACACCGTCCCACCGCCCGCCGAGGGTCCCGACGAGTCCCAGGTCAAGCGCCTCGCCTCGCTCTACGAGGCGCTGATCCCGTACTTCTCGGTCGAGGAGGACCCGGCCCCGCTCTACACCCACGGCGGCGACTGGGAGGCGGTCTTCCCCGCCCACGAGTTCGACCCGGCGGGCCGGATCAGCCACCTCACGATCCGCTACCCCGCCTATTTCCCGGACGGCGAGAGCGGCGCGCGCGCCCGCATCGAGCAGGTGCTGCACGCCAAGTCGGGGCGCGGCCGCGAGTTCCGCTTCGCGTGGGACGAGGAGGGCAACCAGCTCTCCGTCACCGTCCTGACGCCGCTGCCGCTCGACATCGCCGCCCAGCCCTTCGTCACCGCGCCGGGCGAGACGGTCCTCGGCTTCACCGACCCCACCGAGGTCCAGCGCACGCTGCCGCTCACCCACGGCGAGCAGCGGCGCGACGTCCCGCCGGTGGTGTGGCGCACCGGCGTCCGCTCCACCGAGCCGCACCTGCTGGTCGTGGGCCAGCCGGGCAGCGGCACCTCCACCCTGCTGCGCTCGATCGCCCTGCAGGCGCTGCGCCACGGCGACGTGGTGATCGTCGAGGGCGGCGGCACCGGCGAGTACGCCTGCCTGACCGGCCGGGACGGCGTGCTCGCCGTCGAGTGCGGTGTCGTCGGGGCGACGGCCGGGCTCGAGTGGGCGGCGCACGAGACGGAACGGCGGCTGGTGGCGCTGAACCGGGCCCGCCAGGCGGGCCATCCGCCGCCGGCGGACGCCAGGCGTCCGCTGTGGATCCTCGTCGACCGCCCGAGCGCCTTCGCCCACGTGGCCGCCACCGGCGACCACGCCGACCCGCAGGCCCTGCTCCAGGTCCCGCTGCGGCACGGCCGCGCCGCGAACGTGACGGTGGTGGTGGCCGAGCAGTTCGACACCGCCGACACCCTCAGCGAACCGGTCCTCCAGCAGACCCGCGCCCGGGTGGTGCTCGGTCCGGCGTCCCCCGGGCAGTTGGCGGAGTTCCTCGGCGCCCCGTCGCACACCACGCCGGCCGCCCAGGTGCCCGCGGGCCGCGGCTACGCCCGCCTCGGCAACGGCCCCGTGCTGCGGCTCCAGGTCCCGAGGACCCCCGACCCCTACGACGACGCGACCACCGACGCGGACCGCCAGGCGGTGCTGGATCTGCTGCCGCCGCGTTCGCACCCGGCGGAGACGCTCCCCGCGCCCATGGAGCACCTGCCGGTGGAGGCCGGGGCGGAGAGCTCCTGACCCACCCCCGACGAGGCGCCGCGGCCGTTCCGCCCACGAACCCCCGCGGCGCCTCTCCCGTTCCCGGACCTCTGCCCCACCCCCGGCCGCCACGGACGCCCCGGCGCCCACGGCACATCCGCGGTTCACGCTTCCTGGCCCACCCCTGGTGCCGGTGCAGCGCAAGCCGCCCGGCCCCGGACCCACCCCAGGGCCCCGCAGCACGGGACGCCCGGAACCCCGCCCACAACCGGAAGCCCACCCACCGCACGACGAACCCCGTCAGCGGCCCACCCGCCCACGGCACCCGCACCCCGTCAGCCCCACCAGCCCGACAGAGCACCGGCGCCCCACCGGACCAGCGCAGCACCGACGCCCCACCGGACCCCTGCGCCTCACCGGACCGACAGACCACCGACGCCCGTCTGCCTCAAGGGCATCACCGCGTTCACGCCACGAACGTCCGCGGTGTCTCCCCCGTCCCCGTCGCCCCCTTCTCCACCAGCCGTGCCGCCGCCGCGAGGCGGACCGCCGCCTCCTCCGCGACCGCGCCCGAGACGGTGAACGGCAGCCGCACATAGCCCTCGAACGCGCCGTCCACCCCGAACCGCGGCCCCGACGGCACCCGCACCCCGATCCGCTCCCCCACCTCGGCGAGCCGCGAGCCGGAGAGGCCGCCGGTGCGCACCCACAGCGTGAGGCCGCCCCGGGGCACCTCGAACTCCCAGTCGGGCAGGGCCCGTCGGACCGCGGCGACCAGCGCGTCCCGGTTCTCCCTGGCCTGCGCGCGCCGCACCTCGACCGCCCGCTCCCAGCCGCCGGTGCCGAACAGCCAGTTCACCGCGAGCTGTTCGAGGACCGGCGTGCCGAGGTCTGCGTAGGCGCGCGCGGCGACCAGGCTGCGCACGGTGTCGGGGGCCGCGCGCACCCAGCCGATCCGCATCCCGGCCCAGAACGCCTTGCTGGCGGAGCCCACGGTGACCACGGTGGACCCGGCCGGGTCGAAGGCGCAGACCGGGCGCGGCATCCGGACGTCGTCGTCGAGCCACAGCTCGCTCATCGTCTCGTCGGCCACCAGGACCGTCCCGGCGGAGCGGGCCGCCTCGACCAGCCCGCGGCGCTGGTCCTCGTCGGCGAGGGCGCCGGTCGGGTTGTGGAAGTCGGCCACGATGTAGGCGATCCGGGGCGCCGCGTCCCGGAAGACCTGGCGCCAGCGGTCGAGGTCCCAGCCGGACAGCGCGTCCGCCATCGCCACGGGCACCAGCCGGGCGCCGGTCTCCCGCATCAGCTGGAGGATGTTGGCGTAGGACGGCGACTCGACGGCGATGCGCTCGCCGCGTCCGGCGAAGAGATGGCAGATGGCGTCCATGGCGCCCATCGCACCGGTGGTGACCATGATCTGCTCGGGCATGGTGGGGATGCCGCGCGCGGTGTAGCGGTCGGCGATCATCGCGCGCAGGGCGGGCAGCCCGGCCGGGTAGTCGCCGTGGGTGTGGGCGTACGGCGGCAGCTCCTCCAGGGCGCCGCGCACCGCCCGGGTCAGCCAGGGCTCGGGCGCCGGGAGGGCAGCGGTGCCCAGGTCGATCATCGAGCCGAGCCGCTCGGGCGGCAGCGGTTCAAGACCGCGCGCGGGCAGCGGGTTCCCGGCCGGGACCGCCGTCCAACTGCCCGCGCCGCGCCGGGACTCCAGGAAGCCCTCGGTGCGCAGCGCCTCGTAGGCGGCGGCGACCGTGGTGCGGCTGACGGAGAGGGCGAGGGCGAGTTCGCGTTCGGCGGGCAGCCGGGCCGCGACCGGGACCCGGCCCTCCAGGACCAGCAGTCTGATGCCGTCGGCGAGCGCCCGGTAGGCGGGCGGTCGGCGGGTGCCGGGGCCCGCCGGACGCTCCTGCTGCGAGCCGAGGAGCCGGGCGAGTTGCGCGGCACCCATCGCCGAAGTCCACTGAGCCATGGAAATCAGTCCACCTTCCCGGAATTGGCCATGGATGGCGCTTCCTTCCACGCCACAGGGTGTCACGTGTCAGGCCACTACGACCAGGGGGAGCATGTCTTGTCCACACGGAGCCGTCTCGGGCGGCGGTTGACGCGGTTGTACGCGGGGCTCGCGCTGTACGGCGCCAGCTCCGGACTGCTCGTCGAGGCGGGCCTCGGTCTCGAACCCTGGAACGTGCTGCACCAGGGCCTGGCCGAACTCACCGGGCTGACCATCGGGGTCGTGTCGATCATCATCGGCGCGGCCGTGCTGCTGCTGTGGATCCCGCTGCGCCAGCGCCCGGGGCTCGGCACGGTCTCCAACGTCTTCGTGGTCGGCCTCGCCATGGACGCCACCCTCGCCCTGCTCCCCGACGTCCACGGCCTGGCCGTCCGGATCCCGCTGCTGGTGGCGGGCGTGGTCCTCAACGGCCTCGCCACCGGCCTCTACATCAGCGCCCGCTTCGGCCCCGGCCCCCGGGACGGTCTGATGACGGGCCTGCACCGGCGCACCGGGCGTTCGATCCGGCTGCTGCGGACGGCGATCGAGCTGACGGTGGTGGCGACCGGCTTCGCCCTCGGCGGCACCGTCGGCGTCGGCACCGTCCTGTACGCGGTGGCCATCGGCCCGCTCGCCCAGCTCTTCCTGCGGATGTTCGACGCCGCCCCGGCACCGGACCGCAGCACGCCCGTTGCCGACGGGCCACCGCCGCGCGCGATACTGCCCGGGTGACCACCCCGATACGCCATCCCTACCTCGACCATCCCGGTCCGATCGCCTTCGCCCACCGCGGCGGTGACGCGGACGGCCTGGAGAACACGCTGCCCCAGTTCCGGCGCGCGGTGGCGGCGGGCTACCGCTACATCGAGACCGACGTGCACACCACGGCGGACGGCAGGCTGGTCGCCTTCCACGACGCGACCCTCGACCGGGTCACCGACGGCTCCGGGCGGATCGCGGACCTGCCCTGGCGCGAGGTCCGGGACGCGCGCGTGGCGGGCAGGGAACCGCTCCCCCTCTTCGAGGAGCTGCTGGAGACGTTCCCCGGGGTGCGCTGGAACGTCGACCTCAAGGCGGAGTCCGCCCTCCACCCCTTCCTGGAACTGGTGGAGCGCGCCGACGCCTGGGACCGGATCTGCGTGGGCTCCTTCTCCGAGGCCCGGGTGGTGCGCGCCCAGCGGCTGGCCGGACCGCGCCTGGCGACCTCGTACGGCACCCGGGGCGTGCTCAACCTGCGGCTGCGCTCCTGGGGGGTGCCGGCCGCGCTGCGCTCGTCGGCGGTCGCGGCCCAGGTGCCGGAGACGCAGTCCGGCATCCAGGTCGTCGACCGCAGGTTCGTGCGCGCCGCCCACGCGCGCGGGCTCCAGGTGCACGTGTGGACGATCAACGAGGCGGACCGGATGCACCGGCTCCTGGACCTCGGCGTCGATGGCATCATGACCGATCACATCGACACACTGCGCCGGGTCATGGAGGAGCGGGGCGTCTGGGTCTGAGGCCCGGCAGTCGTCCTGGTCGGCGCACGGAAGCTGCGGCGGGGAAGCGAGGCACGGGTGGGTACCGACACCCCGGTGGCCGAGGCCACGGACCGGAGGCGCGAACAGCGCGGCTGGTACTTCTACGACTGGGCCTGCTCCGTCTACTCGACGAGCGTGCTCACCGTGTTCCTCGGCCCGTACCTGACGTCGGTCGCCGAGGCGGCGGCCGACGCCGACGGGTTCGTCCACCCGCTGGGCGTGCCGGTGCGCGCGGGGTCGTTCTTCGCCTACACGGTCTCCCTCTCGGTGATCCTGGCCGTCCTGGTGATGCCCCTGGTCGGGGCGGCGGCGGACCGCTCGGGCCGCAAGAAGCCGCTGCTGGCGGCGGCCGCGTACACCGGCGCGGCGGCGACCGCAGGCATGTTCTTCCTGGACGGCGAGCGCTATCTGCTGGGCGGTGTGCTGCTGATCGTCGCGAACGCGGCGCAGTCCGTCGGCATGATGCTGTACAACTCCTACCTCCCGCAGATCGCCCCGCCCGAGGAGCGCGACGCGGTCTCCTCCCGGGGCTGGGCCTTCGGCTACGCGGCGGGCTCGCTGGTGCTGATCGCGAACCTGGTGCTCTATCTGGCGCACGACAGCTTCGGCGTCTCGGAGACCACGGCGGTCCGGATCTGCCTGGCCACGGCGGGCCTGTGGTGGGGCGCCTTCACCCTGATCCCGCTGAGCCGGCTGCGCGACCGCGCCACCGGACCGCGCGAGGCGACGGCCCCGGGTCTGCGGCAGCTCGCGGCGACCGTGCGCGACATGCGCCGCCACCCGCTGACGCTCTCCTTCCTGCTGGCGTACCTCGTCTACAACGACGGCATCCAGACGGTGATCTCGCAGGCGTCCGTCTACGGCTCGCAGGAGCTGGGCCTCGGGCAGTCGACGCTCATCGGCGCGGTGCTGCTGGTGCAGGTGCTCGCGGTGGTCGGCGCGCTCGGGATGGGGCGGCTGGCCAGGACGTACGGAGCCAAACGGACCATCCTGGGCTCCCTCGTCGCGTGGACGGTGACGCTGGCCGCCGGGTACTTCCTCCCGGCCGGTGCGCCGGTGTGGTTCTTCGTGCTCGCGTCCGGCATCGGCCTGGTGCTGGGCGGCAGCCAGGCGCTCTCCCGCTCGCTGTTCTCGCATCTGGTCCCGACGGGGAAGGAGGCCGAGTACTTCTCCGCGTACGAGATGAGCGACCGGGGCATGAGCTGGTTGGGTCCTCTCCTGTTCGGGATCACCTACCAGTTCACCGGGAGCTACCGGGACGCGATCATCTCCCTGGTGGCGTTCTTCGTGATCGGGTTCGTGCTGCTCGCGCGGGTCCCGGTGCGCAGGGCGATCGGCGACGCGGGCAATCCCGTTCCCGAGAGGATTTAGCGTTCGACGCCAAAGGGCGGTAGTGTACGCGTTTGGCCTGCCAGGCGTACCGTTACTGCGCGTCAAAGACAACGAAACGCCGTGTCATATCTGCCAGCAGATGTGACAAACCGGACGCGGGTGGGTACAACAAGGGCGGTTACGACGGCGACGCACGACCCGGAACGGGAATCTTTACCGCCGACCGGACGTTGAACGGATGACGACGACAGCGACACCTGTCCTGTGGGCGACAAGCCCGGGAGGCACGATTCATGAGTGAGCGAGCTCTTCGCGGCACGCGCCTCGTGGTGACCAGCTACGAGACGGACCGCGGCATCGACCTGGCCCCGCGCCAGGCCGTGGAGTACGCATGCGAGAAGGGGCACCGCTTCGAGATGCCCTTCTCGGTCGAGGCGGAGATTCCGCCGGAGTGGGAGTGCAAGGTCTGCGGGGCCCAAGCACTCCTCGTTGACGGCGACGGCCCTGAAGAGAAGAAGGCCAAGCCCGCGCGTACGCATTGGGACATGTTGATGGAGCGGCGCACCCGCGAGGAACTCGAAGAGGTTCTCGAGGAGCGCCTGGCGGTTCTCCGCTCCGGCGCGATGAACATCGCCGTTCATCCGCGTGACAGCCGTAAGTCGGCGTAGTCCCTTCCAGGGTCAGGCGCACGGCACCGCGGCACGACCGAGGGCCCCACGTGACATCACGTGGGGCCCTCGGTCGTGCCGCGGTGCGGCTCAGCGGGTCAGCGGCGGGCGCGGGTCCTGCGGGGTGTCGCCGCCCGGCTCGTCCCGGACGACCTCGCCCTGCACCACCTTGCCGTCGGACCGGTACATCCGGGCCTGCTGGAAGGCGCCGCCCACGGTGCCGGGGGCGGCGGCGCCCAGCCGGCGTTCGACCGCGCGCTCGGCGAACCGGGCGAGGGCCTTCTGCACCGGCGGGATCAGCAGGAGGAGTCCGGCCGCGTCCGAGATCAGGCCGGGGATCATCAGCAGCAGCCCGCCGAGCATCATCAGGCCGCTGCCGCCGCCGCTCGACGGGGCCGCGCCCTTGCTCAGCGCCTCGTTGAGGTTGCGGAAGGCCCTGCGGCCCGCCTTCTTGATCACGGCGGCGCCGGCCACCAGACCGGCGAGCAGGATCAGAAACACCACGAAACCGCTGGTGGCACCCGCGACCAGGGTCAGCAGCCAGATCTCCAGCACCAGCCAGGCGGCGACGCCCAGCGGCAGGAAGGTCCGCAGCCGTGAGCGCCGGGCGGGACGGGCGGGGGTCTGAGCACCAGTCGTCATACGTCCAGTGTGCCTGGGTCCGGCTCAGTGCGGCGTAAGCGGATGATCATCCGGATCTGTGCGGGCCCCGGCGGGCGCTACGCCTCCGGCGCCTGCGGACCGGGCTGCGCTGGCCTGGGCTGGGCCGCCCGGCCGGTGACCTTGCCGACCCGCTCCCCCACGCCCCACGCGGTGACCCGCCACAGTGCCTCGACGAGGATGTCCCGGCTCATCTTGGAGTCGCCCAGCTCGCGCTCGACGAAGGTGATGGGGACCTCCACGACGTGGTAACCGGCCTTGACGGCGCGGCGGGCCAGGTCGACCTGGAAGCAGTAGCCCTGCGAGGAGACCTCGTCGAGGCCGAGGCCCTCCAGGGTCTCGGCGCGGAAGGCGCGGTAGCCGCCGGTGATGTCGCGCAGCGGCAGGTCGAGGGCGACGCGGGAGTAGAGGCTGCCGCCGCGGGAGATGACCTCGCGGCTGCGCGGCCAGTTCACGACCCGGCCGCCGGGCACCCAGCGGGAGCCGAGGACGAGGTCGGCGCCCTTGAGGGCGGTCAGCAGCCGGGGCAGTTCCTCGGGCTGGTGGGAGCCGTCGGCGTCCATCTCGACGAGAACGCCGTAGCCGTGCTCCAGGCCCCAGCGGAAGCCCGCGAGGTACGCGGCGCCGAGCCCTTCCTTGCCCTTGCGGTGCAGCACCTGGACGTGGTCGTCGACGGCGGCCAGCTCGTCGGCGAGCTTGCCGGTGCCGTCGGGGCTGTTGTCGTCGGCCACGAGGACGTGCGCCTCGGGGACGGCCGAGCGCACGCGGCCGACGATCGACTTGATGTTCTCCGCCTCGTTGAAGGTCGGGATGATCACCAAGGCGGTGCCGAGCGGGCCGAACTTCCTCCCCCGGTCCTGTGCCGCGAGGGTCCCGTCGCCGTCGTTCACTGCTGCCCCTTCGTGTCCGTACGCAGAGGTCCACCATAGTGGCCACCGCCTGCACTGACGTGACAGGACGTTCGTACGGTGGTGTCGATTCCACAAGAGCGGGGTAAGGAAACCCATTTGGGGGTTTTTGCGGGTGCGGTCGGTGCTGCGGATGGGGGCCCGGCGCCCTTCGGGCCGACCTGGGGCCCGCTGGCTGCGGGTCGACCGAAAGCCGTTGTCTACTGAACGTCCGGGCCCCACCCGGGTCGCACCTCCCCGACCGGCGGAACGTTCCCTCGTCACGGCGCGGGCGCTGAGCCTGGCTCCCAGTGGCGGTGCCCCGGTGCGGCACACCGTCCCTGACCCAGCGGCGCCGCGACGAGCGCGCGGACGTGTTGCGGTCGGGCGTCCGGTGGTGGACCCGGCCGAACCTACCGGCCTGCGGCCTGCGCCTGTCAACAGCCGCGCGGCCTGCGCCGACCGCGCCGGGGGCCCGTGAGGGGCCGAGGATGCCCAGGTGGAGCGGCGGGACGGCGGCCGGGGGCCGGTGGCGCGCCGCCCCGGGAGATCACTCGCTCGGCCGTACGAACACGGTCCGCCCGCCGACCACCGTGCGCAGGCAGACCGGCAGGTCGTGGCCGGGGGTGAGGTCGGGCAGTCCCGGGGTGCCCGAGCGCGGGTCGGTGGACCAGCGGGCCACCCGGTCGTCGGGCGCCTGCACCACCAGCGCGCCGGTACGCCAGACGGCGTAGTCGGCGGGCGCGCCGGGCACCAGGACGCCCGCGTCGTCGCGTCCGGCGGCCCGCCAGCCGCCCCGGGTGTGGGCGGCGAAGGCGGCGCGCACGGAGATCCGGTGCCCGGGGGTGCGGTGGAAGGCGGCGGCCCGGACGGTGCCCCACGGGTCGAGCGGGGTGACCGGGCTGTCGGAGCCGAGGGCGAGCGGGACCCCGGCCCGCAGCAGGGCGGCGAACGGGTTGAGCGCACCGGCCCGCTCGGCGCCCAGACGCTGGGCGTACATGCCGTCGGCGCCGCCCCACAGGGCGTCGAACGCGGGCTGCACGGAGGCGGTCAGGCCGAGGTCGGCGAAGGCGGCGATCGACTCGGGGGTGAGCATCTCGGCGTGTTCGACGCGGTGCCGCCCGGCGCGCACCCGGGCCGTGCCGAGCTTGTCGGCGGCGGCCCTGACGCCCTCGACGACGGCGGTGACGGCGGCGTCGCCGATGGCGTGGAAGCCCGCCTGGAGCCCGGCCTCGGTGCAGGCGACGACATGGGCGGCGACGGCGTCCGCGTCCAGGTAGGCGGTGCCGGTGTGTCCGGCGTCGGCGTAGGGCTGGTGGAGGCAGGCGGTGTGGGAGCCGAGGGCGCCGTCCACGAACAGGTCGCCGGCCGCGCCCGCGGCGCCCAGCTCGCGGGCCTTGTCGACGTCCTGTTCGGCCCAGTAGCCGGTGACGCGGGGGCCGGGCTCGGCGGCGGCGAGCCGCAGCAGGCCGGTGAAGTCGTCCTCGGAGGAGATGCCGGGGCCGCCGCACTCGTGCAGCGAGCCGATGCCCAGGGAGGCGGCGTGGGCGAGCGCGGCACGCTGGGCCTCGGTGCGCTGGGCCTCGGTGACGGCGCCGAGGGCGGCGGACCGCACGGCGTGGTGGGCGTCCCGGGTGAGCGGCCCGTCGCCGGTGGCCCCGAGGCTGGGCACCAGGTCGAGCAGGGCGGTGGTGACGACGGCGGAGTGGACGTCGATGCGGCTGAGGTAGAGCGGGCGTCCGCCGGTGGCCGCGTCCAGTTCGGCACGGCCCGGGGGGCGCCCGCCGGGCCAGCGGGAGGCGTCCCAGCCGTGGCCGAGCAGGACCCGGTCGTGCGGGCGGGCGGCGGCGAACTCCCGGACCAGGGCGAGGGCGTCCGCCAGGGACGGCGCGCCGGACAGGTCGAGGCCGGTCAGCGCGAGACCGGTGGCGGTGGCGTGCACATGGGCGTCGGTGAACGCCGGGGTGACCAGGGCGCCGTCCAGGTCGACGGTCTCGTCGACACCGTCGGCGAAGGCGTCGGCGGCGCCCTCGGAGCCGACCCAGGCGACCTGGCCGTGTTCGACGACCATGGCGGTCGCGAAGGGGTCGGCGGGGCTGTGCACCTCGCCCCGGCGGAGCAGGACGGTGCTGGGCTGGTCGGTGCGCTCGTTCATGGGGAACAGTCTCGCGCCTCGCCCGCGCGGCCCCGCACCCCGGTGGGTCAGATCCTGGGCGGCCTGGCCTCGTAGGGGGTGGAGAGCACGACCGTGGTGCGGGTGGAGACCCCGGCCAGGGTGCGGACCCGGGCGAGGAGCTCCTCCAGCTCGTGCGGGGTGGCCACGCGGACCTTGAGGATGTAGTTCTCGTCGCCCGCGACGCTGTGGCAGGCCTCGATCTCGGGGACACCGGCGAGGCGGTCCGCGATGTCGTCGGGCGCGCTGGGGTCGAACGGCTTGACCGAGATGAACGCCGTCATGGGCAGGCCGACGGAGCCGGGGTCGACGACCGCGGCGTAGCCGCGGATGACGCCACGCTGTTCGAGCCGCCGCACCCGCTGGTGCACGGCCGACGTGGACAGGCCCGTGGCCTTGCCCAGGTCGGTGTAGCTCATCCGCCCGTCCTTGACGAGCAGCTGCACGATCTGTCGGTCCAGCTCCTCCATGGCGCAAGAACCTACCGTGCGGCTGATCGCCGCGGATAGCCGAGCGGCGCAGGTCATGCCCGGTTCGTGATGTGGCGGGGAAGGGTCAGGCCGCGCCCAGGGGGGACAAACCGGCCGCGCCGGACACCTGTGAACCTCGTGTGACGAAGACCACACTCATCGAGACGTCTCCGTGATGGACTCGTGATTACCCCGGAGACGGGACGGGAAGTGCTTGCTGTGGTCGAGGCCGCAGCGCCTTACGGCCCAGCCCGAGGGGGAGAATCCCATGCAGAGTCTTAAGCGCCCTGGTCGTACCGCGTCCAAGCGGCTCAAGCCGGTCCTCGACATCGAGCCGGAGGGCGTCGACGACGACTCCGCGTACGACGGTGACGAGGTCGACGCGTACGACACCTTCGAGATGTACCGGGTGATCTGCCCGGACTGCGCGCAGCCGATCGCGCTGCTGGCGGACGAGGAGGTGCTCCCGGAGCACGCGCTGTGCGCCTCGCCGTGGAACCCGTTCGGGCTCACGGTCTGCGCCGGTACCGGACGCGAGGCGTCCGACGCGGTGTCGGCGGACGAGTCCGCCGAGCCCCAGGAGCAGGACACCGCCCTGCTGCTGACGCTCCCCCAGGGACTCGACTGGCGGACGCAGCCCTTCTCCCACGTCGGCGGTCCGGGCTCGCGCCCGATGCGGGTGCCGATCATGCGGCGCCAGGCCGCCTGAGCCGCTCCTTCCGGAGTCGGGCCCCTCTTCCGAACCACCCCGCACCATGACCGGCAGGCTGTCGTGGTGCGGGCCCGGTGTGCCCGGCCGTGCGCGGGCGGCGGTGAACCCGGCTGCCCGCGGCGGCGGTTGGGGACCTCGGCAGCCCCCGGCGCGATCGCCGGTCCGCCGCGTCCGTGACCGTCGTACCCGTGGGTGGACGTCCGCGAACTCACGCCCGATTCCGGGCCCCGGTGACCGGCCCGGCCGCCGCCGCGTTGGCCTGGTATGACCCCGACCTATGCGGCGGCCGCACCCGGGCAGCGCCGCCGTACGCTCGTCGCCCTGCCCAGGGGAACGGCGCCTCCGGGCGCCCCGTTCCCGGGGTCGGCGCCCACAGGAACGGTTCGGCGGGAGCCTGAGCCGCCCCAGGACCCGCCCATCTACCGGGAGTTGCTCGGCGTCTGGGCCGAGCGGGGCCGCACCCTGCCGGGGCTGCCCGACCCCGAGTGGGTCAGGCTCACCGCGCCGACGGTGCGCCCCGGGCAGTTCAGCGGGTCTCCGGGCCCGCGAGGTGACGGGCGATGACCATCCGCTGGATCTGGTTGGTGCCCTCGACGATCTGCAGGACCTTCGCCTCGCGCAGGTACCGCTCCGCCGGGAAGTCCGCGGTGTAGCCGTAGCCGCCGAGAACCTGGACGGCGTCGACGGTGACCTTCATCGCGGTGTCGGTGCAGTGCAGCTTGGCCATGGCCGCCTGCTTGGCGAACGGGCGCCCGGCGTCGCGCAGCCGGGCCGCCGCGAGGTAGAGGGCCCGGCCCGCCTCGATCTGGGTGGCCATGTCGGCGAGCATGAAGCGCAGGCCCTGGAAGTCGGCGACGGGACGGCCGAACTGACGGCGCTCGGTGGCGTGGGCGACCGCCGCGTCGAGCGCGGCCTGGGCGAGGCCCACGGCGCAGGCGGCGATGCCGAGCCGCCCCGCGTCGAGGGAGGCGAGCGCGATCGCGAAGCCCTGGCCCTCCTCGCCGAGCCGCCGCTCGTCCGGGACCCGGACGCCGTCGAAGTGGACCTGCGCGGTCGGGGAGCCCTTCATGCCCATCTTCCGCTCGGGCGCGGCGGCGGCGACCCCGTCGGCGTCGCCGGGCACCAGGAAGGCGGTGATCCCGCGCGGCCCCTGTTCCCCGGTGCGGGCCATGACGGTGTAGAAGTCGGCGATCCCGCCGTGGGTGATCCAGGCCTTGGTGCCGGTGATCACCCAACTGCCGCCGTCCCGCACGGCCTTGGTGCGCAGCGAGGCGGCGTCCGAACCGGCGGCGGGCTCGGAGAGGCAGTAGGCGCCGAGGAGTCCGCCGCCGAGCATCGCGGGCAGGTGCTCGACCTGCTGCTGCTTGGTGCCGTAGGCGGCGAGGGCGTAGGAGGCGAGGGTGTGCACGCTGACGCCGAGGCCGACGGTGAGGCGGGCCGCGGCGAGTTCCTCGAGGACCTGGAGGTAGACCTCGTAGGGCTGGTCGCCGCCGCCGTGCTCGGCGGCGTAGGGCAGACCGAGCAGGCCCGACTGCGACAACAGGGTGAAGACCTCCCGCGGGAAGCGGCCCGCGTCCTCCTCCTCGGCCGCCTTCGGGGCTATCTCGCGCTGCGCGATGTCCCGCACGAGCGCGATCAGGTCCCTGGACTCGTCGGTGGGCAGTACGCGGTCCACCGGCTGCGGGGCGCGGTCGGTCATGGCGACGCTCTCCTCCCTGTTGGGGCAGATCGGCGGACGGGCGCACGGGTGGGGGCGCATCCGCCGGGTCTCACGAGGTACCGGCCGAGGCTCGCGCCTCCGGGTCACGGAGGCTGCTGACCAGCGGCTCTGCGCTGTGAGTATGCCCGATCCGGGACACCCGGTCACCAGTTAACGACCGCTCACTTCAAGAATATCCCGGGCGCCGGGGAAACGGGATCCCGGCGTGATCCGCCCTGGTCCGAACCATTGACGCGACTGGTCTAGTCCTCCTACGGTGCTGAGCATCGCCTCACCGCGTTCATGCCAATCGGCACCCGTTCCCCTCTCCCCCACGAGGAGACACACCGATGCTCACCTCCCCACGCGCCCGGTTCCGGGCCCTCGTCTCCGCCGCCTGCTGCGCGGTCCTCGGCGCGGGGCTGCTGGCCGGCGCGAGCAGCGCCACCGCCGGTGCCGCCCCGTCCGAGGCCGCCGCCCCCGCCGCGGCGGGCTCCAAGGTCGTCGGCTACTTCACCGAATGGGGCACCTACGACCGCAAGTACTTCGTCAAGAACGTCGAGACCTCCGGCTCGGCGGCGAAGCTCACCCACATCAACTACGCGTTCGGCAACGTCACCGGCGGCAAGTGCGCCATGGGCGACGGCTACGCGGCGACCGACAAGGCCTACACCGCCGCCGAGTCGGTGGACGGTGTCGCCGACACCTGGGACCAGCCGCTGCGCGGCAACTTCAACCAGCTCCTGAAGCTGAAGAAGAAGCACCCGAACCTCAAGGTGCTCTGGTCCTTCGGCGGTTGGACCTGGTCGAACGGGTTCGGCGAGGCGTCGAAGAACCCCGCCGCCTTCGCCCAGTCCTGCTACGACCTGGTGAAGAACTCCAAGTGGTCCGGCGTCTTCGACGGCATCGACATCGACTGGGAGTACCCGAACGCCTGCGGCAACACCTGCGACACCAGCGGGCGGACCGCCTTCACCAACGTCATGGCCGCCCTGCGCGCCAAGTTCGGCTCCTCCAGCCTGGTCACGGCGGCGATCACGGCCGACGCCACGGCGGGCGGCAAGATCGACGCGGCCGACTACGCGGGCGCCGCCCAGTACGTCGACTGGTACAACCCGATGACGTACGACTTCTTCGGCGCCTGGGACGCCAAGGGTCCGACGGCCCCCCACTCGCCGCTGAACTCCTACTCGGGCATCCCGAAGGCGGACTACTACAGCTCGGCGACCATCACCAAGCTCCGGGGCCTGGGCGTCCCGGCCTCGAAGCTGCTGCTGGGCATCGGCTTCTACGGCCGCGGCTGGACCGGCGTCACCCAGGCCGCGCCCGGCGGCACCGCGACCGGACCGGCGGCGGGCACCTACGAGCAGGGCATCGACGACTACAAGGTGCTCAAGGCCAAGTGCCCGGCGACCGGCACCGTGGCGGGCACCGCGTACGCCAAGTGCGGTAACGACTGGTGGAGTTACGACACCCCGGCGACCATCGGCACGAAGATGACGTACAAGAACCAGCAGGGTCTGGGCGGCACGTTCTTCTGGGAGCTGAGCGGCGACACCACCGGCGGCGAGCTGATCAAGGCCATCAACTGACGTCCGTGACAGCGCACTCGGGGCGGCGGCCGGCCGACGGTCGCCGCCCTTCCGTCATCCGTCCCGGCGGGCCGGGGCCGGGGCCGGACAGGCGGGGTCGATCTCCTCGATGGCGCGCATGGCCCCGCCGAGCGTCTTGACCAGCAGTTCGCGCATGACGTCCCGGCTGAGCCGGGGGCGGGCGATCCAGTCGAGGGTGGCGCCCTCCACCCCGCAGACCCAGGCGAACAGACCCATCCGGGCCAGCGGCGAGACGTCGACGCGGCCGTAGGCGCCCTCGGCGATGGTGGCGACGATCGCCTCGCGGACGCCGTCGCGGATGGCCTGCACCTCCGCGTCGAAGCCGACGCCCCCGCTGACGATCGTCCGGTAGGCGGCCTGGTTGTGCTCGGCGTAGCGGAGGTAGCCGTCGATGGTGCGGTGGACGCGGTCCACCGGCTGCAGTTCCAGGCCGCTGGCGGCGAAGGTGACCAGGTCGGCCACGGAGTCGTGGACGATCGCCAGGTAGTAGCCGCGCTTGGACTGGAAGTAGTAGTAGATCAGCCCCTTGGCGACCTGCGCCTGGCGCGCGATGTCGTCCATCGAGAGCGCGTCGTACGAGGTGTCGGAGAACAACTTCCGGCCGATGGAGATGAGTTCGGCGCGGCGGGCCAGCGAACGCTCGGTTCCGCGTGCCCGCGGACGGACGGCGTCGCTCTCTTGGCTGATGTTCAACTTCGACCTGGTCTCGGGCGGGCGGCGGCGGGACCTTGGCAGTATGGCAGGTCACCTGTGCGTCAGCTCACGGTGGACGCGGGGTCGGCCGCGCGACGGCCTCAGAGCAGTCCGAGCCGGGTCACCAGCATCGCCACGACCAGGACGAGCACCCAGCCCAGCACGTGTTCGAGGGTCTGCGGGCCGTCGTCGCGGGGACCGCCGGTGCGCGGACGGGCGGCGGTGGCTGAATGTGCGCTCATGGATGCTCACTGAAGTAGGACGTACAGGGCGGAACCCCCCACCGGTGCGTCCACCTTGCCACCGATCGGGCGATGTGCACCCGAGACCTTGGTCACAGCCGGCACGCGGAGAGGGCCCCGGTCGCCCGGGGCCCTCGTGTCCTGCGGTGGTGACCGCGCCGGTCAGCGCACGCCCACCGCCGCGAGCGCCTTGCGCTGCCCGGGGGTGGGGCGCGCGGGGAAGTAGAGGTAGCAGACACCGCCGGTGCCGGAGACCACGTTGCCCGCCGCGTTGTGCCGCTTGGTCCGCAGCCAGATGGTCTCGAACTCGGCCCGCCGGTAGACCCGGCGCACCGCCGCGTCGCTGGGCGAGGCCGGGTCGTTGGCGATCACGTCGCCGTCGGCCGTGAACCCGATCACCGTCATCAGGTGCCCGGAGGTGCCGTAGCCCGCGCCGGTCAGCTCCGACGGGAGGAACGACTGGGACGTTATGGCCGGGATGCCGGCCGCGATCAGGGTCTCCAGGTCGGTGAGCGAGCCGAGCCGGGTGACCACGCCCTGGAGGCCGTCGAAGGTGGCCGCGTAGGCCGCGTTGAACGGCCAGTTGCCGCAGCCCTCGTACTGGTGGTCATAGGTGTGGCGGGCCGCGTGGCAGACCTGCGGGTCGGCGAACGACGGGTCGACCCAGGCCAGTTGGGCGGGGGTGAGACGGCCGCCCCAGTACTCGACGATCATCTGCGAGGAGGTGGGGCTGCACCAGGCCTCGCCGCCGTTGTCGTACTCCGGGTACTGGCCCTTGTGGATCTCCTGCGAGTAGCGCGGGACGGTCAGCTCCTGGGCGAGCCCCGGGACGGAGGCGGGCACGGTGAACCGGTCGGGGACGTCGGAGCCCATCGCGCCCAGCCGCCAGACGGTCGGGGTGGCCTTGCCGCCCGGCCTGCGGTAGAGGGTCAGCCGCAGCCGGTAGGCGACCAGGCGCAGGCCGGTCGAGGCGTCGTCGAGCGCGAGGGTGTCGGTCCAGACGCTGCTGCGGCCGTCGCTCTGGCCGTCGACGGAGGTGCGGCGGATGTCCTGGTCGCCCGCTGCCCAGCGCCCCATGACGTACCAGGGGGTCTCGGCGCCGTCGGAGTAGGTGCCCCGCAGCTCGACCTGGAGCCAGGTGCCGTCCGGGGTGTGCGCGTTCCAGGACGCGATCACCTCGGTGGCCGGGACGGCGAGCCGGTGCGCCGGGCCGGTCCAGGTGGCGTACTCCCAGGTGGCGGTGGTGCCGGTGTGCGGGTCGGTGTAGTCGGTGCGACCGGCCGGGGTCGCGATCACCACGCCGGGCCGGTCCCCCGCGACCGGGCGGACGCCCTTGGCGGCGCCGCCGCGCCACTCCGGGTACGTGGTCCAGGACCGGTA
>NZ_FMCI01000003.1 GCF_900091845.1 Streptomyces sp. SolWspMP-5a-2
TCCGCGCGCGGGCCCGCTCGCTCAGGTGCGCGGTGCCGTTGCGCGCGTCGAACCGCGCCGCCAGCGCGAGCGCCTCCCCGCGCGCGTGCCCGGCGAGTTCCCGCGCGGTCCACGAGCGGCCCCGCGGGCCGGGCACCTGCCGTCCGCCCAGGCCCAGCAGGACCAGCCGGTCCATCAGCAGCGCCACCACGCAGTGGAAGTCGTACGCGCTGCGCGGGTGCCCGGTGTCGGTGAAGTACGCGGGCCGCTCCGCGAGCAGTTCGAGTCCGCGTGCCTCGTTGCCGGTCAGCGCGCAGAACTCCACGTGCTCCGCGTAGGCGGACCGCATGCTCTCCATCGGGCGCACCAGACGCACGCCCCGCAGGTGGTTGGCGCGCGCCTCGTCCGCGCGGCCCAGGCGCAGCAGCGGCAGCAGCGACGTCGCGAGCACGGCGTGCGGCTCGTGCGCGCAGCCGAACTCGCCCTCCAGGACCGGCCGCCACAGCTCCAGCGCCTCCGCGTCCCGCCCCCGCTCGGCCCGCCACCAGCCCTGCTCGTGCAGCTCGCACGCGTGGCAGTCGGCCATCGTGTCCCGGTCGGCCGCAAGCCACGCGTCGTACGCCCGCTCGGCGCGCGCGACGTCGCCCAGGTGCGCGGCGACCGTGAACTCGGCCCCGCGCACCGCCCGTTCGGAGTGGCCGGCCAGCCGGTAGCGGTGCTCCATCTCGCCGAGCCACTTCTCTATGGAGGCCAGCGGGACATGCGGCTGGTCGAGCATGCCGGACGACATCCACTTGAAGACCCAGTGCAGCGAATGCGTCTCGTACTCGTCGAAGTCACCGGGCCGTTCGTCCCAAAGGCGCAGCAGGCGCGCGAAGGGGACGAACATCTTGTCCTTCTCGGAGCTGTAGTTGTAGACCTTCAGCTGGTGCCCGAGCGCCTCGATCACCGCGAGCGGGATGTCCAGCCGCTCGGCCGCGGCCAGCAGCTCCTCCGCGCGCGCGTTGCGCGCCGGGCCCTCGGGCCGCTCCGAGTTCTCCGCCAGTGCGCGCCGCAGCGCGTCGAAGTCCGCGATGCCGCCGCTCCCGTCGATCCCGCTCATCAGTGACCGTCCTCGCCGTGCGTCGCCCATTCCAGGAGCCCGATGAACGCGCGGTTCAACAGGGCGGTGTCCGCGGGCCGCAGCGGACGCCGGGCCATCAGGAGGGCCTGTCCGTACAGGGACTCCGTCGCGGTGCCGATCAGTTCCCGGTCGTCCAGCGAACCGATCCTGCGGATGAGCGGACTGAGATGGTTGAGCACCAGACGCGCGCGGGGCGCGCTGCCGCGCAGCGAGCCCAGGATGCCCGCCCACAGGTCGTCGGCCCCCTCCTCGGCCGCCGCCCGCGCCTGCTCGTGCCGGGCCGCCCGGTCCTCCAGGTGCAGCGCGGGCACCGACAGCGGGTGGAACGCCCGCAGCACGACGTCGCAGCCCAGCGGGTCGAGCCGGGCCCGCGCGGCGGCCAGGAAACCGGCCAGCGCCAGCTCCTCCGCCGGGTCGACGTCGTCCAGGTGGGCCGTGACGGTGTCCGCGTCCAGCTCGGCGACCACCGTCCCCGGCCGCACCGACGGCAGCGCCTCGACCAGCTCGCTGTCGTACGTGTAGCCCCCGTTGACCACCCCGACGCCCTGCGCCGACGCGATCGGCGCGACCTGCCGGTACTCCTCCACGCTCCGGGTGAAGTGCACCACCGGGTGCCGCTGCGCGAACTCCTCCAGGGACAGCTGCCCGTCCGTCGTCTCGAACGGCAGCCACGGCAGCATCGTCCGCAGCATCTCCGGATCGTGCCTGGCCAGCGACTTCACCCCGAGGTGGTGCACCGAGAGGAACGCCGACAGCCGCTCGGGGTCGTTCGCCGCCAGCGCCGTCAGCCAGGACCTGACGCGTTCGCCGAGCGCCTCCCGCACCGCCGCGAGCGTCTCGTCCTCGTACAGCGACTCGCGCGAGGCCGTCGGGCGCAGGCTGTCCGTGTCCAGGACGCAGCGCACGAAGAACGCCCAGTCCGGCAGGAGCTGTTCGGCCCGCTCGGTCAGCAGCATGCCCTTCAGGTGCACCCGGTGGGTGGCCCGCTGCGCCGGACTGACCGCCGACGGCAGCACGTACGCCACCCCGCGGACACCGGCCAGCGGCACGTCCAGCTCGATCGAGTCCAGCGGGGTGAAGCCGAACAGCTCGTGGCAGTGCCGGGCCAGCGCCACCCGGCGGGCCGCCGGGGACGGGTACGCGCGCTCCCAGGGCGGCGGCGCCTCGGTGACGGCCTCCTCGCCCACCCGCACGTCGTAGGGCAGCAGCGACCCGAAGTCGGCGGCCAGCGCCCGCACCCGCTCGTGCGACAGCCACTCGGCGGCCCCGGCCCGCGCCGTGAGGTGCACGGTGGTGCCCGGCTCGGGCCGCGCCGCGTCCGGCAGCGTGCGCACCGTGTACGAGCCGTCGTCGCTCGCCGTCCATTCCACCGGCGCCGCGTCCGGGACGCGCGCGCTGCGGCTGACCACCCGGATCCGGTCGGCTACCACGAAACAGGCGAGCAGCCCGATGCCGAACTGGCCGAGGAAGTCGGCGCGCGCCTCCTGGATGCCCTCGGCGCGCTTGGAACTGCGCCCGATGGTCGCCAGCAGCGCGTGCACGTCCGACTCGGTGAGCCCGATCCCGCTGTCCTCGACCCGCAGGGCGCCCGCCTCGGCGTGCAGCCGCACCCGGGCCGGGGCGTCCGGCTGCTCCGCGCGGCGGGCGGTGATCGCGTCCACCGCGTTCTGGAGCAGCTCCCGCAGGTAGACCCTGGGGCTGGAGTAGAGGTGATGGGAGAGCAGGTCCACCAGACCGCGCAGGTCGACCTGGAAGGTGTGAGGTGACGGCAGGGGCTGGGATGACTGTGAGGTCTGGGAGTCCATCGTCGCAGCGCCGGTGGGGGGAGGTTCGACGGCGCGGGGTCGGGCGGTCCCGTGTGAGGCGGTACCGCGGGGGATGGCCGGAGCGCGTCATCCTAGAGCCCGAACGAGCCGTCTGACCAGGGGTTTCGGGGGACGTATACGGCGATGTCAGTCCCGTGGTGTGCAATGGATCTCGTGCCCGCACTGGAAGAACCACTGGACCAGCCGCTGAAGTCGGTGCTCGGCCCCGCCACCGCGAAGGTGATGGCCGAGCACCTCGGCCTGCGCACCGTCGGCGATCTCCTGCACCACTATCCGCGCAGATACGAGGAGCGCGGCCAGCTCACCCACCTCGCCGACCTCCCCATGGACGAGCACGCCACCGTGGTCGCCATGGTCGCCGACGCCCGCCTGCACACCTTCGCCTCGGCGAAGGCCCCGCGCGGCAAGGGCCAGCGGCTCGAAGTCACCATCACGGACGGCAGCGGCCGCATCCAGCTCGTCTTCTTCGGCAACGGCGTGCACAAGCCCCACAAGGAACTCCTGCCCGGCACCCGCGCCATGTTCGCGGGCAAGGTCTCCGTCTTCAACCGGCGGCTGCAACTCGCCCACCCCGCCTACGAACTGCTGCGCGGCGAACCCGGCGGCCCCGAGGGCGTCGACGGCGTCGAGGGCGCGGGCGAGGCGGTGGAGAGCTGGGCGGGCGCCCTCATCCCGATCTACCCGGCCACCGCCAAACTGGAGTCCTGGAAGATCGGCAAGGCCCTTCAGACGGTGCTGCCCGCCGCCCGGGACGCGGTCGACCCGCTGCCCGACACCCTGCGCGCGGGCCGCGGGCTGCTCTCCCTGCCCGACGCCCTGACCCGCATCCACCGCCCGCGCACCAAGGCCGACATCGCCGACGCCCGCGCCCGCCTCAAGTGGGACGAGGCGTTCGTCCTCCAGGTCGCCCTGGCCCGCCGCAGGCACGACGACGCCCAACTCCCCGCCGTCCCGCGCGAACCCGCCCCCGACGGCCTGCTCACCCGCTTCGACGACCGGCTGCCCTTCACCCTCACCGACGGCCAGCGGACGGTCTCCCGGGAGATCTTCGCCGACCTCGCCACCGACCACCCCATGCACCGGCTGCTCCAGGGCGAGGTCGGCTCCGGCAAGACGATGGTCGCGCTGCGCGCCATGCTCGCCGTCGTCGACGCGGGCGGGCAGGCCGCGATGCTCGCGCCCACCGAGGTGCTCGCGCAGCAGCACCACCGCTCCGTCACCGAGATGATGGGCGAGCTGGCCGAGGGCGGCATGCTCGGCGGCGCCGACCACGCGACCCGGGTGGTGCTGCTCACCGGCTCGATGGGCGCGGCGGCCCGCCGCCAGGCCCTGCTCGACCTGGTCACCGGGGAGGCCGGCATCGTGATCGGCACCCACGCGCTGATCGAGGACAAGGTCCAGTTCCACGACCTCGGCCTGGTCGTCGTCGACGAACAGCACCGGTTCGGCGTCGAGCAGCGCGACGCCCTGCGCGGCAAGGGGAAGCAGCCCCCGCACCTGCTCGTCATGACGGCCACCCCGATCCCGCGCACCGTCGCCATGACCGTCTTCGGCGACCTGGAGACGTCCGTCCTCGACCAGTTGCCCGCCGGGCGCTCGCCGATCGCCAGCCATGTCGTCCCGGCCGCGGACAAGCCGCACTTCCTGGCACGCGCCTGGGAGCGCGTGCGCGAGGAGGTCGAGGGCGGCCACCAGGCGTACGTCGTCTGCCCCCGCATCGGCGACGAGGACGACGACCCCAAGGGCCGGGCCAGGAAGCAGGCGGCCGACGGCCCCGACGGGGACAAGCGGCCCCCGCTGGCCGTCCTCGAGGTCGCCGACCAGCTCGCCGGGGGCCCGCTCCAGGGCCTCACGGTCGAGGTCCTGCACGGCAGGATGGCGCCGGACGACAAGGACGCCGTCATGCGCCGCTTCGCCGCGGGCGACACGGACGTCCTGGTCGCCACCACCGTCATCGAGGTCGGCGTGAACGTCCCGAACGCGACGGCGATGGTCATCATGGACGCCGACCGGTTCGGCGTCTCCCAGCTCCACCAGCTCAGGGGCCGCGTCGGCCGCGGTTCGGCACCCGGCCTCTGCCTCCTGGTCACCGAGACGCCCGAGGCGAGCCCGGCCCGCCAGCGGCTCACCTCCGTCGCCGCCACCCTCGACGGCTTCGAGCTGTCCCGCATCGACCTGGAACAGCGCCGCGAGGGCGACGTCCTCGGCCAGGCCCAGTCCGGGGCCCGCACCTCCCTGCGGGTGCTGTCCGTCATCGAGGACGAGGAGGTCATCGCGCAGGCCCGCGAGGAGGCGACGGCCCTGGTGGCGGCCGACCCGGACCTCACCTCCCAGCCCGGCCTGCGCACCGCACTCGACGCCCTCCTGGACGAGGAGCGGGAGGGCTACCTGGAGAAGGGCTGAGCAACAAGGCGTGCCGGGGCGGGACGGGAGCCGCCGCGGGCGCCGCTCCGCGGGAGCCCGGTCGCCGCCGGGCGGGCACCCCCGGCCGCCTGCCAGACTGACCGCGAGAAGTCGCCCACGGACAAGGACCCCCGACATGACCCGCGTGATCGCCGGCACCGCCGGTGGCCGGCGCCTCGCCGTTCCGCCCGGGACCGGCACCCGCCCCACCTCCGACCGCGCGCGCGAAGGACTCTTCTCCACCTGGGAGTCCCTCCTCGGCGGCCCGCTCACCGGCGAGCGCGTCCTCGACCTCTACGCCGGGTCGGGCGCGGTCGGCCTGGAGGCACTCTCCCGGGGCGCCGGGCACGCCCTGCTGGTCGAGGCCGACGCCCGCGCCGCGCGCGTCATCAGGGAGAACGTCCGCAGCGTCGGCCTGCCGGGCGCCGAGGTGCGGGCGGGCAAGGCCGAACAGGTCGTCCGTACGGCGCCCCCCGGCGAGCCCTACGACATCGCCTTCCTCGACCCCCCGTACGCCGTCCTGGACGACGATCTTCGGGAGATCCTCCTCACACTCCGCACCGGGGGGTGGCTCGCGGCCGGAGCCCTCGTCACCGTGGAGCGCAGCACCAGAGGCGGCGCGTTCGGCTGGCCCGACGGCTTCGAGCCGGTCCGGGCCCGCCGCTACGGCGAGGGAACGTTTTGGTACGGTCACGCCGCCTCTACGTGCGACGTCGCACGATGACCGGACCGGAGAGCGAGGGATCACTAGTGCGCCGCGCCGTCTGTCCCGGGTCTTTCGACCCGATCACCAACGGACACCTCGACATCATCGCCCGCGCCTCACGCCTCTACGACGAGGTGTACGTCGCCGTGATGATCAACCAGTCCAAGAAAGGGCTCTTCGAGATCGAGGAGCGGATCGACCTGATCCGCGAGGTCACCGCCGAGTACGGCAACGTCGTCGTGGAGTCCTTCCACGGGCTCCTCGTCGACTTCTGCAAGGAGCGGGACATCCCCGCCATCGTCAAGGGACTGCGCGCGGTCAGCGACTTCGACTACGAGCTGCAGATGGCCCAGATGAACAACGGGCTGTCCGGCGTCGAGACCCTCTTCGTCCCCACCAACCCCACCTACAGCTTCCTCTCCTCCTCCCTCGTCAAGGAGGTGGCGACCTGGGGCGGCGACGTCGCCCACCTGGTGCCCCCGCTCGTCCTGGAGGCGCTCAACACGCGTCTGCGCAAGGACTGATGGGGCTACAGTCGTCCCGTCCGTCTCCAACACCCCTGTAGAGAGTGGCGAGCACACGGTGGACGTGCAGAAGAAGCTCGACGAGATCGTCGCGGCGGTCTCCCATGCCCGAGCCATGCCCATGTCGGCGTCCTGCGTGGTCAACCGCGCCGATCTGCTCGCCCTCCTCGAAGAGGTGCGCCAGGCCCTGCCCGGCTCCCTGGCCCAGGCCCAGGAGCTGATCGGCGACCGCGAGCAGATGGTCGAGCAGGCCCGCCAGGAGGCCGACCGGATCATCGGGCAGGCGCACGCCGAACGCGGCTCGCTGATCTCCGACACCGAGGTCGCCCGCCGCTCCCAGAACGAGGCCGACCGCATCCTCGCCGAGGCCCGCCAGGAGGCCGAGGAGGTGCGCGCCGAGGCCGACGACTACGTCGACTCCAAGCTCGCCAACTTCGAGGTCGTCCTCACCAAGACCCTCGGCTCCGTCGGCCGCGGCCGGGAGAAGCTCCTGGGCACCGGCCCCGGCCTCGACGAGCAGGGCTACGAGGACGAGGACGCCCCCGAGCGCAGCCACGACCCGGAGACCCTGCGCCGTGACGCCGACGCCTACGTCGACGTCAAGCTGGGCGCCTTCGAGGCCGTCCTCGCCAAGACCCTGGAGGCCGTCGGCCGCGGGCGCCAGAAGCTGCACGGCCGGATCGCCAGCGACGACCTCGGCGCCCTCGCCGACGACCTCACCTCCTTCCAGCACTCCAGCGACGCCGACTACCTGGCCGACCTCGCGGCCCTCGCGGAGCGGGACAACCCCGCGCCCGCCGGACAGCCCGCCGCGCAGCCGCGGCAGCAGCCCGACTACGCCTCGGCCGCGCAGGCCCCGCAGCAGGACGTGTACGGCTACCAGCAGCAGGCGGACCCCTACGCCGGGTCGGCCGGGGGCTACGCGCAGCAGGGGTACGGCCAGCAGGACGCGTACGGCTACCCGCAGCAGGCCGACCCCTACGCCGCCTACCAGGGCTACGACGGGCAGCAGCAGAGCTACGACGCCCAGCAGAGCCCCCAGCAGGCGCAGCAGCAGGGGTACGCCCTCGACGAGACCAGCCTCTTCGACACCGGCATGATCAGCGCCGAGCAGCTCCGGGCGTACGAGCAGGGCCGCGGCCAGTAGCGGAGCACCGGATTGGGCCGACGGCGAAAGGTCCAGTATCCTGTTTCTTCGGTCGCGTGTACGTCCGCGATCAGCGCTGCCCGAGCACACCGACGGGCCGCGTCCCTGAGCTGAGAAGATCGAAAGCAGGAATGGCCCTGAACGCCCGCCTCGACCACCGCAACCCGCTCGTGTTCGACACGCACGAGCTGGGGCGGCGTCCTGGCGCGATGCAGCGCCTGACCCGCTCGATCGACGCCCCCCGGGACCTCGGCATCCAGGGAGTCATCGGAGTGCCGGAAGGCGCCCCGGTGGAACTCGAACTCCGGCTCGAGTCGGTCATGGAAGGGGTGCTTGTCACAGGCACCGCCCGTGCGTCGGCCGAGGGGGAGTGCGTAAGGTGTCTGGAGCCGCTGGAGCAGCAGCTCGAAGCGGACTTCCAGGAGATGTTCTCGTACCCTGACGCCGATGACCGGGGCCGCCCCAAAGCGGAACCGGCCGACGACGCCGAGGAAGACGAGGACAGGCTCTTCATCGAGGACGGTCTTTTCGACCTCGAACCCGTGCTGCGTGATGCGGTGGTGCTCGCACTGCCGATGCAGCCGGTGTGCCAGGACGACTGTCCCGGTCTGTGCTCCGAGTGCGGAGTGCGGCTGGCGGACGACCCGGAACACCACCACGATGCCGTCGACATCCGTTGGGCGGCACTGCAGGGACTCGCCGGCACCACGAAGGACGGCGAGAAGGACGAGATGAGCGGCGACGGGTCAGCAGGCGCCGCCGAGAAGCAGGAGAAGTAGCCGTGGCTGTTCCGAAGCGGAAGATGTCGCGCAGCAACACGCGCCACCGCCGGTCGCAGTGGAAGGCTGCGGTCCCCACCCTGGTTGCGTGCGAGCGCTGCCACGAGCCCAAGCAGCAGCACATCGCGTGCCCGTCTTGCGGCACCTACAACAAGCGCCAGGTCCTCGAGGTCTGAGCGGCTGGTGAGAGGCACCGTGTCCACGGCGAAGAAGAATTCTCCCCGCGCGAGCGGGGTCGGCCCATCGGACAGCACGGCCTCGTCCCACACGCTTCTGGAAGGGCGGCTCGGGTACCGACTTGAGTCCGCCCTTCTGGTGCGCGCGCTGACCCACCGTTCCTACGCGTACGAGAACGGCGGTCTGCCGACGAACGAGCGGCTGGAGTTCCTCGGGGACTCCGTGCTCGGGCTCGTCGTCACCGACACGCTGTACACCACCCACCCCGACCTGCCCGAAGGCCAGTTGGCCAAGTTGCGGGCCGCGGTGGTCAATTCGCGTGCGCTGGCGGAGGTCGGTCGCGGCCTTGAACTCGGCTCCTTCATCCGGCTCGGCCGGGGCGAAGAGGGCACGGGCGGCCGGGACAAGGCGTCCATTCTCGCCGACACCCTCGAAGCGGTGATCGGCGCGGTCTATCTCGACCAGGGCCTCGACGCGGCCTCCGAACTGGTGCACCGCCTGTTCGACCCGCTGATCGAGAAGTCCTCGAACCTCGGAGCCGGCCTGGACTGGAAGACCAGTCTCCAGGAGCTGACCGCGACCGAAGGGCTCGGCGTCCCCGAGTACCTGGTCACGGAGACCGGCCCCGACCACGAGAAGACCTTCACTGCTGCCGCCCGCGTCGGAGGCGTCTCGTACGGCACCGGCACCGGCCGCAGCAAGAAGGAGGCGGAACAGCAGGCCGCCGAGTCCGCCTGGAGGTCCATCAGGGCCGCTGCGGACGCGCGTGCCGAGGAGGCGGCCCGACCGGCCGCCGACGAGGCCGAGGCCGCGACCGACGGTGAAGGTCCGTCGGCCGTCTCCGCCTGAGCGGAGCGAACGAACAGAGCACACCGAGCGCCCACCCCGTCCGGGGCGGGCGCTCGGCTCGTGCGTCAGCACCTCATGGGGGAGCGCATGCCCGAGTTGCCCGAGGTCGAGGTCGTCCGGCGCGGTCTCGAACGGTGGGTCGCCCACCGGGTCGTGGCCGGCGTGGAGGTGCTGCACCCGCGCGCCGTCCGCCGCCATGTCGCCGGGGGTGACGACTTCACGCACCGGATCGAGGGCCACCGGATCGGTGTCCCGAGCCGCCGCGGCAAGTACCTGTGGCTGCCCCTCGAGGAGACCGGGCAGGCGATCCTCGCCCACCTCGGCATGAGCGGGCAGTTGCTGGTGCAGCCGGTCACCGCGCCGGCCGAGAAACATCTGCGGATCCGGGTCGGGTTCGACGACGGGCTCGGCACCGAGCTGCGCTTCGTCGACCAACGCACCTTCGGCGGGCTGTCGTTGCACGACACCACGTCCGACGGACTGCCCGATGTCATCGGGCACATCGCCCGCGACCCGCTCGACCCGCTCTTCGACGACGACGCCTTCCACCGGGCGCTGCGCCGCAAGCGGACCACCGTCAAACGGGCCCTGCTGGACCAGTCGTTGATCAGCGGCGTCGGCAACATCTACGCGGACGAGGCCCTGTGGCGCACCCGCGTCCACTACGAACGCCCCACGGCCGGGTTCACCGCCCCGCGCACCGCCGAACTCCTGGGCCACGTACGGGACGTGATGAACGAGGCGCTCTCCGTCGGCGGCACCAGCTTCGACAGCCTCTACGTCAACGTGAACGGGGAGTCGGGCTACTTCGACCGCTCGCTCGACGCCTACGGCCGCGAGGGGCTGCCCTGCCGCCGGTGCGGGACGCCGATGGCGCGGCGGCCGTGGATGAACCGGTCAAGCTACTTCTGCCCGCGCTGTCAGCGTCCGCCGCGTGCGTCGTCGTAGCGCCGCCGGGCGTCGAGGACGTCGTCCATGCTGCCCTCCAGGAAGTGGATGAGGGCCAGCAGCCGGGTGGCGACCTCGCGGCCGAGCGGGGTCAGCTCGTAGTCCACCCGGGGCGGGTTGGTGGGCTGGGCCTCGCGGTCCACCAGTCCGTCGCGCTCCAGCGCGTGCAGGGTCTGCGACAGCATCTTCTCGCTCACGCCGTCCACCCGGCGGCGCAGCTCGTTGAAGCGCAGCGAGCCCTCGAAGAGGGCGCCGAGGACGAGGGCGCCCCAGCGGCCCGTGATGTGCTCCAGCGTGCCGCGCGAGGGGCAGGCCTTCGCGAACACGTTGTACGGGAGGGCCGGGTCCGTCGCGCACTCGTCGATGCGGTTCATCCTTCAAGCGTACTGGAGTGCAGCGCTCACCAGAAGATTGCGCTAACCAGGAGTTAGTGCTTGGTCGAGCCGAGCCTGGGCTGGGCCGGGAGCCGGAACGGGCGGGGTCCCACCACGGCGTGTGGGCCGGGACCCTGTCCGGGTCCCGGCCCACACGCGACGGTGCTGCCGGTCAGTAGCCGAAGTCCTGCGTCCACCAGGGGCCGCCCGAGCCGAACTGCACGCCGACGCCCAGCGTCTTGAAGTCGCAGTTCAGGATGTTCGCCTTATGCCCCGGGCTGTTCATCCAGGCCTCCATCACCGCGGCCGGGTCGGCCTGGCCGCGCGCTATGTTCTCGCCGCCCAGGTTGCTGATGCCGAGCGCCGCCGCCCGGTCCCACGGCGTGGCGCCGCTCGGGTCCGTGTGGTCGAAGAAGTCCTGCGCGGCCATGGCTTGGCTGAAGTCCTCGGCGAGCCCGGTGAGCGCGCTGTTGGCCGCCACCGCGGAGCAGCCGACCTTGGCCCGCTCCTCGTTCACCAGCCGGAGCACCTCCGCCTCGGCGGCGGCCTGGGTGGAGACGGCGGCCTGGGTGGGCTCGGCGGCCGGGGCCTTGGTCTCGGGCGCCTTCTCGGTCGGCGTCGTCTCCGGCGCCTTCTCGGTCGGGGTCGCCGAGGGCTTCTCCGTCGGCGTCCTGCTGGGTGCGGGGGAGGAGGTCGAGGGGGCGGGCGAGGGCGACTCGGCGCGCTGCGCGTCCCGGCTCGTGGCGGTGCCGCCGTCGTGGCTCTGGGCGCTGCCCGAGGTGCCGCCCTGCTCGGTCGCCGAGTTCGTCGGCAGGCCCGCGGCGGCCTGTGCCTTCTGGCCGCCGCCCCCGCCCCCGCCGAGCTTGTAGTTGTCGAGGCCGGGCACCGCACCGGTCGCCACCGCGACGGTGCCCAGGGCGACGGCGGCGGAGACCCCCAGCAGCCCGGTGCGCACCGGGGTGGCCACCCGCTTCTTGCGGCGGCGGTGGGCGCCGGGGCCGCCGTCGGGGGAGAAACCGTCCGAGGGGAAGACGGTGCGGAAGTCGTCCTCGGTGGCGAAGAGGTACGCGGCGCTGCGCGCGGAGGCCGCGGCCTGGCCGTCGTCGGTCAGCGGGCGACCGCCCTGCGGGCCCCCGGCGCGGGGGTCCTGCGCGTCGTGCCCGACGTCGTGCGAGTCCAGCGGAGCGTTCCCGCCCGGGTAAGGGCCGAGTGGCGCTGTGACCCCCGTGGCGCGGCCCGTGGCGGCGCGGCCGGCGGCGGAGCGTCGGTGGCGTCCCATGTCCTTGCCTTCCTCGTCATCGCGGTCGACGCGTCCCCCCGGTCAACCAAACTCACTCGATGGAGTGGGTTTCATATGAGATTCATTGGGTCGGGACGGTACCGCATGGCGAGGGAGGCGGATGTGTCCCGAGCGACATTGGGCCGTTAGGTTTCCTCCATGAGCGAGGATGTACGACTGGTCGCCTGGGTGCGCGGACACGTCCAAGGTGTGGGTTTCCGCTGGTTCACCCGGGCCAAGGCCCTGGAGATCGGCGGCCTGAGTGGCTTTGCTCTCAATTTGGCGGACGGCCGGGTCCAGGTGGTCGCCGAGGGCGCCAGGGGCGGCTGCGAGGGGCTCCTCGACTGGCTCCAGGGCGATGACACGCCCGGACGCGTGGACGGCGTCACCGAGATCTGGGACACACCCCGGGGCGGCTACGACGGCTTCGCGATGCGCTGACCGAGGGCGGCCCCGGGCCTCCTCGGGACGGCGTGCCCATGCCATGGGCACCTGCCGGGAACGGCGGTGACCTGGTGGTTGCCAAGAACCGGGGGAAGTGGCAGGCTCCCGGGACACGACTGATCGACGCAGCCCGCGGGGCCCCGAGGAAGAGACGACGCAGCCTGTCACCGGCCGCGCGCACCGGGTCGCCCCTCAATACGGGGCGTGATCGTGTTGACCGTCAAACTTTTTGGTGAGACGCTGAAAGCCCCGCGCACCTTAGCTGTTTGGCATGGCAGAACGGCACCAGAACAGAACAGTGCCAAGCATCGCGGGTGCGATTCCCTCACGACCCAACCGCTTCGGTCGGTCACTCATTGTGGAGGACCATCCATCATGGCAAAGGCGCTTCTCGGTTACGTCGGCGGCTCCGACCCGCGACTCCTCGCCGAGATGCGACGGCTCCAGCAGCGTGTCCAGGACCTGGAATCCGAGCTCGGACGGATCCAGGCCGAGAACGACGCACTGACGGCTGCCGCTTCTCACGAATCGCTTCTCGAGAGCATCGACGCACACCAGGCGGAGCCTGCGCTCACCTGATCACCTGCACCACAGCAGGGGTCGGGCCGCCCGTGTCAACCGCTCAGTCCGTCAGATCTGCAAGGGACGCTTCGGCGTCCCTTCTTTCTTGGCCTGCCTGCCCCCGTCCCGCCCACTCGTCTCACCGTCTGATGTGCCCTGCGCGTTCCCGGGCGAAACCGCGGGGAACCGCGCGTTCGTGGAGCGGGATACCGCCGGAAGGTAGAGTCCGGCGGCGTGCACCTCAAGGCCCTGACCCTGCGCGGCTTCAAGTCGTTCGCCTCGGCGACCACGCTCCGCTTCGAGCCGGGCATCACCTGCGTCGTCGGCCCCAACGGCTCGGGCAAGTCCAACGTCGTGGACGCGCTCAGCTGGGTCATGGGCGAGCAGGGCGCGAAGTCGCTGCGCGGCGGCAAGATGGAGGACGTCATCTTCGCCGGCACCACCGGCCGCCCGCCGCTGGGCCGCGCCGAGGTGTCCCTGACCATCGACAACTCCGACGGCGCGCTGCCCATCGAGTACGCCGAGGTCACCATCACGCGGATCATGTTCCGCAACGGCGGCAGCGAGTACCAGATCAACGGTGACACCTGCCGACTCCTCGACATCCAGGACCTGCTCTCCGACTCCGGCATCGGCCGCGAGATGCACGTCATCGTCGGCCAGGGCCAGCTCGACTCCGTCCTGCACGCCGACCCCATGGGCCGCCGCGCCTTCATCGAGGAGGCGGCCGGGGTCCTCAAGCACCGCAAGCGCAAGGAGAAGGCGCTGCGGAAGCTGGACGCGATGCAGGCCAACCTCGCCCGGGTGCAGGACCTCACCGACGAACTGCGCCGCCAGCTCAAACCGCTGGGCAGGCAGGCCGCCGTCGCCCGCCGGGCCGCCGTCATCCAGGCCGACCTGCGCGACGCGCGGCTGCGGCTGCTCGCCGACGACCTGGTGCGGCTGCGCGAGGCGCTGGACCTGGAGGTCGCCGACGAGGCCGCGCTCAAGGGCCGCAAGGAGGCCGCCGAGCAGGAACTGCGCAAGGCGACGCAGCGCGAGGCGCTCCTGGAGGACGAGGTGCGCAGGCTCGTCCCGCGCCTCCAGCGCGCCCAGCAGACCTGGTACGACCTCTCCCAGCTCGCCGAACGGGTCCGCGGCACGGTGTCGCTGGCCGACGCCCGGGTCACCAGCGCCACCTCCGCGCCGCCCGAGGAGCGCCGCGGCCGCGACCCCGAGGACATGGAGCGCGAGGCCGCCCGGGTCAGGGAGCAGGAGGCCGAGCTGGCCGCGGCCCTCGAAGCAGCCGAACGGGCCCTGGAGGACACCGTCGAGCACCGCGCCGCACTGGAGCGCGCGCTGACCGTCGAGGAGCGGCGGCTCAAGGACGTCGCCCGCGCCATCGCCGACCGCCGTGAGGGGCTGGCCCGGCTGAACGGGCAGGCGGGCGCGGCGCGTTCGCGGGCCGCCGCCGCCCAGGCCGAGATCGACCGGCTGGCCTCGGCCCGTGACGAGGCCCAGGAGCGGGCCGCCGCCGCGCAGCGCGAGTACGAGACGCTCCAGACCGAGGTGGACGGCCTCGACGCGCACGACACGGAGCGCTCCGCCCGGCACGAGGAGCTGAGGCAGCGGCTCGCCGGTGCGGAGGCGGACCTGACGGCCGCCCGCGAGGCGCTGACCGCGACCGAACGGCGCCGGGCCGCCACCCAGGCCCGCCACGACACCCTCGCGCTCGGCCTGCGCCGCAAGGACGGCACCGGCGCCCTGCTCGACGCGAAGGACCGCCTCACCGGCCTGCTCGGTCCCGCGGCCGACCTCCTCTCGGTGACCCCGGGCCAGGAGGTGGCGCTGGCCGCGGCCTTCGGCGCGGCGGCGGACGCCCTCGCGGTGACGACCCCGGCGGCCGCCGCCGACGCGATCCGGCTGCTGCGCAAGCAGGACGGCGGGCGCGCCGCGCTGCTGCTGGCCTCGGCGCCGGAGGAACCCGCCCCCGGCGCCGTCGACCCGGTGGGCGGCCGCGCCGGGTTCCGGTACGCGGCCGACCTGGTCCGCGCCCCCGCCGAACTGCTGCCCGCGGTGCGCCGGATGCTGCGGGGGATCGTCGTCGTCGGGACGCTGGAGGACGCCGAGGAGCTGGTCCATGCGCGGCCGCACCTCACCGCCGTCACCGCTGAGGGGGACTTGCTCGGGGCGCACTTCGCGCACGGCGGGTCGGCCGGGGCGCCGAGTCTGCTGGAGGTGCGCGCCTCGGTGGACGAGGCCGCCGCCGAGCTGGCCGAGCTGGCGGTGCGGTGCGAGGAGCTGGCCGGGGAGCAGCGGGCGGCGGGGGAGCGGCGCCGGGAGAGCGCGGCGGCCGTCGAGGAACTGGCGGAGTCGCGGCGGGCGGCCGACCGGGAGCGGTCGGCCGTGGCCAAGGAGCTGGGGCGGCTGGCTGGGCAGGCGCGGGGCGCGGCGGGGG